>NZ_JBAVYV010000371.1:0-12414 GCF_049588435.1 Ilumatobacter sp.
GCGGTGACCCGACGTGCGGCTGGCCGCTGTGGCGCGGGCGCTGGGTCAGCGGGTGTGGGTGGGGTCGCCGAAGCTCACGCTGCCGCGGCGGATGGTGTCCACCTCGACGGTCCGGCCGGACATGACCGAGTGGACGATCGCGTCGTCGACACCGAGGTACAGCATCACGTGACCGGGGTAGTGCACGAGGTCGCCGGCCATCGCCTGTTCCCGGTCGAGGCGCTCGGCCTGGGAGATCTGCGCACCCGACTGTCGTGTCAGTTCGAGACCGGCACCCTTCCAGGCATAGGTGGTCAAGCCGGAGCAGTCGAAGCCCTCGTTCTCGATGCTGGTGTTCGAGCGGTACGGCACCCCGACCTGGGTGAGTGCGCCGAGCACGGCACGCTGGTGGGAGAGGCCCGTCGAGCCCCAGGCGTGGACCATCGCGAGTTCGTCGTAGCCCAGCTGGCGAGCCGTGTAGCGCGCGGTTGCGGCCCGGTGCCAGGCCAGGGTCTGTTCGTCGGCGACCGATCCGGACTCGGCGTACGCATCGAGCGCGGCGACCGCTGCTCGTGCCGAGTTGGTGATCTCCGGCGCGAGTGCGTTGACGGGCAGCCCGGCGGATTCGGCGGACACCGTTCCTCCGTCGAAGGCAACTGCGGTCGTGAACGCCCCGAAGGACGCGGCGACCAGCGCGGCGGCACGCAGACCTCGGCGGAGACGCACGGAAGGAGACGGAGTGGTGAAGGTCATGAGACGAAGGGTCCTGTCGCGGCGGACGGCCGACGACGACGCCACTCCGTTGTGGCACGTCGTTGTGTGACGAAGCGACAACATATCGTCATCAATTCGACATACTCAAGTCGCGTGATCGTTCCATCGTCACCCGACCGACATCTTCGGAACGGAATCATCGTGCAGAATTCATCCGATGCGTCTCCTCGACACGCCGCGAGTGCACCGGTGAGCAGGTTCGACGCGCCCGCCGACCGCGAGGTGTCGACCACCGCGATCGTGCTCGCCGCGGGGGCAGGGAGCCGCTTCCGTGACATCGGTCACAAACTGTCAGCACGACTGCCTGCGTCGAACGACCGACCCGCCGAGTCGGTGGCGGATCGATCGATCGCGACCGCAATCGCGGCGCGACTGGGCACGGTCGTCGTGGTGACGGGGCGGCTCTCGGCCGTGGAACTCGGACTCGACGAGGCAGATGACCCGGATGACGGCGACCGGAACGGCGCGGCGGTGACGACCGTCCACAACCCCTCCTGGCAGGACGGCCAGATGACATCGGTCCGCACCGGTCTCGACGTCGCCCGTGCCCGCGGGAGCACCGTCGCGGTCATCGGGCTCGCGGATCAACCGGGGATCGAAGCAACCGCGTGGCGTGCCGTCGCATCCTCCGCCACGGCAGTCACCCCGATCGCCGTCGCGGTCTATGGTGATCGGCGCGCCAACCCCGTCGCCCTTCATCATTCCGTGTGGGACCTGCTTCCCTCCGAAGGAGACGAAGGTGCCCGTAGCCTGATGCGTCTTCACCCCGCACTCGTACGTGAAGTACCGTGCACGGGTTCCCCCACCGACATCGACACTGCAGAGGATCTCCGACGATGGCAGAACAACTGAACAATGAGTTCACGGTCAACCGAGCGATCGACGAAGCGTGGCCGATCATCACGGACCTCGAGAAGATCGCTCCGTGCCTCCCCGGCGCCGAGCTCCAAGAGGTCCACCACGACGACGAGAAGGGCGACGTGTACCACGGTGTCGTCAAAGTCAAGCTCGGCGCGATCTCGACACAGTTCAAGGGTGACGCGCACTTCGTCGAGAAGGATGACGAGAACTACCGCGTGGTCATCAAGGGGACCGGGCGCGACACGGGTGGCCGCGGCAACGCCTCGGCCGACATCTCCGCCCATGCCGAGAGCCTGTCGCCGACCAGCACCAAGGTCGTGGTCACGACCGACCTGCACATCACCGGCAAGGTGGCCCAGTTCGGTCGCGGCATCCTCGGCGACGTGAGCGCCAAGCTGATCGATCAGTTCGCCGACAACCTCAACAAGATGATCGACGAGGACGGTGTCGCCGCACCCGCTGCGGACGAGACGTCCGAGCCGAAGGACGAGGCACCGGCGACGACCACCGCCGCCACCGAATCCGACGAGCCGGCAGAGCCGACGGTCCGCAAGATCAACGGACCCGCAGCCGATCCGATCGATCTGATGGACGTCAGTGGCAGCTCGATCCTCAAGCGCGCCGCACCGGCGATCGTCGCCCTGTTGATCGTCCTGTTCCTCCTCCGCCGTCGGAGCTGATGGACGATCGGGCCCGCGTCGCCGAACTCCTCGGCAGGACACCGCGCGGAGAGTTCGAGGTGATCGTGCGCGATGCGTCGGGTGATCCCGTCGTCGTTCGCAACGCCCCGTTCCTGGACGACGGAACTCCGATGCCCACCCGCTACTACCTGGTCGGCGCCGAGCTGGTGAAGGCGGTCAGCCGCGTCGAAGCCGACGGAGCCATCGACGAGGTCGAGGCCGAGCTGGCGGACGAGACGATCGCGTCGATCCATCGTCGATACGAAATCGAACGAGACGCCGCGATCGCCGAGGATCACGCAGGCCCACGTCCATCGGGAGGTGTCGGCGGAACCCGCGTCGGCGTCAAGTGTCTGCACGCCCACGTCGCCAACCATCTGGCGACCGGCGACGACGCGATCGGACGCTGGACACTGGAGCGGGTCCCACCCGGAACTCCTGGCATGCCACCGGTGGCGGACGCATGAATCCGGGTGACCTCGTCGTCGACGTCGCCGATCGGGAACTTCGGATCTCGATGGTCGGAGGCGGCGACTGGACCGTCCCGATCGGCCCGGTGTCACTCGTGGAGAACGAACTCGAACGCAGCGATCGCCCGTCACCCGAACAGCTCACGAACTCGCTCGGCATCGTGACCGACCACCTCGACGACGTCATCCGTGAGTCGCCACTCGTGCTCGACGCACCGGGGGTCGTCTTCGTCGGCCCGCATTCGACGACGCTCGCTCGCGTCGAGGTCGGTCTCGACGACGTGCCGACCGGCTACACCCTCGAACGCCCCGATGCCGACGAGGTGTTCCGGACGCTCGTGTCCGAAGCGAGGGCCGACCGGATCCACAATCCCGGCCTCGATGCCGACCACGTCGACACGATCATCGCGACGTGCTGCGTGGTCCTCGCGATGATGCGCCGTTTCGAACTGTCGTCCGTCGCGATCACGACCCACGCCGAAGCCGACCGCGGAGAAAGCTGAGATGGGTCTTCGCCACCCCACGCGTCCGCCGGCACCGGTCCACCTGTACGGACGCCGGATCATGATGCGACCGCTCGCGGTCAACGACTTCGCGTCCTGGAGTGAGGTTCGGACACGCAACGATGCCTGGCTGACCACCTGGGAACCGAGCCGCATTCCACATCAGCCGAACCCGTCCACCGACAAGTCGGCCTTCGCGTCCCGATGCCTCCAGCGCGATCGCGACCGCACGACCGGTACGGCCTATCAGTTCGGGCTCTTCATCGACCAGCGCATCGCGGGCGAGGTGAACCTCAACAACGTCATCCGCGGCGCGATGCAATCGTGCACGATCGGCTACTGGATCGATCAGGCGCATGCCGGCCACGGCTTCACCGTCGAGGGCGTTGCCCTCGTGATGCAGTTCGCGTTCGAACAACTCGGACTCCACCGCGTGGAGATCTGCATCGTGCCGCGCAACACCCGCAGTCGTCGGATCATGGAGAAGCTCGGCATCCGCGAGGAGGGTGTCGCGCTGCGCTACCTCGAGATCAACGGCTGTTGGGAAGATCACGTCCGATACGCGATGACCAGCGAGGAGTGGCTCGTCCGGCGGGCCGACTTCGAGAGGGACTGGATCGGGCGCTGAACCCGTGACAGAGTGACCGCGCGCCCGTCGTCGACGGGGAGGTGACGACGGAGGAACGCTCGAGGTGCCACGAACAACGTCGAAGTCACGCAGGGGTTATCAGCTGTCCGATCGCTACGGCGACGGTGACGACACCGTGTTCATGACCGGCATCCAGGCGCTCGCCCGACTTCCGATCGAGCAACTCCGGGCCGACCGAGCGCTCGGGTTGAACACGGCGGCCTTCGCGTCGGGATATCAGGGTTCACCGCTCAGCGGACTCGACCAGGAGTTCGCCCGAGCAGCACGGGCCGAACCGCAGGTCATGTTCGTCATCTCGCCCAACGTCAACGAAGAGCTCGGTGCGACCGCCGTGATGGGCAGCCAGCTCGCGCCCGGGCAACCCGACGCGACGCACGACGGGGTCCTCGGCATCTGGTATGGCAAGGCCCCCGGCCTCGACCGAGCGGGCGACGCCATCCGCCACGGCGTGTACGCCGGGGCGTCACATCTCGGCGGGGCAGTCGTGATCGTCGGCGACGACCCGGCGGCCAAGAGTTCGACCGTTCCGTCGAGTTCGGACCTCGCCCTGATGGATCTCCATCTCCCGGTCTTCTACCCCGCCGACGTCCAGGAAGCGCTGGACCTCGGACGCCACGCGATCGCGATGAGCCGCGCAACCGGATTGTGGACCTCGATGAAGATCGTCGCTGCGGTCGCAGACGGCTCGGGCACCGTCGACATCTCACCGGACCGGCTGGAGATCGTCATCCCCGACATGCACGTCGAGGGCGCGCCGCTCGTCCACACGCCGGATGCACGCCTGCTCCCACCGTTCAACATGGCGATCGAGCGGGACATCCGCACGACCCGGTTCGAACGCGCACGTCGATACTCCGCTGCCAACCGGCTGAACCGCGTGACCGTCGGTGCCTCGGATGCGTGGATCGGGATCGCCGCGTCGGGTGTCACCTACGGCGAGGTCCGCGAGGCGTTGCGTCGCCTCGGCCTGTCGACCGACACGGCCATCGAGGACGCGGGAATCAGGCTCCTCCAGCTCCGCATGCCCCTCCCCTTCGATGCCGATGTCGCTCGCGACTTCGCACACGGACTCGACGAGATCATCGTGGTCGAGGAGAAGGATCCGACCATCGAACTCCTGTTGAAGGATGCCCTGTACGGCTCTCCGGCAGCGCCGCGCGTCGTGGGCAAGCGCGACGACGCCGGCGCCGAACTGATCGTCGGATACGGAGTCCTCGTCGCCGACCTGATCGCCCCGGCCCTTCGCCGACGATTGCACGACCGGATCGGTGACCGACTGAGCGATGCACGCCCGGACCGGCAACGCGAGCTGATCCCCCTGAGCGTCGAGCGGACTCCGTACTTCTGCTCGGGTTGCCCGCACAACTGGGGGTCGAAGGTTCCCGACGACGTCCTGGTCGGCGCCGGGATCGGCTGCCACACGATGACGCTGCTGATGGACGACGAGAAGGTCGGCACGTCCGCCGGACTGACGCAGATGGGTGGCGAGGGAGCGCAGTGGATCGGGATGGCGCCGTTCGTCGATCGACAGCACTTCATCCAGAATCTCGGCGACGGGACGTTCTTCCACTCGGGCCAGCTCGCGATCCAGGCGGCGATCGCCGCCGGCGTCGACATCACGTACAAGCTGTTGCACAACGGAACCGTCGCGATGACCGGCGGGCAGGATCCCGTCGGCCAGCTCGGGGTTCCCGAGATCGCCGACATCCTGATCACGCACGGTGTGCGCCGGGTGATCATCACCACCGACGACGTCGACCGATACCGGCGTGTCGAGCTCCCGAGCGACGACGCCGGCACGGTCGACGTGTGGGATCGAACCCGCATCGTCGAGGCGCAGACGATTCTCGCCGACGTCCCGGGTGTGACGGTCCTCATCCACGATCAGGCGTGCGCCGCGCAGAACCGTCGCCACCGCAAACGCGGAACCGTGGCGACGCCGGCGGAGCGGGTCGTGATCAACCATCGGATCTGCGAGGCGTGCGGCGACTGCGGCGAGGTCAGCAACTGCCTGTCGGTGCAGTCGATCGACACCCCGCTCGGGGTCAAGACATCGATCGACCAGACGTCGTGCAACCTCGACTTCTCCTGTCTCGACGGGGACTGCCCGAGCTTCATGACCGTGGTCCGCTCCGACGGCGACGATCGAACCCCGGATCGGGTCGTTCGACCACCCGCGACGTTCCCGGACCCGACACTGCGGGTCGAGGCAGACGACGTCGACATCCGGATCGCCGGGATCGGCGGGACCGGAGTCGTGACCGCCGCCCAGATTCTCGCGACCGCAGCGATGCTCGACGGCTACGACAGTCGAGGTCTCGACCAGACCGGGCTGTCGCAGAAGGCCGGGCCGGTCGTCAGCGACCTCCGACTGTCGACGGGCCGTGCCCCCGACTCGAATCTGCTCGGTGGCGGAACCGCCGACGTGCTCCTGGCGTTCGACCTCGTGACCGCAGCGACGAGCCGAACACTCGACGTCTGCGGTGAAGGCCACACGGTGGTGGTCGGATCGACGAGCCCGACCGCGACCGGGTCGATGATCGGCCACCCCGAGCGGCGCGTTCCACCACTCGGCGAACTCCGCTCTCAGCTCGATCGGGCAACCGATGTGTCGGCGACACGCCTGGTGGATGCGGGCGCCCTCACGGAGTCGCTGCTGGCCACTGCGACGTCGGCCAACATCTTCGTGATCGGGGCGGCGATCCAACATGGCGCCCTTCCGATCCGGCCGGAGTCGGTGGAGGAGGCGATCCGACTCAACGGAGTCCAGGTCGACACCAACATCGACGCGCTGCGGTGGGGCCGGGCCTGGATCGACGACCTCGCATCGGTCGAAACCGCAGCAGCCGGTCGACCGGGGACGACTCCGACCGTCACCGTCCCGCCGCTGCCGAGCCGCCTCTCGTCACGGATCGCCGCCCTCGGAGTCGACGATGAACTGGCAGAGGACATCACGATGCTCGCCGCCGATCTCGTCGGCTATCAGGACCGGGCGTATGCAGGCCGTTTCCTCGACCGGGTCGAGTCGGTGCACACGGCGGACCCCCGTCTCACCGAAACCACAGCTCGGTCGCTGCACAAGCTGATGGCGTACAAGGACGAGTACGAGATCGCCCGGCTGCTGCTCGCCGACGATGCGCACGCCGCTGCCGAACGTGTCGGCGGAGAAGGCGCAACGATCACCTGGCGACTGCATCCACCGATGTTGAAGGCGCTCGGGATGACGTCGAAGATCGGCGTTCCCGCGTCGGTCGGGCGGCCGATGATGTCGACGCTGGCCAGAGGGAAACGTCTGCGTGGCACGCGGCTCGATCCGTTCGGGCGTACCCACATGCGCCGGACCGAACGCTCCCTCGTCCACGAATTCCTCGCTCAGGTCGATGCGGAACTCGAACACCTCCGGACGCACCCGGACGACATCGATGCGGTACTCGGAGCGCTCGCCCTCCCGATGGAGATCCGCGGCTACGAGGACCTCAAGCTCCGCCGGGTCGACGAGTATCGAGCGGCCGTTGCCGACCGCACCCGGGCCCGCTCGACCGGCTGATCACTCGACGGGATCCAGCCGACCCGAACCCCGCCGCGACCTTCCGCGATGTAGCGAGGACGCGGAACGGGGCCCCGGTCATCCCAGGGCCCCGTTCCGGGCGGCTCATGAAGGCAGGTGAGCGTCAGGTCGTGATGATGCCCGACTTCTCCCGGGTCGACTGCAGCATCTCGATCTTCGCTTCGCGCAGCTGCGTGCGACGCTTCCACATCTTGGTCTTCCAATGGCGCTTGGTGCGATTGCGCTTCGCCAGCTTGTTCTTGGCCACGTCGGCATCATGGTGGTGCGACGGCTTCCAGGCGCTCCCCGGCTCGTGGAGGTCTTCCGGGGCGACCCCCGACGAAACTCCTTGAGCGACGGACTGCAACTCCACATGGATTCGGTGGCGCTCGCTGTGTGCGTGCGCTCGCCTTTCCTGCTTCGGCAGCATCTGGGGCGTCTCGCTGTCGCGATGTCGCTGGCTCATTGGTGACCTCCTACTTTGCGGCACAGGTTGATAACGCCGCGGTGGATTCGGTTCCTGTCCGTCCAACCCTAGGTCATGCCACGTTCACCGAGCCAGGGGTCGCGTGTAACAGTTCTGCGCGCTTTTCCGTGACCACGGTCACATCCGAATGCCGGCCGAACGGACCCGGGCTCAGGCTCTACTTCGACGAGATCTTCGCCTTCAACGCGGCGAGGCGCTCGGCGAACCACGGCTGGCGCGTGCTCCACAGCTGGGGCTCCAGTTCGCGCGCAACTGCGTCGGGATGGTTGTCGACATCGGCCATCGCCTGGATCGTCGCCTTCGTCGTGATCGCGAGCTCGCGCGGCACCGACGCCGCCCCGGCAGCGAATTCCTGTGCGACGTCGGCGAGTTCGTCGCGTGGCACCGACCGGAAGGCGAGACCGACCCGCTCGCATTCCTTGCCGCCGAGCACCTGGCCGAACACGACCGCCGCCATCGCCACCTGCGGTCCGGCGATCCGGCGCAGCATCCACGTGTGGCCACCACCCGGATGGATTCCGAGGTTCAGGAAACGCGTGTCGATCCGCGCCTCGTCGGCGATGATCCGGACGTCACAACCCAGTGCGAGGTTGGCCCCGGCCCCGACCGCGGCGCCGTTCACCGCAGCGACCGTCGGGAGTGGGCTCCGCGCGATGCGCAGGAAACCCTCGTAGATGCTGCCCAGGCTCTCACCGGTCGCCTCGGCGAGATTTCCAAGGTTGGCGCCCGCGCAGAACGCCGGTGCGGTTCCGGTCACGACGAGCGCGCCGATTCCCTCATCGCTCTCGAAGGCGTCCATGGCCGCGATGATCTCCGCGACCATCGGCGCCGTGAGCGTGTTGCGTTCGTCGGGGTTGTTGAGCGTGAGCGTCGCCACGCCGTCGCGGACATCGGTGAGTACGAGTGACATCTCCCGATCATGGCACTCCCCCCGCCCACCCGCCGATCTCGTGAACCCTTCCCGCGCTCCGTGCGCGAACAGTTCACGAGATCGCCGGTCGAGGAGGCGGTCGAGGCCAGGGGCGTCGTGGGTGAGGGAACGCGGACGGGCGGGTCGATCCCGAGTCGGTAGATTCACCAGTCGATGCTCGACCACGTCTTCACCGATGCGATCAGTGCACTGCGCGACGCCTTCGAAGCCGCGTACCTCGAACGTCAGCCGTTCGAGGAGCACTTCCAGTCCGACGTCCTGCTGGGTGACCTCACGTGGGAGACGAGCTACGGGCTGCCCGGCGAGGGCGAGCCCCCACGGATCGTCGCCCACATCACGATGGATTGGCCCGCGTGGAGCCAGGCGGCGTACCGCCAGTGGTACATCGAGGACGAACTCGAGGTGCGTCCGGCGATCGAGATCGAGATCGTGCTCCGGATGCAGCAGCTCAGCGAGCCGGTCGAGACGTCGCGGGTCTTCGACACGATCCCCGAGCACAGCCCGAGCATCGGCGACGACCGTCTCGAGCGTGCGGGGCTGACCACCGAGATCTCGCATCCCGATCCGGACGACCCGCTCGACCTGACGCCCGAGTACGCCGTCGAGATCACCTACGAGGGGTTGTACGAGTTGTTCGAGGAAACCGTCGCCGACGGTCGCAGCACGCTGCTCGACGACCATTTCGGCGCACTCGGCGGATGGATCACGTCCACGCTCGTGCGACTCGGCGATCTCGGCCTGAGCTTCCTCCCCGCCGACTGAGCTGTCCCCGACCGTCCGCCGCTCGAACCACCGTCGGCCCGGGCGACGTCGTGGGCGAGTTGTCACTGATCGACGGAAAACCGACGTCGGCGTCCGTGGAGGCCGACACCCCGATCGAGGCGATCGTCATCGATCGGTCGAAGTTCACCACGCTGTTGGAGTCCACACCTCAGCTGTGTCCGCGCCTGATGGTCGGCCTGGCCACCCGGCGGCGAGCGGCCGATCCTCGCGCCGACGTTCTCGGATACGGCTCCCCGGAGCGTCGACCTGACGGCCGGTTGCGACGCGACCGCCGTGGAGCGGGCAGGATGACGTCATGTCGTCACCGTCATCCATGCCACCATCGACACCGGCCTCCACCGATCTGACCGGCGACGATGTCGTGCTGCTCGAGGTTTCCGACCGGATCGCCACGATCACCCTCAACCGGCCGGACGCGCGCAACGCCCTGTCGAGCGAGGTGCTCACCAAGATGTCCGAGGCGATGCGGCGCGCCGAGGTCGACCCCCACGCCGATGTGTTGATCCTCACCGGCACCGACCCGGCGTTCACGGCAGGGCTCGACCTGAAGGAGCTCGGCTCGACCGGGGGCAATCTCGGCGGCGGCACCGGCGCCGATGGCAGTGCCAATTCCGACGGAGTCCGCGGACCATTTCCGAAACTGACGAAGCCCTTGATCGGTGCGATCAACGGGGTCGCCGTGACCGGTGGATTCGAGCTGGCCCTCAACTGCGACTTCCTCGTGGCGAGCGAGAACGCAAAGTTCGGCGACACCCATGCCCGCGTCGGAGTGATGCCCGGCTGGGGACTGACCGTGCTGCTCCCTCAGGCGATCGGCGTCCGCCGGGCACGCGAGATGAGCTTCACCGGCAACTTCATGGACGCTGCCGAGGCGCTCCATTTCGGACTCGTGAACCACGTCGTTCCCCACGCTGAACTGATCCCGTTCACCCGGGCGATCGCCGCAGACATCTCCGGCAATGAAGCGGACGGTGTTCGCCAGATCCGGGCGACGTACGACTCGATCGCGACCGACGATCGGGCGTGGGAGACCGAGTCACTCGACGGGCGGGCGTGGCGCCGCAGCCACTTCAGCCCGGAGAAGGTCGCCGAGCGCCGCGAGCAGATCCAGTCTCGCGGCCAATCGCAGTGATGTGACCGGGCGAGCTGCGACTCACCGTCAGAGGTTCGCACCCAACTCGCGGAGCGCGTCCTGCACCTTGATCGCGATGTCGATGGCCAGGATCTCGGCACCGTTCTGATTCAGGTGGAACCCATCGTCGGCGCGGACGTCCTTGCCTTCGTTGTCCCGGGGATCCACCACGAACTCGGCCCAGCCACCGTCGCGCCCGGAGAAGCGGTCCCAGGTGTCGACGAAGACCACGTCAGGCCGCGCCTCGGCGGCGGCCTTCGCCGCACGGTCCTGGATCGCGAGCTTCGCTGTGACATCTGCGTTGTCGTCGTTCGGGATCCCGACCCAGATCACCTTGCGCTCGTCCTCGAGCAACAGGTCCATCACCTCACCGGCGCGACGCTCGTATTCCGCGGTCCATTCGGCCTCGTTGTCGACCGGGTCGCCGACCATGAACTCGAGTTCGTCCTGCGGCAACGAGAGACCCTGAGAATCATTGCCCCCGAACGTGACGACGACGATGTCCGGGTCGACCTCGGGGAGCTTCGCCTCCAATTCCTCGGGCCAGTTGAAGAAGTCGGGACGGGCCAGCCCCGACGACACCTTGTAGTTGAGCTCGGTGTCGGTGACGAGCGTGCCGTCGAGCAGCGTCTCGAGGTACGGACCGAACGTGCCGGCGTCGGAGTCGCCCACGATGTAGACCTTCGCCGGATTGTCGGGCGTCGGCGGCCCGGTGCGTTCTTCGGGCTCGGGCTCGGCGTCGGTGGTCTCGACGTCGCCTGCCGGAGCCGCGTCGCCCTCCTCGACGGTCACGTCGTCACCGAGGCCGAGGTCCGCGCACAGTTCCGCCTCGGCCTCGACGGAGCAGTCGATCGCGGTACTGGCGTCGTCGCTCCCGGAGACCGCCGTCTCGTCGGCGGACGCGGTCCCCGACGATGTGTCGACCAGCCTCTCGGCGGTGCCGTCATCGCCGCCGACGAGGCCTCCGATCGCGGTCACCGCGGCGTAGCCGATCACACCGAGGACCACCAGCACCCCGAGTCGACGCACCCAGTACTTCGGGGCGCCCGACTCCGCCGGTCGGCGATCGGCGCGGTGCCGGGGCGGAGGCGTCGGCGGAGCCATTCCGACCACGATATTGCCGACGACACCCGGAACTGCGCCACACCGATGTCCGATCGAGGCCGATCGACGGCTCGCACGCTGCTCCGACTCGGCGATCGGGCCGTCGCCACGAACCCCTTGATTCCGGAACGGAGTCAGGACTTGGTTCCCGGTGCGGCTACCGATTGGTAGCTTGTTCGTTCACGTGAACACCTCGGCGAACCCGAGGAACATCTCAAAGGGGAGAACATGATCAAGAGCAAGAAGATGCTGGCACTCGGCATGGTGGCGGCGCTCGGCGTCGCAGCCTGCGGCAGCGACGACGACAGCGCGTCCGACAGCGACGACACGGCCACCACCGAAGCGGCCGAAGGCGACGACACGGCCACCACCGATGCCGCCGAAGGCGACGACACGGCCACCACCGATCAGGGCGAGGAGGACTTCGCCGCCGCCGGCCCGGAAGGTGACATCTGTGAGGTCACCGACGTCGGCGGTGTCGACGACAAGGGCTTCAACCAGCTCGCGTTCGAAG
>NZ_JBAVYV010000372.1:0-9132 GCF_049588435.1 Ilumatobacter sp.
GCGAGTACGTGGACAACGGTTCGGGGCCGTCGGCGGTGATCAGCACCTGCTCCTCGAGCTTGACCGACTCGGTGCCACCGGGAGGGGCTGCCAACGCCTCGACGCACAACACCATGCCCTCTTCGACGACTCCGTCGTAGCCACCGTCGAAGTGATCGCGGTTCACGATCAGCGGGTACTCGTTGCACAACCCGATGCCGTGGGCGACGGCTGCGTTCGTCACCGAGTGGATGTCGTCCGGCGGCAGGTGCGACCGTTGCGAGATCTCGGCGAACGATGCTCCCGGCTGAAGCAACTCGGTGTTGAAATCCAACTGCTCTCGCGCTGCACCCCACAACCGACACTGTTCCGCGGTCGGCTTGCCACCGTCGACTCGCCACGTCCGTGAGATGTCGACCGAATACCCGCCGATCCCGATCAGGTCGGTGTCGAACGCGACCAACTCCCCCGGCTCGATCACCTTGTCACTGCACTCCTGGTACCACGGGTTGGTCCGCTGGCCCGACGTGAGCAGCCGCGTCTCGAGCCACTCCCCACCCGATGCGATGTTCGCCTGATGCAACACCGCCCAGACCTCGTTCTCGGTCATCCCGGGCCGCGCCACCTCGCGCATCTGCGCGAGACCGGACTCACACGCTGCAACCGCTGAACGCATGACGTCGATCTCGGATGGCGTCTTGATCATCCGCGCCCGATTGGCGACCCGCTGCCCGTCGTGCACCCGCACCCCGCGATGCTCGAGCGCGACCAGACCGATCGGATCGAGTCGGTCGACGGCGATGTCTCTGCCTGGTCCCAGCAGATCGATGAGTTCGGCCGCCCAGAGCGCGGCGAACTCCTGGACCCGGCTGCCGCTGACGAAGTCGTACCAACTGACCGCGTTGCGGACCTCCGCCACATTGTCGTGACCGTCGGAGAGATGCGCACAGCCCTTGAACTCGAACAGCACCACCGGCCCCTCGACCGGAACGAACGCGTACCGACACGGGTTGTGCAGCGAATACACCTGCATGTTCGACGTGCCGGTCGCGTACCGGACGTTCGTCGGGTCGTAGAAGAGCCCCGCATCACAGTTCGAATCGGCGATCGACGCTCGGAGCCGGTCGAGGCGCGACGCCTCGAGCACACCGTTCACAGGATCAGACCGTCGTTCTCGGCGAGGCGAGCTTGGTCGGCGACGAGGTGTGCTTCCGTGACCCGCCCGTAGACCGCGCGGGTCCGGTCGGCCGGCCCGATCACACCAGGTCGATCCGCGTACGAGAGCACCAGCACGTGCCGATCGAGCGTTCCCGCGACCTCGGTGACCTGGTGCAGCGAGTAGCGACCGAGGAAGAGTTGCAGGTCACCGGCGGCCACGGAGATCCGACGTGCCGGCTCCGCTGGGTCTCGGGCCAGGACTCGACCCAGCCCGGCGAGGTTCTCGTCACCGGGCGAACGCAGGTTCTGGTGGTACTCGAACACGCCACCCTCCTCGGCGGGTTGGAGCATCAGCGTGACGACGTACTCGTTCGTGTCGTAGTGCCAGGGATAGCTGCCTCCGGGCGGCAGCACCGTCGCGACGAGGCCCGCCAACGGGTCGGCGTACTCGAAGACCCGCTCCTCACCGACGAGGGCCGCGATGAACACCTTGAAGCACGCGGAAACGTACAGACGATGAGCAGGCGAATACGGGGGGATCATGTCGCGGGTGACGTGTCCTGCGCTGCGCGCCATCCGAACCCGGCGCGGATCGTCGGAGTCCAAGTCGGCCTCGATCGCGTCGCGCGCGTACACGCTGCTCATCTGCTCGAGGATCGGAATGTGGGTCGCGATCGCCGCGATCTCGGCGGCGGTGTTCGTCAGCGCATCCGGTTTCAGGAACTGCGTGAGGCACATGCTCCCGTGCTCGGCCAGATCACGCCGCCCGGCCTCGACGAGCTCGCTCCACATCTCACTTCCCGGTCGGTCGAGCGGATATCGCTCCAGATCGACCAACCCGTCGAGCGCGCCGATCTCCGGATCGGCGAGAGAGGACATGGGTGGGGACAGCGTTGCAGTGTTCACAACTCCAGTCAGCACCATCCGCCGACGTGTGTCCAACGAATGTTTCATCGCCTTCTACATGTGAATAGTGCATATACGATGGAGGTGATGGCGCTCCAGCTCGAACTCCGGCACTACGAGACCATCGTCGCGATCGTCGACCTCGGCACGATGACCGAGGCCGCGAAGGTGCTGCACTCCACCCAGTCCACCCTGAGCCATCGCCTCGCCGAAGCAGAACGCCGACTCGGAGTCCGACTGTTCGACCGCGGCCATCACCGTCGACTCACACCGACCCGGGCCGGCATCGCCACCCACCAGGCCGCCGCGCGTGCGCTCGACGAACTCGGACGCAACGAACAGATCCTGCTCGCCGACCGCTCGGACGTCACCTCCGTGGTGCGGATCGGCGTCGGCAGCTACGACTGCTTCCACTGGTACCCGTCGTTCCTCGAGGCCGCACACGAGCAGCACCCCGAGGTCGAACTCCAGCTGGTCGTCGTCGATGACGCACCCGGCGACGTCCTCACCTCGGGTTCCGTCGACCTCGTCGTCGCACCCGGCACCCCGGCCGGGCCACTCGATCGACGACCGGCCTTCGACGACGAACTCGTCCTGATCACGTCGCCCGACCATCACCTCGTCGGCCGCGACCACATCGAGCCGATCGACCTGATCGACGAGACCTACCTCACCTACAACTTCGTCCCGACACCCGGGTTCGAATACGACCGCTTCATCCGGACCGGCGACGACTATCCCCGGGTGGTCAACGTGGTCCCCCAGACCAGCGCGATCACCGAGCTGGTCGCGGCCGGGGCCGGGGTGAGCATCCTCAGCCGATGGGCGCTGTCGCCGGCGATCGCGAGCGGACGGATCGTCGCGACCCGCTGCGGACCCGACGGCCTGACCTTGCCGTGGAGCCTCCTCACCCGGTCCACCGAGTCGAACGATTCACCCACCCAGCGGATCGCCGACCACCTCGCCGACCACCTCCCCGCCTGACCGACAACTGGTGCCAGGCACCAGTTGTCGGGGATGGCGTCAGTCGGCGGTCTTCGGGGGTGGCGGTCGCCAGCAGGTTGCGAGGAGCAGACCCGCTCCGACCAGTCCGGCACCGGCGGAGAGAGCCAGTCCGGTCCAACCGATCAGATCGTCCTCGATCCCGAACGCCCGGTCGAGCGACCAGCCACCGGGTCCGATCGCACCGATCACCATTCCGCACAGCGCGAGCGTCATCACGTACTCCCACCCCTCGCCCGGGCGGAAGATGAAGAACCCGTTCCCGCGGTGGTTGATCACGAATGCCACGGTCATCGTTCCGACGAGGCCCGCTCCACCCAACGGTGTGAGCAGGCCGAGCACGAGCGCGATCCCTGCGCCGATCTCGGTCAGGCTCGCCAACCACGCCTGCACGAGCGGCGGCTTCATTCCCATCGAACCGAACCATCCGGCGGTCCCCTCGATCTTGCCCCCACCCCAGATGTGATTGATCCCGTGCGCGAGCATCACCGCCCCGAGTCCGCAACGGAACACGAACAGTGCGAGGTCGATGGCGTCGGTGTCGTTCATGAAGATGGAACTCCTCGTCGATCGGTGCAGCTGCGCCATGCGCAACCATTGCGGCCCAGTCTGCTGCGTCCGTCAGCCGTCGGACGACATCGAGCCCGCGTCGAACAACGCGTCGATCATGCGATCGACCCCACGGCCGAGTTCGACATCGTCGGCCGGCAGGCTCGACAGTGCATCGAGCTGAGCCAACCCGAGCAGCAGGAGGAAGAACGCCTTCACCTGCTCGGGGGAGTCGCCGCGCCGGTCGACCCACCCGGACGACTGGTCGTGGTGCCACGCCGACAGCAGGTCGAAGACCTCGCTCTCGCGACCCGCAGCGAGGTGAAGTTCGACCATCAGTCGCCGAGTCGACGCGAACTCCGGAGACATCCAGCGACGCGCGATCTCGTGAGGTCCAGCCGCGCCGACGCCGCTCGTCGTCTCGCGCAGGCCACGTTTCGCGGCGGCCACGAGCAGGTCGGCCTTGGTGTCGAAGTGCTTGTAGGCAGCGGGCCCCGAGATGCCGGCGCGGCGCGCGATCTCGGTCACGGTCGCGCCACCGAAACCGTGCTCGACGAACACGTCGGTCGCAGCCGAGAGCAGACGGTCGGTCGTCGGGACACGCAGGCTGCTCTTGGGCGGGCGGCCGTTGCGACGTGGCGCTCGCTCGACCGGCGATCGCTCGGTCGCTCCGGTTTGCATGGACATCGACCACAAAGTTACGTTCATCTAACTTCTCGACCAAGTGCAGACCCACACCGACAACCGAGCGGAGGACCGAACGATGGACGAAGCGACGGACACTGACGGAGCCGCCGAGGCTGCGTCCGACAAGACGGCGGACCCCATCGACGATCGAGCATCGGGGGACTTCGACTTCTTCTCCCCCGCCTTCCGCACCGACCCCCACGCCGAATACGAGCGGATGCGCACCGAGTGTCCGATCGCCCACGCGACCGAGCCGTTCGACTGGTACGCCGCGACGACCGAAGCAACGGTCAAGCAGATCATCCGCAAACCCAAGCTGTGGTCGAGCAAGCACGGGCCCGGGCTCGCCTACTCGGGCGGCGGGGTGCTCGTCAGCGTCGACCCACCGCAGCACACGTCCGATCGGCGGCTCGTCCAGCAGGCGTTCAACGCCGACGCACTCCTCGCACTCGAACCCGACATCCGCACCCTCGTCGACCACGAGATCGACACGTTCGTCGATCGAGGTGAGGGCGATCTGCAGGAACTGCTCGGAACCCCGGTCCCGCTCATCGTCATCGCCTGGCTGCTCGGCCTCGACCCCGACTACTGCCGTGAGATCCGACCTCGCGCCGATGCCGTGATCGCTCGACACGCCGACAAACAGAGCGCGAAGGAATCCACGAGCGACCCGAACCGCGTCGACGAGGTGACCTACTTCGGCGAGATGATCGGCACCCGTCGGCAGATGCTGGCGGCCGGCGAGGAACTCCCCGACGACACGCTCACCGCGCTGCTCACCGCCGAACTCGACGGTCGAGTCCTCACCGATGCCGACGTCCTCGGATTCATGATGTTCTTGTTCATCGCCGGAAGCCAGACCACGACCCAGCTGATCGGCAACATGGTCTGGCGCCTCCTGCAGAACCCCGAACAGATGGAGCTGCTGCGCAACGACCGGAGCCTGATCCCGCATGCGGTCGAGGAGAGCCTCCGCTACGACGCCCCAGTGCATGGGCTGTTCCGCACCAACAACGAGGAAACCGAACTCGAGGGAGTCACCCTTCCGGCCGACTCGAAGGTGATGTGCACCTTCTTCGCGGCGAACATGGACCCGGCCGCGTGGGACGATCCGCACACGTTCGACATCACGCGTGACCTCGACACGCTGAAGAAGCA
This sequence comes from Ilumatobacter sp., assembly GCF_049588435.1. Classification (GTDB taxonomy): domain Bacteria; phylum Actinomycetota; class Acidimicrobiia; order Acidimicrobiales; family Ilumatobacteraceae; genus Ilumatobacter_A. Next base: position 5,440 of record NZ_JBAVYV010000372.1, read on the forward strand.
CTGGGCGTTCGGCAAGGGGATCCACCTGTGCATGGGCGCACCGTTGAGTCGGGTCGAAGGCGCGGTCGCACTCGAAGCGATCCTCGACCGTCTCCCCAACCTGCGCCTCACCGGAGAGCCGACGATGATCTCGGCCCCCGTGCTCCACGGCGTCGAGAAACTCCCGGTCGCGTGGGACGCACCGCAGGCGGACTGACCCGATGGCCTCGTACCCGAACGTCTTCCAACCGCTGCAGATCGCTGGCTGCACGATCCCGAACAGGATCGTGCGCACCGCTCACTCGACCGGCACCCTGGGCGACGACCTGATCGCCTATCACGAGGCGCGCGCCAAAGGTGGCGTGGGCCTGGCGATCATCGAGATCGCCGGAGTCACCACCGAGTCACCCACCGGAATCCCGGTCTACTCCGACTCGGTGCTGCCCTGGTACGAGGAGCTCTCGACGCGCCTCCACGCGCACGGCACGCAGGTGTTCCAGCAGCTGTGGCACGGCGGGAACACACTCCAACGACATCCGGGCCAACGTCCGGTCGGGCCGAGTGCGATCCCGAACGCGATGGTCGGAGTCACACCACGCGTGATGACGAAAGGGATGATCGACGACACCGTCGCCGCGTTCGCATCGGCGGCGCGACGCGTCGAGACCGGTGGACTCGACGGGATCGAACTCCACGCCGGCCACGGTTACCTCATCGGGTCGTTCATGTCGCCGGCGACCAACGTTCGCGACGACGAGTACGGCGGCTCGACCGAGAACCGAGCACGGTTCTGTCGGGAGATCCTCGCCGCGATCCGCTCGGAGGTGTCCGCCGGTTTCCCGGTCGGAATCAGGATTTCGGGTGACGAGTTCATCGAGGGTGGAATCGACCACGTCGAGGCCGAGCAGATCGCCCGGTCACTCGAACCCGACATCGACTTCCTCGACGTCTCGATGGGTACCTACTGGCGGTTCCACAAGTTCTTGTCCACGCTCGACGACCCGCTCGGATACGAACTCGACAACAGCGAGAAGGTCACCAAGGTCGTCGACGTCCCGACCATCGTCACCGGCCGAATCATGACGCTCGACCACGCCGACCACATCGTCGGGTCAGGCATGGCCGACATGGTGTCGATCGTGCGCGCGATGATCGCCGACCCCGAACTCGTCGTGAAGGCGCGTGACGGTCGCGAGGACGAGATCCGCCCGTGCATCGGCACGTCGATGGGCTGCGTGGCCAACCTGATGACGACCGGGCGGATCCAGTGCGTCGTCAACGTCGCTGCGGGCAAGGAAACGGCGGTCCCGTTCGAGACGCCCGGCCCGGCCGAGGTCACCAAACGCGTGATGATCGTCGGCGGTGGCCCTGCAGGACTCGAAGCCGCGCGCACCGCGGCGCTGCGCGGACACGAGGTCCACCTGTACGAGATGACCGGTGACCTGGGCGGCCAGGTCCGGATGGCGGCATCGGTTCCACCCCGCTCGGACCTCGAGGCGATCACCCGCTGGCTCACCGACGAGATCGCGCGACTCGGAGTGAACGTCCACCTGCGCACCCCCGTCGACCCCGACCTGATCGCCGAGGTCGCGGCCGACGAACTGATCATCGCCACGGGATCGACCCCCAAACCGACCGGGTTCCAGCTGGCGAGTCCGTCGATCCCGATTCCCGGCGGCGACCTCCCACACGTCTGGACCAGCTGGGAAGTTCTCGGCTTCGGCGGACGAGCGACGGTCGGATCGAAGGCTGTGGTCTACGACGACACCGGCACGTTCGAGGCGATCTCGGTCGCAGACAAACTGCTCGCCCAGCGTGCCGCCGTCACGATCCTCAGCCGCCACGAGCAACTCGGCGCGCGGATCGCGCACCCGCCGTCGACGGTCGAGGCGAGCCGCGAGCGACTGTTCGCTGCGGGACTCACGTTCGTCCCTTCGGTCGCGATCCGCGAGATCTCCGACACCCAGGTGACGACGTACGGACTCGGTCTCGGTCACGAGCAGGTTTTCGACGCCGACACGGTCTGCATCGTCACGTACCACGACCCCAACGACGAACTCGCCGAGCATCTCGAGAACCACGCGACCGGCCGCTCCCCCGCCGCCGAAGCCGGCCCGACCGTGCACGTGATCGGCAACGCCAACGGAACCGACACGATCCAAACCGCCATCCGCGGCGCCGCCGACATCACCCGCACGATGTAGCCCACAGCCCGACCCTCACCCTTCCCCTCGGTTCTCGTCGCGATCTTTCCCGCAATCCGAATGGATCCGCGACGGGAACGCAGGACGGAGTGTGTCCCACGCCGCCACCCCTCGGTTCTCGTCGCGATTGTTCCCGCGATCCGAACGAATGCGCGACGAGAACCCCGGACACGCAGGCGTGGCGGCGTGGCGGGCGCGGCTGGCGGTGAGCCGTAGGATCGGCGGCCGATGACCGACCCGCATCTCGACATCATCCTGCGCGACCGGTTCGGCCTCGACGTCGCCGAGATCCGCCCGCTTCCCGGCGAGGTCGACCTCAACGCACTCGTGTCGACCACCGGCGGTGACCGATACGTGCTCAAGTTCCACGCGACCGGCGCTCCGCACGACGAGCTGGACATGCAGGACGCAGCACTCGCACACGTCGCCGCCACCGATGCGACGTCCGCGGTGCCCCGGGTCGTCGGCCGCCATGTCGTCGAGATCGACGACATGCAACGGGTCGCCCGACTGCTCACGTGGGTCGACGGCCGACCCACCAGCGGTGCCAGGCTCTCCGCCGACCTGCTGCACAAGATCGGCATCGTCGTCGCCCGCACCGACCTTTCGCTGGGGACGTTCACACACCCGAGCGTCGGACGGCGATACCGCTGGAACATGATGCAGTGCGGCGGCCTCGCGACACCGTCGGATCCGTGGGCGGCATCGACACTCGAGACCTTCCGCAACGACGTGTTGCCCCGCCTCCACGAACTCGATCAGCAGACGATTCACAACGATGCGAACGACGAGAACATCGTCGTCGACGACCACGGCTCGGCCGCGTTGATCGACTACGGCGACATCGTGCACAGCCCACGCATCGTCGGGCTCGGCGTCGCGATCGCGTACGCGATGTTCGGCCAACTCGACCCGTTGTCCGCTGCCGCGGAGGTCGTGGCCGGCTACCACGAGGTCGCCCCGCTCGAACCCGACGAACTCGCGCTGCTGGACGGGGTGGTCCGGACGCGCCTGGCGATGAGCTTCGCGATCGCCGAGGCCCAGGTCCGCGAACGGCCGGAGAACGTCGACTATCTGACCACGAGCCAGGAGTCGATCGGGGACCTCGTCGATCTGCTCCGCCACATCCCACCCGAGTTGGCACACGCCACATACCGAGATGCGTGCGGCTACCTCCCGATCGCCGATCAACGCGCAGTGGAGAACTTCTTCGATTCGGTCGACTTCTCCCCGGCACCGATCGTGCCGACCGACCTCGTCGACGCCCAGATCATTGACTGGAGCACGACCGCCGACCGGTCCCAACGGGTGCCGGACGATCGACCGAGTCTCGGTCGCTACGGCGAACTGCGCGCGATCTACGACACGGACGCGTTCGCGACGCCGTCCGGTGAACGACGAACGTTGCACCTCGGCATCGACGTGTTCGTTCCGAGCGGTACGCCCGTCGCCTCCCCGCTCGCGGGCACCATCCACTCCTGCGACGTCCGCGACCAGCCGGGTGATTACG
>NZ_JBAVYV010000373.1:0-4268 GCF_049588435.1 Ilumatobacter sp.
CGGGCCCGTTGCTCCGGGAGTTGAACGTCCTCACGCGTTGCGACTGCACGACGCGCAACGCAAAGAAGGCGGCGCGCCTCTCACGACGGATGGACGAGCTGGAGGAGCGGATCGAGGAACTCGCTGCCGCCGAGGAACTCGCGGCACTGCGCCCCGAACTCGACGGGAATGCCGTCATCGAGCACTTGGGGATCGAGCCCGGCCGGGTCGTCGGTGAGGCGATGAAATTCCTGATGGAGATCCGTCTCGAGGATGGTCTGCTCGGGGACGCCGAGATCCGACGGCGGCTCGATGGGTGGTACGCGGCGCGCGAGAACCACGAGTCCTCGTCGACCATCTAACGTCTGATCATGAGCGCGGCGACTCTCGCACTGACCGCTGTCGTCGTGGCACTGGCGGTCGCGGTGGTCGTCATCGGCTGGCAGTCCAGTCGCCGGTTGCGGTCGTCGGACGCGGAACTCGAGGGAACTCGCGAGCGTTTCGATCGATTCCTCGAGCGGTTTCCCGATGCGGTGATCGGAACGGACGGCGACGGCATCATCGTCGCGCTGAACGCTCGGGCGACATCGCTGACCGGTCGATCGATCGATGACCTGCTCGGACGGCCCTTCGTCGATCTCGTCGCCATCGGCGACCGACCCGCCGTCCTCGAGAGTTGGGCTTCGGCTCCGAAGGGGAATGACCAGCACGAGCCGGTCGAGCCGCACATGTTCGACCTGATCGACCGAGACGGAATCGGCCGCAACGTCGAGGCGTCGTTCATCCCGATCGCCGACGCTCGGATCCCCGAGCACGATGGACGCTCCGAGACGGCGATCATCTTCCGCGACGTGAGCGAACGCGAGGCGACGTCGGAGGCGCTCGATCAGGCGCGGCGTTGGTTCCAGCGGGCATTCCACTCGGCACCGACCGGGATGGCGCTCGTGCGGATGTCCGACGATCGCATCGTGGACGCGAACCAGGCGCTCGCCGACCTCCTGGATCATTCCCGGCGCTACCTGCTCGGGCGGTCGATGCGCGAGCTCACCCACATCGACGACCTGCGAGTGGTCGCCGGTGAGCGGGCTCGGCTGGCACATGGAATCGATGACAGCTACCGCATCGAGCAGCGATATCTCCGCCGTGATGGAGATTTCGTCTGGACGCGAACGCAGGTCGCGGTCATCGAGGAAGGTGGGGTGTCGCTGGCGATCACCCACGTCGAGGACATCACCGAACAGCGCGGGATCGCTGAGCGGTTGTCGCACGAAGCGACCCACGACTCGCTCACCGAACTCCCGAACCGCGGGTCGATCGTGGCCCGTCTCGACGAGTTGCTCGCCAGTGCGGACCTCGAGGAGGTCGCCGTGCTGTTCATCGACCTCGACAATTTCAAGATGGTGAACGACAGCCTCGGCCACGGCGTCGGCGACGAGGTGTTGCGTCAGGTCGCGCGCCGCTTCCGTTCCGTGATGCGCGTCGGCGATCAATTGGCCCGGTTCGGAGGCGATGAGTTCGTCGTGTTCGTCGACGGGACGACCAAGCACGCCGACGACACCGGCGAGATCCGACTCGGCCCGTTGGAACCCGAACGCGTCGCGGACCGATTGCAGCAATCGATCGAGGACGCCATCGAGATCGGCGGCGACGAGGTGATCGTGACCGCATCGATCGGGTTCGCCACCAACTCGGCAGCAGGCGTCACGGCCACCGAGATGTTGCGGGCGGCCGACGCTGCGATGTACCGAGCGAAGGGCGAGGGTCGGGACCGGATCGCGCGTTTCACCGACGACGTCTTGAACCGCTCCGATCACTATCTCCAGACGACCAACGAACTCCGTCGCGCCATCGAGCGCGACGAACTCGTTCCCTATTTCCAGCCGATCGTCGAGTTGTCCACTGGCGCGGTCACCAAGTTCGAGGTGCTCGCGCGATGGCTGCACCCCGAACGTGGCCTCCTCGGCCCGGAGGAGTTCCTGCCGAACGCCGAGGCGACCGGTCTGATGATCGACGTGGGCGAGCGGATCCTGCGTGACGCACTCGCTCAGCTGGCGAGCTGGCGTGCGAACGATCACCCGTGGGGTCGGGCATCGATCGCCGTCAACCTCTCCACGCACCAGTTGGCCGAATCGAACTTCCTCCTGGTCGTGCAGGATGCACTGGGCAGCAACGGGATCGAAGCCGGCGCGCTGTGGTTCGAGATCACCGAGACGACGCTGCTCAGCGACGTCGCCCTCGCGACGACCGCGCTCCGTCACCTCCGCGGGCTCGGCGTGCACCTCTCCGTCGACGACTTCGGGACGGGGTACTCCTCGCTGACGTACCTCAAGAAGTTCCCGGTCGAGGCGATCAAGATCGACCGCTCGTTCGTCGACGGGTTGGGGATCGACGGCGACGACTCCTCGATCGTCGAGGGCGTCATCAGACTCGGTCACTCACTCGGACTGCAGGTGATCGCCGAAGGGGTCGAGACCCCGCTCCAGCTCGAGCAACTCCGCGAGATGGGAGCCGATGCGGGACAGGGCTATCTGTTCGGTCGTCCGATGCCGGTCGGGCAGCTCGATCAGGATCAGCGCGCCTGATCGGCGCTCAGCTGCCTTCCTTGCGCGACCGCAGGACGAGCGTCGTCGGAACCGGATGCGTCGGCGAGACGCCGAGCTCCTTCACCTGATCGACACGGAAGTTCGAGCGGCTGAGTGCGGTGAACCAGTCACCGATCGTGCGTGCGGTGCTGCCGTACGGGTGCTGGGGTGTCACGGCGTCGAACGGGTGCGGCATCGAGATGACGAACGGCATCGATGGTCGCAGGATGCGGTGGACCTGACGGAGGAGTCTTCCGACGTCGTCGATCTCGATGATCGAGTGGGCGGCGACGACGACGTCACACGTCGCCGACGAGATGTCTCCGAGATCGGCGAGGTCACCGTGCAGGCATTGCACGGTCACTTCGTCGGCGTCGGCGCGTCGGCGCATCTCGGCGATCTTGTCCGCGTCGGGATCGACGGCGATCGACTTCGCCCCGGCGCGCGCGAACTCGATCGCGTTGTACCACTCGGACACGCCGAGTTCGACGGTGCGTTTCGCTCCGCTCACGTCGCCGCACAGGCGTAGTTCGGCATCGCCCGGAATTCCGGACCCGTAGGTGATGTTGGCTGCCACGCCCGCCATTGTGACCGCTGGTGGCGACGGATGCAGGGACAGGGTCGCACCGGTCGGCCACTACGCTGCGCCACCATGGCTTTCTCGGTCGGCGCACTTCGCGGTCCGGATGGTTCGCGCGGCATCGTCGACCACCGACTCGCGCGGCGGATGTTGATCAACGAAGTCCGTCGCGGGCGGGTCCCGATGGACACCGTGTGCGACGCTCACCCCGAGTTGATCCGTGCGGCCGGCAACGTCGGAACCGAGACCTCCACGATCTGTCCGATCTGCGAGGAGGTCAACCTCCGTCTGGTCACCTACGTGTTCGGACACGGCATCGGACCCCAAGGGCGCTGCGTCTCCACCGCGAAGGAGATGCGCGTGTTGAACGAACGCCCCGACGATCTGAACGCGTACGTGGTCGAAGCGTGCACGAACTGCCGGTGGCATCATCTGCTTCGGATCCTGCCGGTCGGCGGACGCCGCGGTTGACGTGAGTCGTGCCCTCGTGCGCATCCCCGCACCCCGCCTCCCCCGATCTCGTGAACACTTCCGGCGCTCCGTGCGCGAAGGGTTCACGAGAAGCCGCCGGGTCGGTGGCATCGGGGCGGGACTGATCGTGTTGGCGAGTTGTTCGTCGGGTGGGTCGACGTCGACGGTGAGTGTGGCGGACCCGGAGCCGACGGCGAGCACTGCGATCTCCGCTGCTCCCACGACCGTCGCGGTCACGGTCGAGGACTCCTCCATTCCGGAATCGACCGGGGTGCAGCCCGAGGGGTTCACCACGGTGCAGGCCCGCGTGACGAGTGCGGATGGCGAGGTGTGCGAGGTCTGTCTGTGGCTGGCCGACACCGATGCTGAGCGTTCGCGGGGTCTGATGGGTGTGACCGATCTGGGCGACGCCGTCGGGATGGTCTTCACATGGGAGGCACCGGTGAGCAGCAGGTTCGTCATGATCGGGACACCGACGCCGCTGTCGATCGCCTGGTTCGCCGACGATGGAAGCTACGTGAGCGGCGCCGACATGGAACCGTGCGTCGACGGCGACCCGTCGGCCTGCGCGCGGTACGCCGCAACGGGCGAGTACACCGCAGCGATCGAGATGTTCCAGGGCGAACTCGACGCGATCGGAATCGGTCCCGGAGCGC
>NZ_JBAVYV010000374.1:0-3003 GCF_049588435.1 Ilumatobacter sp.
CGCCTGACGCGGTGTCCGGATCGGACCCGCATGCCGTGATGAGCAGTGCCGCGCCGAGCAGCGCCAGTGGGAGTCGACGGGCGCGAGGGATCACCCGACGATCTTCGCACGCAGAACCGGCGACGAAACGGCCATCCGTCCAAAATGTGCACCGTGCTTTCGTAGGCTGGTCGGGTGATCGATCAAGACGTCCTCGAACGAGTACTCGCCGGCGCGACCACGACCGGCGCCGACTTCGCGGAGGTGTATGCCGAAGACAAGCGATCCACGTCGGCGGGTCTCGACGACGGTCGGATCGAGCAGGTCACCAGCGGACGCGACCGTGGAGCCGGGGTGCGCGTCATCGCGGGTGAGACGACGGGATTCGCCTACACGTCCGATCTGAGCGAGGACGGTCTGAACGCGGCGGCTGCTGCGGCGGCCGCAGCAGCACGACAGGGCGGTGGCGGTGTCACGACCGTCGGGCTGACGCGGTCCGCGACTCACCGACCGAATGCGATCGTGCACGAGCCGGACTCGATCGAGAAGGCGCGCAAGGTCGAACTCCTCATCCGGATGAACGAGGCGGCCCGGGCGTACGGAGCCGAGATCGTCCAGGTCTCGGCCGGCTACGGCGACAGCACCAAGCGCGTGCTCGTGGCCAACACCGACGGCGTGCTCGCCGACGACGAGATCGTGCGGACGCTGCTGCGGGTCAACGCCGTCGCCAACGGCGACGGCGGGATGCAGACCGGATACCAGTCGATGGGTCACACGGTCGGCTTCGAGATCTTCGACACGGTCGACGTCGAGGAAATGGCCCGCGAGGCCGCCCGCCAGGCGATCACCAAGCTCGCCGCCCGCCCGGCACCGTCGGGCGAGATGCCCGTCGTGATCAAGCACGGCACCGGCGGCGTGCTCTTCCACGAGGCGTGTGGGCACGGGCTCGAGGCCGACCACATCCAGAAGGGTGCGAGCGTCTACGCCGGCAAGGTCGGCAAGCAGGTCGCCAACCCGATGGTGACGTTGGTCGACGACGGCACGATGCCCGGCGAGTGGGGCACCCTTGGCATCGACGACGAGGGTCAGCGCACGCAACGCAACGTGCTGATCGAGGACGGGATCCTCACCGACTACATGTGGGACTTCCTCCGCTCCCGCAAGGACGGTCGCCCCCAGTCGGGCAACGGCCGTCGTCAGAGCTACCAGCACCTCCCGATGGTGCGGATGACGAACACGTTCGTGATGAACGGTCCCGACGATCCCGACGACATCGTCTCGTCGACGCCCAACGGCGTGTACGTCGCCAAACTCGGGGGCGGGAGCGTCAACACCGCGTCGGGCGATTTCGTGTTCGGGATGACCGAGGCGTACCTGATCGAGGACGGCAAGATCACCGAGCCGCTGCGCGACGGAAACCTGATCGGCAACGGACCGAAGGTCCTCCAGGACATCGACATGCTCGCGAACGACTTCTCGATGGGCAGCCCCGGCACATGCGGCAAGGACGGCCAGGGCGTTCCGGTCGGTGACGGTCAGCCGACGCTGCGCGTCAAGGCGCTGACGGTCGGAGGGACGGCATCGTGAGCGGCGTGAACGACACCACGGCCGAACTCCAGGCCGTCGCCGATCGGGTGATCGAGCAGGCATCCGGCGGCGAGCAGATCGAGGCGTTCGTCTCGCGTGGCGGCGAGACCGAAGTGCGCGTGTACCAGGGCGACGTCGAGCACTTCGTGTCCGCACAGGCCGAGGGGATCGGCATCCGGGTGATCCGCGACGGCCGAACCGGGTTCGCGTACGCGGGGACCCTCGACGAGGCCGCTGTTGCCGAGGTGCTCGCCGAAGCGCGTTCGAACGTCGAGTTCGGAACGGTCGACGAGTTCGCGGGTCTCGCCGAGGCCGACGGCGTCGAGCCGACCGAGCAGTCGCTGTGGAGCGACGCGCTGGCCGACTACGAGACCGATCGCAAGATCGACCTCGCGAAGACCCTCGAGAAGCTCGCGTCAGGACTCGACCCGCGGGTGCGCGTCGACGACTCGAACTACGCCGACGCCTGGGGCGAGACCGCGGTCGCGTCGACGGCGGGGATCCGCCAGTCGGGTCGCGAGAACGGTTGCTACGTGTCGGTGTCGACGCTGGCCGACGAAGGAGAGGGCGATGACGCCGAAACCCAGACCGGGTTCGGGTTCTCGGTCGGCAAGTCGCCCGAGGAATTCGATCTCGACCGTGCCGCACGGGAGGCGAGCGATCGGGCGACGTGTCTGCTCGGCGCGACCAAGCCGGCGAGCAAGCGGGTCACGGTCGTGCTCGATCCGTTCGTGACCGCCCAGTTCCTCGGAGTCATCTCGTCGACCCTCAACGGCGAGGCCGTCGTCAAGGGTCGGTCGTTGTTCGCCGATCGGATCGGCGACCAGGTCGCCGCGTCCGGCGTCACCTTCGTCGACGATCCGACGAACCCGAAGGCGTACACGTCGACCGATGTCGACGGTGAAGGCCTGGCGGCACGCCGCAACGTGCTCATCGAGCAGGGCGTGCTCAAGCAGTTCGTGCACAACTCGTACTCGGCGCGCCGCGCCGGCGCATCCTCCACCGGCAACGCGACGCGTGGTGGTTTCGCGGGGACACCCGGCGTGGGCTGTCTGGCGCTGTCACTCGAACCAGGCACCCGGTCGCAGGCCGAGATCGTCGCCGGGATCGACGACGGGCTGCTCGTCCAGCAGATGCAGGGGCTGCACTCGGGCGTGAACCCGATCAGCGGTGACTTCTCGACCGGTGCGGCCGGCCTGTTGATCACCAACGGCGAACTCGGCGCCCCGGTACGTGAGTTCACGATCGCGTCGACGCTGCAGAAGATGCTGCTCGACATCGTCGAAGTCGGTGGCGACATCGACTGGCTCCCGATGCGCGCGGCCGGCATGAGCCTGGTCATTTCCGACATCACCATGTCCGGCAACTGACCCGCACCGCCCTCGCCTCGATCATCCCCGCCCCGCCCCGCCCCGCCCCGCCAGCCCACCCCAGCCC
>NZ_JBAVYV010000375.1:0-3596 GCF_049588435.1 Ilumatobacter sp.
GCCCATGGAGGCACAGAGCGACCCTGGCCGAACGCCCGCTTCACAAGTCGCTCGTACCGGCCTCTGGTGATCTTCCACAGAACCCGCATCGTCGGGCGTGCGCCCGCGCGGAGTCGTTCGGCGGCGTCGGGATGCAATGTTGCCATCATCCACGGCACGGTGAAGCGGAGTTGGCGGAACGGGACCGTCTTGATCGCTCGGTGGTCGAGTGCGTCGTATTCCTCCGCCGTGAACCGTGTTTCGATCAACGGCAGGACCTCGTCGTCTTCGATGTCGAGGTGCTCGGCGAGCAGGTCTCGGAGTTCAACAGCGAGGCCAAAGGCACGCTCGGATGTCGTCGTCCAGTCGGTGGGATCCGTGGTCAGCGATCTGAACGAAGCCGCCAGTTCGTCGATGACGCGGTCGAGGTCGTGATGTTCGACGAGCAGGCGGTCCCACGGCAATTCGTCGATGGGCCCCCGACCGCGCAACGCGGGGAAGAAGATGGTGTCTTCGACGTGGTGATGCACGCGCAGTTCGCCCGAGTATCCGGCGAACCAGGTTCCGAGCGCGGTGGCCCGGGCCGTGTCACTGGCAGGGAGGGTTTCGATACCGACCACGAGTTGTTCGGTGGCGGTGCGCATGGCCTGGTGGAGATCGCGGTAGAGGCTGAGGTCGGGTGCCGTGGACACGGCGGTAGATGTGGTGCTCATCGGGTCGTCCTTGTGTGGGTTCGTTGTGGTTTGGTCGAGGTGCTCGTGGATTGGAGTGTTCATCGCGTGGTCTCCGTGGCCATCGAGGCGAGGATCTCCTCGAGTACGGGCATGCCTGGCTGCGGGTCGACGGGACTTTCCGGGACGGCCCGAAGCATCTCGTAGGCATCTTCGAGGTGGCTGCGGTGAATGGCCGGACCGTGACAGCTGGCGATGACGCGGATGTCATGGGAGACGAACCTGTCGACGGTGCGGTGGTAGCGGGGCAGATCCAGGTCGCTAGACCAGGGGCTGTTCCACTGTTGGAACTGCATGAAACCACTGCGCCATTCGTCGGCGTCGAGGTCACCGACATCGGCGGTGCCTTGCGTGACCGGCGCAGCGAAGCAGTCGCTCGCCCAGTAGACGCCAGTGCGCGTGTCGAGCAGTCCGCGAGTGGTCGGTGAGTCGTACAGCGGCGGCCGGACGGCGACCATGGTGCGGTCGCCGGCGTCGAAGGCTTCACCGTCGTCGACCCAGCGCCAGCGGTTCGGGGCGATGTCGAGCGCGCTACAGGCGAGGCGCTCCATCGCGAACCAAGTGGTCACCAGCGTCGCCGACGTGCAGTGGTCCATGACCGCTTGCAGGTTGCCGAAATGGTCGATGTCGTCGTGGGAGAGAAACACCCACTTCACGTCGTTGGGGTCGACCAGACCGAAGAGGTCTTCGAGGTACCGGTCGGAGTTGATCGGGCTGCCGGTGTCGACGACGATTGGTTCACGCCCACGGATGATCATCGCGTTGAGATGGACGGTCGACGGGGCAACTCCTTCACCTTGGGTGTCCTGAATGACGAAGGTCTCCTCGGCAATACGAACGGGCAGATGGCGGGGCTTTTCGATGTCGTTCATGAATTCGCGTTTCGTGTCAGTGGCCGGTGGTAGGCCGTGCAACACATCGTCGACCCGACGGCTTGGAGGCGACTGGCAGTCGACTGGTGCCCGGCGCTGGGGGGGGTGACTTGGAAGCGGTCGCCGTCAGTACCCCTGCGGTTCGATCGGTCGCGGTGATCGCGCGGCCCCGGGCTGCGAGGGACCGCATCGCGATCGCGAACAATCAGGCAAGCGGTTGTTTCGGTGGCTGAGTTCGGGGGCTACAGCGCCCAGGGCGGCGTGAACGTCGAACCGTCCGCCATCCGAGCCTGACCGCCGACCGGCAGACAGCACAACAGGCGGAGTGGCTCGTTGGAACCGTTCGACAACTCGAACAACGTGTCAGGTGGGACGACGATCACGTCGCCAGGGTTTGCGACGGAATCAAGATCCTGCATCCAGACGACCGCGGAACCCTCGATGACGACGAACAGATCCTCCGCCGTCAGCGAATGAGGCGTGGGTTCGGTACCGGGAGCGATCTCGACGGTCCAGATCGACGTCAGCGTCGTCCCTGTCGATGGAGTTGCCAACGAGGTGAACCGTGTTGTTCCGACCTCGTGAGTCGGTGATACGGGAGCAGTGATGACGGGCATGGAGACCTCCAAATGGTCGGGGGTGAATGGTGATTTGGTCGGAGCAAACTGATCATCGAGGGTCCGGCAACTTGACTAGATCGAGCGTCACGATCTGGGTGATCATGAATGCGAGTAGACGTTGGTGCCGCGAGGCAGAAGGAATCGTGCGGCAATCGCCGCTGCGAGCAGGACGGCCGATGCGACGATCGCTGCGACGCTGAAGCCGTCGAGAAAGGCCTGTGTGGCGGCAGCCGCGAGTGAGTCCCCACCGCCACCCCCTGTGTGTCCACTGACCATGAGCGCCCCGGAAAGACCGCTGTTGGCGATGCCGCGAGCCTCCTCGGGAAGTGTTGAAACCGCAGCCGAGATCCCAGATGTGTACTGCGACGTCAGGATCGAGCCAAGCACCGCGACTCCCAAGGCACCGCCGAGCTCTCTGGTTGTGTCGTTCATGGCTGAACCAACGCCCGCCCGACCGAGCGGAACCGACGACATGATCAATGTGGTGAGCGGCGTGATGGTGATTGCCATTCCGACGGCGAGCGGAACGATCGCCATGTACACCGGCACGAGCGAGCTGTCGACCTCCAACCGGGACAGGAATCCAAGGCCGATAGCGGTCGAAGTCAGGCCGGCCGGTACCACCCACGAGACGCCGTACCGCTCGACGAACGACGGCACTCGTGGAGCGACGGCAACAATGATGAAAGCAAAGGGAAGTTGGATGAGCCCGGACTCGAGTGGCGAGTAGTCCAGCACGAGCTGGAGGTACTGTGCCATCAGAAAGAACGTCCCGAACATGGCGAAGTAGGTCAGTCCCATGCCCACCGACGCAACACTGAAACGGCGATCCCGGAACAAGTGAAGATCGAGCATCGGGACGCGAACGCTGGCCTCGCGCATGATGAAGAGCGCTGCGCTCAACACGGACAGAAGGAACAATCCAATGGTCTCGCTCGACGTCCAGCCGTTGTGTGGGGCTTCGATGATGCTGTAGGTCAGGGTCGTGAGGGCGGCAATTGACAGTAGAGCGCCGGGGACATCGATTGGTTCGTTGTCGGGATTCTTCGACGTCGGAATGATGAACGCTCCGGCGACGAGCGCCCCGACGATGATCGGAACGTTCACGAGGAATACCGAGCCCCACCAGAAGTGCTCGAGCAACCAACCCGATGCGACCGGTCCGATCGCCGCGCCGCCACCGGAGACCCCGGCCCAGACGGCGATGGCTTTGGGGCGTTCGCTCGTGGGGAACACGTTCGTCAGGATGGACAGGGTCGAGGGCATCACGAAAGCCGCGGCGAGCCCCATCACGGCGCGGGCGAAGATGAGCGTGCTCGACGAGTCGGCCGTAGTGGCGATCGCAGCCCCGATGAGGAACATCAAGAGCCCCGCTTGGAGCGCACCCTTCCGTC
>NZ_JBAVYV010000376.1:0-2070 GCF_049588435.1 Ilumatobacter sp.
GCGCATGACCCTGCCACTCGCGCGAGCGCTGCTGACGCGCATAGCGGGGCATGTCCCGGTGCAGATAGAGCGTCCATGCGAGGACTGCTTCGGACATCGTCACCTCCATCTGCGGGTCGACCATCCGGGCGACGGCGACGGCGGGCGGCACGGTGGGGACGACCGCTTCCACTCCCGCCCACGTGCTCTGGACGAACGCGAGGTTCGGCATGGCGGCGAGCTGTTCGGCACTCGGTCCGTCGACGACCGCAGCGGTGATCTCGCCCACGCGGCTCGGGTCGACGTCGGCGAAGTTCAGCACGAGTGCATCGGGCAACGCCGTCGCGAGCCGTGCGATCAGTTTCTCGTTGGCGGGCCAATCGGCACGACGGACGTACGGCACGAGCGGCAACATGCCCCGAGCATCGCCGGGCCACATCCCCGGCGCAACCCGCGATCGCTCGCCCGAGGGCTTCTCGACCCGTCTGCGTATCACCTGCTGCAACAGATCGGGGCCGAGAACCTGGCGGGCGACCGGCCGACGACGACGAGACGCACGTGGGGTAGCTTCGGGCGATGATCGGCGTCGAGCAATGCGACCGGTGCGGGTTCGACCGCAGTCAGTGGAACGAACAGGATGCGAACCGCACCCTGTTCCACGCCCGCGATCTCCTCGAGGGTTGGAGCGTCGACGCACGCCCGGAGCTGATCGACAAGCTCGACGCCCGCCGCATCGACGATCTCAAGGCGATCGAGGCGTCGGCCGACCTGTACGACAAGGTCCACCACCTGTGGCACGGTCTCGTGTCGATCGCCGACGTCCGACGTGCGGGCGACGATTCGATTCGCACGCAGCACGGCACCGTCGACCAGTTGAGCGCTTCGACCGGCGGGGTGCCCAAGTCGGCGATCGACGTCGCCACCATCGGAGTTCGCGGCGTCGATGGCGACACCCAGGCAGCACGCCTCCACCATGGTCGCCCCTGGCAGGCACTGTGCCTCTGGAGTCGCGAGGTGATCGACGCGTTCGCCGCCGATGGCCACCCGATCGCACCGGGGTGCGCCGGCGAGAACATCACGGTGTCCGGCATCGAATGGGCCGACCTGCGCGGAGGAACGATCGTCGACATCGGCGACGTGCGCTGCCAACTCAGCGCTCCGACGGTGCCGTGTCAGAAGAACGCCCAGTGGTTCATCGACGGCGAGATCTCACTGATGCGCCACGACCTCCACCCGGAGGCCACGCGTTGGTACGCCTCGGTGCTGCGGCCGGGCACGGTGCGGCCGGGCGATGCCGTCACCGTCAGCCCGAACTGACGGACAATCGCCTCAGGCGTCGATCGACTCGGTCCCCTTTGGCCGACGCCAGTCGTACGCCCGCTCGACCCTGGCCACGCGCAGTTCGTAGCCGGCGTACCAGCGCGCCCGACCGGTCTCGCGAGCGATCGTGTGCTCGCCGTGTTCCCTCCAGCGGGTGATCGACTCCTCGGACGCCCAGTACGACACGGTCAACCCGACCCCGTCGCTGCGGGCGGAATCGATACCGAGAAAGCCCGGCTGCTCGTGGGCGAGTTCGACCATCCGTTCGGCCTCCGCCTCGTATCCATCGGTGTCGGCGGTCGAGGTGGTCGTGAAGATCACCGCGTAGTAGGGCGGCTCGGGCGTTCTGGCCAACGCACTCATGTGAACACTGTCGCACGCCCGCGTCGCGGCGACATGGTGGGTTGAAGATCAGCGACGCTCGCGACGCCACACGATGCGCAGACCGGACCACACCTCGTCGATCGCACACACCTTGTTGTCGACGAGTCCCAGCGGCAGTGCGACCTCGCGCACGACGTCCTCCGTCATGTCGGTCGGTACCCCGGATGCCCGCTTCGGCCACGCGATCCACAGACCCCCGGCCGGGCGGATCGACCGTCCCGCCGCCGCAATCCTGCGTTCGAGTTCGACGCGGCGCGTGACGAAGAACACGACGACGTCGAGATGCCCACGCAACGACGACCGGAACGCGACGTCGTCCGGAATCGGATCGAGCAGGTCCCGGAACCCGTCGGGCTCCGCGAGGAGTCCCACGGTGGAGCCCTCGAC
>NZ_JBAVYV010000377.1:0-3916 GCF_049588435.1 Ilumatobacter sp.
GCGCTCGCCCATCACGTTGAGGCGCAGCGCACCGTGCGGAACCTGCGCGGCGACGTCGATGTCGTGCGGCCGGGCGTCGACCGCATCGAGGAATTCGCCGAACGAGTTCCAGTTCCACATCAGCCCCTCGTGCAGCGCAGCTCCGGGGATGTCCTCGACCCCCTCCATCAACTCGATCAGCTGGTCGTGATCGGCGTCATGCACCGGGGCGAACCCGACACCGCAGTTCCCCATCACCACCGTGGTCACCCCGTGCCACGACGACGGTTGCATCCGCTCTTCCCAGGTCGCCTGGCCGTCGTAGTGGGCGTGGATGTCGACGATCCCCGGGATCACCAGCGCGCCGTCGGCGTCCATCTCGCGACGACCGCGCCCCGACACCTTCCCGCGCTCGATGATGACACCGTCACGAACGGCGATGTCGCCGTACTCGCCAGGGGCCCCCGTCCCGTCGATGACCTTGCCGCCGCGGACCACCAGATCGAATTCAGCCATGTCCCATCGTCGCGCGTCGTACCCCACCCCGATCAGCCGGAGCCGGGCCGATCCCGCACGCACGTTCCTCCCTCCGGTGAGATGTGAGACAACCCGTACGTCTCACTCCTCACCGGACGAGGCCGCGCGATCGGGGCGTGGTGGCCCGCATCGGCCAGACTCGTCCGATGGACGATCTGAGCGGCAAGACCGCAGTCATCACCGGTGGGGCGAGCGGAATCGGTCTCGCGATGGCACGCCGATTCGGTGCGGCCGGAATGAACCTCGTACTCGCTGACGTCGAGGACGGACCGCTCGACGCTGCCGTCGAAGAGCTCTCCGCCGCCGGCGTCGAGGTGTGCGGGATGCACTGCGACGTCTCCGATCTCGCGGCGATCCAGGAACTCGAAACGTTCAGCCGCGAGCAGTTCGGCAACGTGCACGTCCTGTGCAACAACGCCGGCGTCGGCAGCGGTGGTCTGATCGCCCGCTCCGACGACATCGAGCAGTGGCGCTGGGTGATCGACGTCAACCTGTGGGGTGTCATCTACGGCTGCAAGGTGTTCCTCCCCGCGATGATCGAGCACGGCGAGGGTGCGCACGTGATCAACACCGCATCGATGGCCGGACACGCGTCGGCACCGATGATGGGTGCCTACAACGTGTCGAAGTACGGCGTCGTCGCGCTGTCCGAGACGCTGGTCAAGGAGATGCAGATGACCCAGTCCGGCGTCGGCGTGTCCGTGCTCTGCCCGGCGTTCGTGCAGACCGCGATCGGATCGAGTCGCCGCAACATGCCCGACGAGGCGCGGGCCGAACTCGACGGGGACCAGCCGAGCGAGGTCCAGTCGGCGATCGATCAGATGATCGCCGCGGGGATCCCGCCCGCCGACGTGGCCGAGGCGGTCCACGACGCGGTCGTCGACAATCAGTTCTGGATCCTCACCCACGAGGAAGCGAAACCGGCGATCACCGATCGCGCCCGTCAGATCGTCGAGGGCATCAACCCCACGCCGACCGGCTTCGTCTGACGCCGATCGACGATTCGGAGTTCGTGCTCGTCACGGGCTGATCGATCACTCGGCCGGGATTGCCGTGACGGCCACCTCGACGCAGTATTCGACCCATCGTTCGAGCGAGTCGGCGTGGCCGGGCGCTCCGTGCATGCAGTCGTGGTAGGCGGCCTCGAACGGGGCGGATTCCGCCTCGCAACGCTCGACCGCTCGCTCCATCGAGTCGGCGGTGCCCGGTGATCCACCGATGCACGTCGGCTCGAGGTCTCGACCGGCCCGGCTGGGCGACGGTTGATGCCATGGTCCCGGTGGCCAGTGCACATCTCAGACCATCACCGTCCGATCCCGACCTGCAACACCATCCGTCAGGGCAGCTCAGGGGATGGGTCCGTGGCGAGTCACCCGGAACCAGGCGCTCCCACTCGTCGGACGAGAGGACCCGGACCGACGCTGGGGAGCACAGCTCGGCCCCCGTGATCGTGGTGTTGCTCGCGACGGTCGCCGGTGGTGTGTTCGCCGGGATCGTCGGACTGATCCTCGCGGCACCGCTCGTGTCGATCGGATCGAACCTGTTCCGCGAACCGCGGTAGTCAATCGAGCGTTGCGGAGCAACGGTTGTCGCGCTCCCTCGAAAACCTACGACCCGGACGGTGTCGCCGCCGCGGCGGCACCGACGATGCGGTCGCCGAGGTCCACACGTGGCGAGTGGTTGAGCAGATGTCCCACCGACTCCGCGACACTCCCGAGGTCCACGTCCGCCATGAACGTACTGAGCGTCAGGTGACTGAGAATCCAGTTCGGGTCGCTCGCCCACGGCGGCACGAACTGCGCCGGAATCACGAGTCCGCGACTGCGCAGTTCGGCGAGCGCCGGCACCGACCACAAATCGAGTTTGCCGGAGAACAGCAGGGCGACCGCGTCCGCGCGTCCGGCGACAAACGCCGCACGGATGAACGTCGACACGGCGAGGAAGCCGGACAGATAGGTGCAGTCCTTGGTGAACGGTGACCCACCGGTGATCGGCGCGCCACGGAAGATCCGTCGCGTCGACTCGAACGCCTGCTCGGGAGCGGGACTGCGATCGAGGAACCAGCGGTAGAGCTCGATGAAGTCGGCGCCCTCACAGACCATCTGGACACCGAGGATCCGCTCCGCGAGACGACGCAGCCGATCGAGCCCGAGCGTTCCCGACACGTACTCGGAGTAGACGGCGAGCCCTTCCTGGGTGCGTGTCGTTCCGGGGTGACCGATCGCGAGGATCGGGATGTCGGTCTGGGCCCGGCCGTTCAGTCCGGTGGCGACGTGGATGTACGCCTCGTGGTTCAACAGCTGTGAGGCGTCCTTCGTCGTGAACATCGCGTCGCGACGGATCTTGATCCGGCTCGTCGACGCCACGGCATTCGCGGAGAGTTCGTCGACGATCAGGATCTCGGGTGCGGAGTCGCCGAAGTGCTCCCCCACGGCCGCCCTCAGGTGGTCCGCGATGTCGGTGCTCGTCCGGTTGCGCACGGGCGGTGGGACGAGCTTGCTGTCCGACAGGCCCGACAGCGACTCCTCGAATCGCTGAGCGAGATGCAACGGCGTCGCCGGGTCGAAGCGCAACGGCTTGTCCGGTCCGCCGTACAGGGATCGGCTGTGCTCGTGGAACTCGGGCGTTCCGACCGACGCGAGCATGCGCGCGGTCGCCTCGATGCAGCTCGCCTCGCTCTCGAGCCAGTCGTCGACGATCGAGCCGGGCTGGAGCAGCCGACGCGCAGCGGCCACGCCCTCCAACACGGGAGCTGGATCGATCGGGTGGAACTCCGGCTGTGGGAGCCTGGAGCCGCCCGACTCGAGGAACCTCTCGCGGAGCTCGGCCGGCCAGGCGAGTGCGGAGAGGACCCGCATCGGCTTGGCGACGTCGTGCAGGATCTTGGCTGATTGGCGGAACCGTTCGTTGTCGGCCTCGTATGTCATCGGCGAACTCTTGCAGACTTCGCGCACCGCGCATGCACATCTGAGCCATTGATTTCCGGACGACTCCGGCGCCCCTCTCGGCTACCTGACCCCGAGTCGCTCCGCCGCCCGATCGGCCGCTTCCGGACCCGCGAGTTGGCGCAGGAGGAGGAGCCCGTCGAGGACGGCAATCGCAGTCTCGGCCTCGACTCGCCGCACGCCGGCAGGAGCATCGATGAAGTCGGAGGCCCACGCGATCCACATCTCGACGAGGGACGGCACGAGCGAGTCGTACGGCTCGCGCCCGCTGGCGGCAAGACCGTTCGCTTCGAAGAACAGTGCGAACACGGCGTCCGATTCCACGGTGGCGACCACCGGCCACACCGCAGCGATCAACTCGACGTGATCGGCAACATTCTCTGCGAGCACGGGTTCGAGGGTGTGCTGAAGCTCGACTCCCATCGCCACGACGACTTCACCGATCAGGTCGTTCT
>NZ_JBAVYV010000378.1:0-21550 GCF_049588435.1 Ilumatobacter sp.
CGGGAAGAGTTCACGAGATCGGCGGTTGTGCTCGACCTCGTCGGCGACGATGGGGCTCCTTTACCATCGGGTGATGGCAACGCTGCTGGCACACATCACCGTGAAACCGGGATCCGAGGATGCGTTCGAGGAGATCGCACGGACGCTGTACGAGCGGACCCACGCCGACGAACCCGAGGTGCGCCGGTACGAGTACTGGCGCGGCTCCGATCCGCGGACGTACTACACGCTGCTGTCGTTCGACGACCACCACGCGTTCATCGAGCACCAGACCAGCGATCACCACGAGACCGCATCTCCGGCGATCGGCGCATCGGTCGAGAGCCTTCGTCTCGAATGGGTCGACCCCATCGCGGACGCGAGTCCGCTGACGGCCACCGACATGCAGCCGGCACCCGACGGCGCGAACGAACTGGTCGTGACCTACACCGATCGCTTCGCCGCCGACGTCGCCGAATGGTGGCTCGCCCAACGCTGACGGTCATCCGGTGTCAGGCACACGATGACCGGACAACTGGTGCCCGACACCAGTTGTCCGTCAGCCGGTCGGGGGTTCGCGGCTCCACAGGACGTCGAAATCGCGTGCGATGTCGAGCACCTGGAACGCCCGTCCCATGCCGACACAGAATCCGACGAGGGTCGTCAGGTCGAGGATCTCGACGTCGGAGAACACGGCGTGCAGCTTCTCCCACATCGCGTCGCCGATCGCCGTGTGGTCGATCGCGAATTGTTCCGCGAACGCCGCTGCCACCTTCTCGCGTTCGGTGAACTCGTCATGGTTGCGGAAGTCCTCGACCGCCGCGTAGAGCTCGTCACTCAGTCCTTGCTGCATCGCCGATGCCGCGCGTGTGTTCAGTCAAACATGACACTCGTTGAGTTGGGCGACGCGCATCCGCGCGACCTCACGTTCGCGGACCGACAGGCTCGTCTGCGCGTACACCGCTTCGCCCATCGCGCCCATCGCCGCGCCGAGATGGGGTGCGAGCTGCCAGATGCGCTTGGCCTCCATGCCCTCGCCCTCGGGGATGTTGATCTTCGCCATCAGGACTCCTTGTGGTCGCGCTGTGTCATCGCGTGGGGCCGGCTCGGGGATTCGCGGGGTCGTTCGGTCATGCGACGGCCTCGGTCGCCTTCGCCACGGCGACGGGAATCGCGCTCGACACGACCATCCCGGTCACCGGATCATGGCCGACGTCGACGGACACGAGACGGCTCGTCGGTGAGCCGATCTCGCGCACCTTCTCGTCGGTGAGCGAGCGTCCGCCCCACGAGTGGGCCATGGAGATCACACCGCGTTTCACGTCGTCGGCCGGCTCGACGACACCGAGCAGTGCGGCGCTCGGTGAGCTGATCTCGATCACGTCGCCGGATTCCAGACCGAGCTCGGCGACGTCGGCTGGGTTCATGTAGGCGGGGTTGGTGGTGCCCTTGCGGGCCAGTCCCGGCAGTTCGGTTCCAGTCGAGTTGAGGACGTGCTTGAGTCGCCGACTGACCAGGCGGAACGGGTAGCCCGAGACGTCGGTGCCGGCGAACGTGTCGCCGGTCTCGGCGAGCACCTCGGCAAGCTCGGCCATCAGATCGTCGGGGGCGGGGGTGAACCGGGCGGACGCACCGTCCTCGGCGGCATCGACGACGAGCTTCTTGTCGAGGTGCACGGTGCGGAGGTTGGATCGGACCTCGTCGAGCGGCATCCGCGAGCCGTGGTACGTGCGGTCGATCATCTCGTCGGTGCTCGGTCGCACGGTCATGTCGGGTGTGCCGCCCGGGAGGGGCAGCGTGCTCCCGAGCCGTGAGGCGAGCTCCCAGAACACCTCCCACTCGTTGAGGACATCGCCGTCGCGTTCGACGACCGCCTCGGTGTAGTTCGTGTATGGCGCCCGAAACCATCGGTCCATCAGGTGCGGGACGTCGGCGCGTTCGAGCGGGAGCGTCGGTGCGACCACGTAGTCGGCGAGTTCGGCCGTCGGCGTCATCCGATAATCGATGACGACCAGGAGGTCGAGTGCCTCCATTGCCTTCATCGTCAACTCGTGGTCGGGGAACGCGACGACCGGGTTGCCACCGCTCACGATCAGCGCCCGGATCTGGCCGTCACCGGGGGTGAGGATCTCCTCGGCGAGCGTCGCCGCCGGCATCTCCCCGCGGTAGCCGCGCAGGTTGCGGATCCGCGCCTCGGGGCCGTTGGCCGGGTTGCGCGGCGCCGTCGCCTGGGCGCGGTGAGGCATCTCCGGGTACAGCAGCAGACCATTCTCCAACAGGTCGCCCTCGCGGTTCACGCGACCCAGGATCGTGTTCAGCACGACCGTCATGTGCTCGGTGAGGCTGGAGTGTGCGGCCATGTTCGGCCCGGTGCCGGTGCCCGCGGTGCCACGCGGTCCGGCCGCGAACATCCGAGTGGCTGCGACGATGTCGTCGGGATCGAGTTGGGTCCGTTCGGCCACCACGTCGAGGGTGAAGCCGGACACGGCGGCTTCGAGCTCGCCCATCTGGTCGATCCAGCGCTCGCAGAACTCGTGATCCTGCAGGCCCTCCTCGAGCACGATGCGGATCATGCCGGCGAGCAGCGTGGTGTCCTGGCCGGGACGGACCTGGAGATGGATGTCGGCGAAGCTCGCGAGTTCGGTCCGGCGTGGATCGATCACGATCAACTTCATGCCCTCGGCCTTGCGGCGGCGCATGACCGTGAACGGGTTGGTGCCCTGCAGCCCACCGATCGGGGCGTAGGACGACACCATCGAGTTGTATCCGATGGCCATGTGGACGTCGGAGTCGGTGAAGGAGTGGTAGCCCGCCTCCCAGCCGCCGAGACGGAGCATCGCGAGGCCCTTGGCCGGTTGGTCGATCGTGACCGAGGTGTAGAACGACACCGAGTCGAGTCCCTGATGGAACGCGCGGGCGGCTCCGACCGCCACCGAGTTCTGATAGCCGCCGGTCCCGGTGTACGAGGCGACCGCACGCGGGCCGTGGGTGTCGATGATCTCGCGCAACTTCGTCGCGATCTCGTCCATCGCCTCGGTGCTGGACGCTTCCTCGAAGGTCCCGTCGGGGCGACGGCGCAGCGACATCTTGATCCGTTTGGGGTCGGCCATCTGGTCCGGGATCTGGCGTCCCTTGATGCACGTGTACCCCTCGAACAACGGGTCGTCCATCACGCCGCGCACTGCGCGGACCCGGTTGTCCTCGATGTCGACCTCCATCGGACATGCGGCGTGGCAGACGCGGCAGAACGTGTGCTTGGTCTCGACTCCAGTCGGAGTGTCGGTTTCCATCTTCGGCTCCCTCGAACGTCCGGTGACTTTCCGTACGTCCATAAAGTATCTCGTGGGCTATGTTCGCCACGCAGCGGACCGGGAGCGGTCCGCGCACGTCACGACAAGGGGTCACACATGCAGGTCATGCAGCGTTCGGGAGCAACTCGATGAGTCGTCCGTTCCGGTTCGGAGTCCAGAGCTATGCCGCGGAAAGCGCACAGGATTGGCGTGACCAGGCCGCGCGTGCCGAGGCGCTCGGGTTCTCGACGTTCAGCGTCGCCGACCACGTGATCGGGCCCGGCCCGGCGCTCGCTGCGACCAATCATCCGGTCCAGAACGTCGCCGCGATCCCCGCGATGGCGGTCGCGATCGAGGCGACCGAGACGATCAATGTCGGCGCCCGGGTGTTCTGCACCGACTACCGCCAGCCGGTGATGTTCGCCAAGGAACTCGCCACGCTCGACTTCTTCTCCGACGGGCGCCTCGAGCTCGGGCTCGGCTGTGGATGGTTGCAGGGTGAGTACGAGGCGATGGGTCTGCAGTGGGACCGCCCCGGCATCCGCCTCGACCGTTTCGAGGAGACGATCGACGTGATCCGCCAGCACTTCGGCGACGGGCTGGTCGACATCAGCGGCGAACATGTCACGGCATCCGGATTCGAGGGGCTGCCGAAACCTGCGAAGGGGATGCCGCCGATCATGATCGGGGGCGGCGCGAAGCGGGTCCTGGGGATCGCCGGACGCGAGGCCGACATCGTGAGCCTGAACTTCAACAACAGCTCGGGCAAGATCGGCCCCGCCGGCGTCGGCAGCAGTACCGCCGAACTCACGGCGCAGAAGATCGACTGGATCCGCGCCGGAGCCGAGGAGCGCACCGATGGACGTGGGTTCGACGACATCGAGATCGAGATCGGCGCCTACTTCACCGTCGTCACCGACCAGCGCGACGCGACGCTCGGCCAGATGGCTCCGATGTTCGCGCTCGAGCCCGAGCAGCTCGCCGAGCACCCGCACGCGCTGATCGGGTCGGTCGATTCGATCTGCGATCAGATCGTCGAACGGCGCGAGACGTACGGCATCTCGTACGTCACCTTCGGAGCGTCGAACGCCGAGGCGACCGCACCGATCGTCGAACGTCTCGCCGGGACCTGAGCCGGTACCGCGTCGCGGCCGTTCCCGCCCCGTCCATTCATCCGAATCCACCTGCAACAACCGCACAGCACCACCCAGATCGAGAGAGTTCATGAAAGTCGGCATCGCCCTTCCGTCCCAGTTCCCGTGGGACAGCACCGCACAGATGTTGGAGGTGTACGAGCAGGTCGGATTCGACTCGTACTGGTCCCCTGACCACTTCCTGGGCGTGTTCCACCCGGACCTGTGGAGCGAGACCCCACTGTCCGCGCTGGCCGCCGACCCCGATGCGTTCTACGACCCGTTCTGTTACGGCGCCGTCGTCGGCACGATGACCGATCGGCCGTTCGGGATCTCGGTCACCGACGCCACCCGTCGCGGCGCCGCCGACCTGGCGCGCACCGCGCTCACGCTCAACGACCTCAATCCCGGTGGGTTCATCCTCGGCATCGGCTCCGGTGAGGCCGAGAGTCTGCTCCCGTTCGGGTACCCGTTCGACAAGCCGGTCGGTGTACTCGAGGACGTGCTGCGTGACCTGCGTTCGCTGCTCGACACCGGCAAGATGGCCGACGGCGGCGTCGGCCGGATGGGGCTCCCGCTCCAGGCCGAAGGCCGAGGCAGCCCGCCGGTGTGGGTCGCTGGACATGGGCCGCGAATGCTGCGCCTCACCGGTCAGTACGGCGACGGGTGGATCCCCGCGTGGTGGATGAAGCCCGAGGAATACGGCGAGAAGCGCCAGGTCGTGGCCGAGCACGCGGCCGCCGCCGGGCGGCCTGCGCCCGAGAACGCGTTGCTCCCGTTCGTGCTGTTCGCCGAGAGCCAGGACAAGGCCGCCGAGATGTTCGAACGTGAGCCGCTCGGCAAGCTGTTCGGGCTGTTCGCGATGGGTCACATCTGGGAATCGCACGGCCTGCAGCATCCGCTCGGCAACGACTCGAAGGGTTTCGTCGACGTGATCATCCACGACCTCCACGCCGACGACCTGCGCGATCTCGCCGACACGATCCCCTTCGACATGGTGAAAGAGGTGCTGTTCATCGGCAACAAGGAAGAGCTCGCCGCGCAGTTCGAGGGCTACGCCAAGAACGGCCTGGAACACATCGTGCTCGCCAACATCACCGGCGTCGTCGGTGGGATGGACGAGATCATGGCGCGGGGAATGGAGCTGCCGATGCTGAAGGGCGTGCTCTCCGAGCTCTGACGGCACGACGACCGACCACGACCCACCTGACGACCTGACGACTGCCCGTAACCGACCGATCTCTTCGTGAGGAGACACCGATGACCGACCTCAAGACGTTCAACCCATTCGATCCCGAAGCACTGCAGTGCCCGTTCCCGCACTACGCACAGATGCGCGAGGAACAACCTGTGCTGCTCCTCGAGTCGATGGGGATGTACCTCGTGACGCGCCACGATCTCGTGCTGAAGGTGATCCGCGACGTCGAGACCTACTCGTCGGAGTTCGGCGTGTCGAGCGGAGGGTTCTCGGGCGAGGCGCGCGACCGGATGGCCGAGGTGGTGGCGGACGGATACCCGCGCGTGTCCACGATGCTCACCGCCGACATGCCCGACCACACCCGCTACCGGCGGTTGGTGTCCAAGGCGTTCACGCCGAAGGTGATCGCCGAACTCGAACCGGTCATCCGGTCGATCACCACGCGGCTGCTCGACGCCTGGTTCGACGGCCGATCCGATGACGCGCCGATCGAGCTCGAGTTCGTCGAGCGGTTCGGTGTGCCGCTTCCCGTCGAGGTGATCGCACACGCCCTCAACGTTCCCGACGAACGGCTCGTCGACTTCAAGCGGTGGTCCGACGATTCGATCGCGGGCATCGGGACCAACATCACGCTCGACCAACGGATCGAAGCTGAGCGTGGGGTCAACGAGTTCCAGCACTACTTCGCCGATCAACTCGAGCAGCGCAAGCTCGCTCCCCAGGACGATCTGCTGACGAACCTGCTCAACGCACGTGTCGACGACGATGATCCGGACATCACCGACAAGCGCCCGCTCGACATGCCCGAGATGCTCAGCATCGTCCAGCAGTTGCTCGTCGCAGGAAATGAAACGACCACCAAGCTCCTCACCGAGACGGTGCGGTTGCTTGCCGAGAACCCGGACCAGTGGCAGGCGCTCCAGGACGACCCTGGCCGCGCTCCGGCGGTGGTGGAAGAGGCGCTGCGATTGTCGACACCGACACAGGGGATGTTCCGCATCTCGACGAGGGATCACGAACTGGAGGGGGTGCGCATCCCGAAGGGCGCGCAGATGTTGATCCTCTTCGCGTCGGCCAACCGCGACCCCGAGCTGTTCGGTGAACCGGACGCGTTCGACCCCGATCGTGACAACCTCCGCGATCACCTCGCCTTCGGCAAGGGGATCCATTTCTGCCTCGGTGCCGCTCTGTCGCGGCTGGAAGGAAAGGTCGCCCTCGAGGAGTTCACCCGGCGTGTCGAACGCTTCGAGCTGGCTGACTCCAACGAGTTCGACTACTTCCCGAGCTTCATGCTCCGTGGGCTCAAACGGCTCGACGTCGAGGTGACCCCGAAGGTGGCAGAGCGATGAGCGGCGCACTGGACGGAAAGATCGCCGTCGTCACGGGATCGAGCCGCGGGATCGGTCGCGGCACAGCGATCGCACTCGGTGAACAGGGAGCGACGGTGTACATCACCGGACGCAGCATCGGCGACGGTGAGCTGACCATCGACCGCACCGCGGAACTCGTCGACGAGGCGGGCGGAACCGGGATCCCGGTGCGGACCGACCACGGCAACGACGACGAGATCGCCGCGCTGTTCCAGCGGATCGGGACCGATCAGGCCAAGCTCGACATCCTCGTCAACAACGTCTACAAGATCCCGAGCCCGCCCGCGTGGGGCGGTGGCTTCTGGGACCATCCCGTGTCGATCTGGGACGATCAGGTCGGCATCGGGCTGCGTTCCCACTACGTCGCGTCGTGGCACGCCGCGCCACTGTTGTTCGCCGCGGGACCGGGTGGAATGATCTGCAACGTGTCGTCGCCCGGTGGGCAGAGCTATCACTTCAGCTCGTCGTATGGAGCGGGCAAGGCCGGACTCGATCGGCTCGGTGCCGACATGGCGATCGAGCTGGAACCGAAGGGCGTGGCGTGCGTGACGTTGTACCCGGGAACGGTCTCGACCGAGTTCATCGTCGAGTCGTCAGGTGTCCGTGACATCGACATGGAGGGTGCTCAGACGCCGCTGGTCGTGGGACGATCGGTCGCCGCGTTGGCGAGCGCATCCGATCTCATGGAGCGCTCCGGATCGATCCAGTGGGTCGAGGACCTCGGTGCCGAATTCGGTCTGGTCGACGAACACGGCCGATCGCCGGCCGCCTACCACCGTCGCAACGAATAGATCCGACAACTGGTGCCAGGCACCAGTTGTCGGAGCGGGTGGTCAGAGCTTGCGGATCGCGTCGCCCTGGCGGATGGTCCCCGGGGTGATCACGCGGGCGTTGATGCCGCGCAGGTGGAGTTCCTTGCCCACCTCGCTGTTCACGAACCGGTGCGCTTCCACCCCGAAGCGTCGGCTGAACTTGGCGCACCCGGTGTGGGGCTGATCGGTGATCTCGATGACGGCGTCACCGATGCCGAGTTTCGTCCATGCCGGCACGTTGGCGTCGGACAGATCCATGTCGACGATCAATTGATCGCCCGCGAGCGGCATCCGCTCGGGCGAACCTGCGACCGCGGCCAGAATCCGTGCATTCATGATGTTGAGCTGCATGTCCGGATGCGGGCTGCCGTCCTCGGTGCGCTTCGAAAATCGTTGGTTCCACGTGTCGCCCTCCAGACCTTCGGCGACGTCGAGGCGGGCCTCGGTCAGCACCACCCGTTCTTCGACGGCGGGACGCTGGACGATCAGCGCGAGGGTTCCCTCCGCCGGAGACGCCCTGACGTGGTCGAGGGTCGCTTCGAGTTGCGCGCGATCGAGATGCTGGACGGCAGCGGTGGAAGCCATGGCGACCATTCTCGCGAACTCGGCGGGCCGAACGGCAGTCGATTGTCGGTCCGTCCGGTCGTCGGTCGGGCAGGCGGATTGCGTACGGTCGGTTCATGGCCAGAACATTCGTCCGAGTTCCGTTCCAGCAGGCGTTCTTCGTGCCCGACATCGCCGTGGCGGTCGACCAGTGGGTCGCGACCACCGGGGCCGGTCCGTTCTTCCTCGCTCCGCACCACAAGACCGACTGGTTCCGCTACCGGGGCGAGGATGTCGAGGCCGACGTGTCCTACGCGTTCGGATACGCCGGTGACATCCAGATCCAGTTCATCGAGCAGCACGATGACACGCCGTCGCTCTACCGCGAGATGTACGCCGACGGTGAGGGCGGGTTCCACCACGTCGGCATCCTCGCCGACGACTGGGACAGCGAACGGCAGCGACTGCTCGACCAGGGCTTCGAGATCGCAACCGAGCTTCGAGCCGACGGTGCGCACGCCGTCTACTTCGACACCCGCGAGGCGATCGGGGCGTACACCGAGGTCCACGACACGCCGAAACGGATCATGGACACGTTCGACCGTTGGAAGGCCGCGCACCGGGAATGGGACGGCCACACCGATCCTCTCCGCGGACGCCTCCCGCCGGCCTGAGCGTTACGTAACGGGTCAGACCCGTTCCGTAACGGTCAGGGGAGTTCGTCGATGGTGACGGTGCCGGCGTCGGCGTCGATGGTGATCATCGCTCCGTCGGGGATGATGTCGGTTGCATCGGCGACCGAGACCACGCACGGCACGCCCAGTTCGCGCGACACGATCATCGCGTGGCTGCCCATCGCACCGACGTTGACGACCACGCCGGCCGCGGGCACGAACAGCGGGACCCACGACGGATCGGTCTGGGGTGCGACGAGGATGTCGCCGGGCTCCAGACCCTCGGGATCGGCCGCATCGAGGATCACGCGGGCTCGCCCGGTCGCCGATCCGCTCGATCCGGCCGAACCGGTCAGCACGGTTCCGACGACGCCTGCCTCCGAGGTGTGGTCACGCGGGGTCATCTCCGACAGGTCGGGGACGCGGCCGTTGACCACGAAGACCGGCTTGCGTTCGAACAGCGTCAAGAACTGTTCGTAGCGGGCGTCGAGGGTCGGAACGATCGTCTCGGGAGCGTGGCGCAGCCGATCGAGCTCGTTGTCGTCGGCCATGAAGATCTTCTCGATCCGGTCGATCACACCTCGTTCGACGAGGCGGCGCGCGTACTCACGCAGCGCGACGCGCATCTCGTTGATGATCGTCACGAGCGTGGTCTTCGCCCGCTCACGCCCGGCGAGGAACAGCTGAGCCGAGCCGAGTGCGGCCTCGAAGGTGCCAGCGGTCTCGGGATCGCCTGCCACCTTCTCGCGGATGTCGGCCACGATGCGATCGCGTTCGACCACCGAGGCGTCGTGGCGGTTGGACGGTGCCTGGCTCTCGTCGGAGCGCCGCATCAGGTCGATCGCAGCGAGTGCGATCCGTGGCTTCACCTCCCATGAGGTCGCGAACAGGTCGTACTCGTTCTGGGCGCGTGAGCCGTGCTCGAAGAGGAACGTGTCGAAGCGCTCGAGGAAGTCGGCGGCGTCCGGGGAGTCGGACGCGCGGAGTTCGTCGAGCACCGCATCCGGGCCGGCCGCGAACGCGGCGCTGACCACCTCGGACGCGGCGGCCACCCGGCCGAGTTCCCACATCGCGTGCGACGGAGCGGCGGAGTCGACCTCGATGCCCGCGAGCAGTCGGATGGCGAGGGTCGGGTCGCCGAGGCCCTCACAGACAGCACCGAGCGCGCCGGGGCCGAGGCCCGACATCGAGGAGTAGCGCATCGCGTTCTCGAAGCTCTGCGACAGCAACGGAACCATCGACCGCGCCCGAGCGAGCAGGGCGGCATCGGTCATCGACGCGAGGTCCGGTCGCTGAGCTCGCTGGAGTCGCGCCATGTCCCGGTCGGCATCGAGCTCGGGGGAGGTGGTCGCCGACATCGCCCACGCCATCGATTCGCCGAGCTTGGCCTCGTTCGACGGCGAGACGTGCCACGGCTGCTCCTCGTACGGAGGAACCTCGTCACGCTCGTCGAAGAATGCCTGGTCGATCATCTCGGGGGAAGCACCGGGCATGCGGGCACCGAGGATGCGGGTCAGCGTCAACGGGTTGTAGACGTACCCACCGAACATCTTGAACAGGTCGGGAGCATCGGGGTTCTCGTACTCGTCGTAGTCGAGGGCTCCGAGGTCGATGTACGCGTCGCGCAGCGCCGGCGACATCCCCTTCAGCAGAACGAGGCTCTTGGCGAGCGGGCTGAACGGGTCGGGAAAGACGTCCGCTGCGTTTCCTCGGGTCCATGCCGGGAACCGCTCACCCAGATCGGAGTCGCCGATCCATCCGTTGTCCTGCTGGTCGCTCATCGTTGTGTTTCCTCTCGCCGAAATGTGACGTCGGTGACACTAGCGACGACACCACCGCGCATCCGGTGTCGAGCGAACCACACCCGATGGCCTCACCCGCGCTTGCGGACGTCAGAGGATTCCGGTGTCGCGGTCGTCCCAGAACGGAGAGCGGAGCTTGGCCTTCTGGACCTTGCCGGTGCCGGTGCGCGGAAGGGCATCGACGAAGTCGTACGAGCGCGGGCGCTTGTATCCGGCGAGGTTCTCGCGACAGAACGCGGTGAGTGTCGCAGCCAGTTCGTCGTCGGCCGAGATGCCGTCGTTGGGAACCACGATCGCCTTGACCTCCTCGCCGAACTCCTCGTTGGGGACACCGATCACCGCGACGTCACCGACCAGCGGATGTCCGCCCAGCGCGTTCTCGATCTCCGCGGGGTAGATGTTCACCCCACCCGAGATGATCATGTCGATCTTGCGGTCGCTCAACCACAGGTACCCCTCGTCGTCGAGGTAGCCGACGTCGCCGGTCGTGAACACGCCCGGTTCGAGATGGCTGTCGGCGGTCTTCTCGGGAGCGTTGTGGTACTCGAAGTCCGTGCCCGACGCGTTGCGGAAATAGAGCGTGCCCGTCTCGTTGGGCCCGAGATGGGATCCATCCTCGCCGACGACGAGGATCTCCATGTTGTCGAGTGGCTGGCCGACGCTGCCACCCTTCTTCATCCAGTTCTCGGAGTCGATCATCGTGATCACCGACCCCTCGGTCGATCCGTAGTACTCGGTGATGACCGGGCCCCACCAGTCGATCATCGCCCGCTTCACGGCGGGCGGGCACGGGGCGGCACCGTGCAGGACGAGGCGCAGCGACGACCCGTCGAAGCCCGCCCGGACGTCGTCGGGGAGGTCGACCATCCGCTTCATCTGTGTCGGGACGAGGTGGATGTTCGTCGCCTCGTACCGGTCGACGAGGTCGAGCACTCCGGCGCTGTCGTACTTGTGTTGCATCACGGTGGACGACCCGCCGAGCATCGGCAGGAACGAATATGCCCACTGCGCGGAGTGGTAGAACGGCCCACACAGCACGGTGCATCCCGGACCGCCGATCTGCTCGGCGAATCCCGCGCCGATCAACAGCCAGATCGACGGATCGGCTCCATCGGGCATGTTGGTCAGCGTCCCGCGAACCCCCTTCGGATTCCCGGTCGTCCCGCTCGTGTAGAACATCGGCCCACCGAAGCTCTGGTTCTCGGGCTCGTCCGGGGAACCGGCCGCGACGAAGTCCTCGTAGCTGCGGAAGCGATCGTTCGTCGGAGCACCGATCACGATCGCGAACTCGACGTCGGCCGAGCGTTCGTCGTCGAGTGCCTTGGCCACTTCGTCGCTGAACTGTTCACCGACGACGACCGCCTTCGATCCCGAGTCACCGAGGACGTATGCGATCTCCGCTGCCACGAGGTGCCAGTTGACCGGGACGTAGACGATTCCGGCGCACGCACATGCGAACGCGACTTCGAACCACTCGTTGCAGTTGCCGCTGACGACGGCGATGGTGTCGCCGGAGCCGATCTCGGCCGCTCGGAAACTGTGGATCAGCCGGTTGACGCGCTCGTCGAACTCGGACCAGGTGAGAGTGCCGTTGTCATCGGCGAGGGCGAGTTGGTCGCCCTTCTCGGAAGCGAACCCGGATGTGAGTGCAGACATCGACGGTCAGGCCCACGCATTCTGGAACGGGGCGGACAGGTCCGGTGGGCCGCCGTACTGGATCACGAGCTCTCGGCTGGCGAACAGCCACTGCTCGTCGACGCGCGTGTAGAGGTCGTCGTAGTAGGCGAGCAGGATGCCCCGCGAGTCGTCGGTGCGGGTCCAGTTCTCCATGATGTAGCTGCGTCCGGATCCGGTGCCCGCTTCCTCGTCGAGGGTGGCCGTCGAGTTGACGACGTTCTGGACGACGGCCTTGAAGCCGTCCATCGCGGAGTTCCAGAGCTCGAGGATCGCGTCGCGCCCCTCGACGCGTCGACCCTTGCCGAGTTCCCACACGGCGTCGGGAGCCCACGTGGACGCCCACTGCTCGGCGTCGCGGTGCACGACGGCGTCGGCATAGCGGTGGGTGAGGTCATTGATGGCCACTCGGCTCATTCGTTGGTCTCCTGTGTGCTGATGGTGTGGTGGAACGGTCATCGCCCAAAAATGCGCGTTGGTGCCTGGCACCGCCGCGCATTGTCATTGGTCGGGTGTTGCGATCATCGGTGCGTTCTCGAGGGCGAACGGAACGGCGGGGTCGAGGATCTCCTGGAGTTCGACGATGTTCCCGTCGGGGTCACGGGCGTAGATCGCACGGATCGGTCCTCCGCTCATCTCCTCGCGCGTCGGCGGGGGACTGTGGAAACTCATCCCGTTGACCGACAGGCGCGCGTACTCGGCGTCGATGTCGACCACGTCGATGCAGAAGTGGGTGTACCCCTGGCTCGCCGGGTTGCGGTCCGGATCGGCAACGGAGCCGACGGGCGATTCGTATTGGAACAGCTCGAGGTGGGCGTTGCCAGCGCGCAGCATCACCTGACGTGCGGCGGAGTCGGTGAGTCCGATCATCCGGTCGACGAGCGGACGGTCGCGCCACGACGTCGCCATCACCTGCTCGAACCCCATCACGTCGGTGTAGAACGCGGTGAGCCGATCGAGGTCGGGCGTGCAGATCGCGACGTGGTGGATGCCCCTGATCATTGCTGCCCCCTGCTGACGTGACTCGGATGTGGTCGATCGATCGGCTGTTTCCCGGACCCGACACACTTGCTGAACAATCATTAGGTTAGTTGTGACCGAGCGGCGCGGCCGCAGCGGAGCGCCGCTGGACGGGCGCTCCAGCCACTGCAGATCGCACCGCCAGTCACCACACCACTCCACCTCGAAGGGACCCGATCCAGATGACCGACACCGTCGAACAACCGGTCGAAGTGCGCGGGATCACCCGCGCCAAGGCCGCCGAGCCCGAACTCGGCAGCGAGCCGATCCTCGGCGATCGCTACTGGACGCCGGAGTTCGCCCGCCTGGAGGCCGACGCGCTCTGGCCTCGCGTCTGGCAGGTCGCGGGCCGCGTCGACCAGATCCCCGACCCGGGTGATTACGTCACGTACGAGATCGGACGTGACTCGGTGATCGCCGTGCGCGGTGAGGATCACCAGGTCCGGGTGTTCTTCAACGTGTGCCAGCACCGTGGGAACCGACTGGTCACCGCCGAGGTCGGATCGCTCGTCGCCGGAGAGTTCCAGTGCGCCTACCACGGCTGGCGCTTCGGGTCCGACGGAAACCTCAACTGGGTTCCCGACGAAGACGACTTCCCGCAGGGCAGCCCGTGCGGGGTCCGCAACCTCGTCGAGATGCCGTCGGACACGTGGGCGGGATTCATCTGGTTCAACATGGACCAGGAGTGCCTCCCGCTCCGCGACTGGCTCGACCCGGTCGCCGAGCACCTCGACGGGTACCGCATGGAGGAGATGAAGCGCACCCACTGGGTCACCGTCGAGGGCGAGTTCAACTGGAAGTGCGTGCAGGACAACTTCAGCGAGAGCTACCACCTCCCGTACGTCCATCCCCAGACGCTGGCATCGATGAACGAGCACCACAGCGGATGCCAGTTCGACCTGTACGAGTCCGGTCACGCGCGCATGCTGATGCCGGGTGGTGGCCCGGGCCCGCAGTACAGCGGCAAGCCCGAACGCACGATCCAGAGCCTGTCCGCGGACCTGGAGTTCTGGGATGTCGACCCCGAGCCGCACCGCGACAACCTGCCGGGGCTGCGCACCGCGCTGCAGGAGGCCAAGCGGCGTCTCGGTGCCTCGAAGGGCTACGACTTCTCGATGTACTCCGACGAGCAGTTGACCGACAACTACCACTACACGGTGTTCCCGAACATCTCGTTCAGCATGAAGCCCGACGGCTGTATCTGGCTGCGCGCGACACCGCACCCCACCGACCCGCAGAAGTGCATGTTCGACATGTGGTACCTGACGCTGTTCCCGGAAGGATCGAGCGAGTACTTCTCGAACTCGATGCGCGACTGGGTGTCGGTCGATCACCAGGCCGAGCACCAGACCGGGATCGCCGGCGAGGTGTCGTGCGGTCCGGGCATCGACCAGGACGTCGCGATCTGGAACACCCAGCAGCAGGGCCTGCGGTCACGGGGTTTCCGCGGCGAGTACATGCCGTGGCAGGAACGACGGATCCGCTACTTCCACGACAACATCGACCGTCTGCTCGCGAAGGGGCCGCTCGGTGGCTGACGACACCGACGACGGTCCGGGCGACGCCCCGATCGAACTGGGCGACCTGAGCGATCTCGCCGATGGACAGATTCGCTGCTTCGAGGACATCGGACCCGACGGCATCGTCGTCTGCCGTGCCGGAGGAGACCTGTACGCGCTCACCGACAACTGTTCCCATGCGGACACTCCGCTGAGCGAGGGGCGGCTCCGCGGCTTCGGCCTCACGTGTCCGCTGCACGGTGCGTCGTTCGACGTCCGCGACGGCTCGCACTCGGGGCCGCCGGCATGGGAAGGCGTCGGATGCCACACGGTGACCGAGTCCGACGGTGTCGCCGTCGTGGTGCTCGCCGGTTCGACGGGACGAGACGACGGTCCGGTGGCCGACGGCAGCCGGATGCAGACGCGTTGAGATTCGGGCGTTCCGATCGCGGCACTCCGGCGAGGCGCTCGAAAAACGCGGCTGATTTGCGCGCTGCGATCACTCCGACACCCGACCGAGCGCGCGCGTCTCACTAGTTTCGCCGCATGACCACGCTCCCAACGACA
Source organism: Ilumatobacter sp. (assembly GCF_049588435.1). Lineage (GTDB taxonomy): Bacteria > Actinomycetota > Acidimicrobiia > Acidimicrobiales > Ilumatobacteraceae > Ilumatobacter_A. The sequence continues at coordinate 15,562 of NZ_JBAVYV010000378.1, forward strand.
ACGAGTGAGATCACCGCGGACTGGATGACCGAGGCCCTGCGCGGGTCCGGCACGATCGGCGACGACGTGACGGTGGAGGGGGTGCATGCCGACGCCGGCGCGGCTGGGGTCGGATTCATGGGCGAGGTGGCGATCGTCGACGTGCAGTACTCCGGCGACGCGGACGGCGCCCCCGACCGGGTCGTCGCGAAGTTCCCCACGCAGTCTCCCGAGGTCCGCGCGATGATGCATCCGACACGGGTGTACGAGCGCGAGCACCGCTTCTACGAGAACCTCGCCAGTTCGACTCCGGTGCGTACACCCGACGTGTACCACGTGACCTGTGAGGTCTCGGATGAACCCGATGCGGAGCGGTACATGATGCTGCTCGAGGACCTCAGCGGCCTCGAGCTCGGCGATCAGCTCGCGGGGGTGACACCCGAGCAGGCCGAGTCGGCGATGGTCGGCGCCGCTCGCCATCACGCACGCTTCTGGGATCGAGCCGGTCTCGAGGACGCCTCCTACATTCCGACGATCAACGGTCCGTTGAACAAGGCGGGCGAATCGATCTACAACGCGTCGCTCCCCGGCTTCAAGGAGGTGTTCTCTTCGGCGCTGATGCCCGACATGGTGCCGATCGCGGAGGTGTACGGGAGGAACCATCCGCTGTTCCTCGACCGTTTCGCCGCGATGCCGCACACGCTCGTGCACTTCGACTACCGCGCCGACAACCTGTTCTTCGACACCGATGGGTCGGTCGTCGTGATCGACTGGCAATCGATCAGCATCGGTGGCGGGGCGGCCGACATCGGATACTTCCTCGGCCAGAACCTCTCGATCGCCGACCGCCGCGCGCACGAGAACGATCTGCTGCACCGCTACCACGACACGCTGATCAGCGAGGGCGTGACCGGGTACGCGTTCGAACAGTTCTTCCAGGATTACCGGGTCGGGGTCATCTACGGCTGGGTCATCCCGGTGTTCGCCGTCGGGTCGCTCGACACGTCGAGTGAACGGGCGATGGCGCTGTGGACCGCGGTGCTCGAACGCGTCCAGGACGCCATCTTCCACCACAACGCACAGGAGTTCATCGGATGAGCACAGGATCCACAGGCCGTCTCGACGGCAAGGTCGCCGTCATCACCGGCGCCGCGAGCGGGATCGGTGCCGGAACGGCGCGGATGTTCGTTGCCGAGGGAGCGAAGGTCGTCGTCGCCGATCTCCAGGACGGCGCCGGGAAGGCGCTCGTGGCCGAACTCGGGGACGCAACGCGATTCGCTCACTGCGACGTCACGCAGGAAGCCGATGTCGCGGCAGCGGTCGATCTTGCCGTGTCGGAGTTCGGACGGCTCGACATCATGTTCAACAACGCCGGCATCGTCGGCGCGGTGGGCAAGATCTCCGAGATGCCCGCCGACGCGTGGGACCACACGATGTCGATCCTCCTCCGCGGCGTGTTCCTCGGGGTCAAGCACTCGGCCCGGGTGATGCAGCCACAAGGTTCGGGTGTGATCATCAACACGTCGAGCACCGCCGGAATCCTCGGTGGACTCGGCCCGCACGTCTACACCGCGGCGAAGCACGGCGTGATCGGACTGACGAAGTCGGTCGCGAACGAGTTGGCGCCCGACGGCATCCGTGTGAACGCGATCTCACCCGGCAACACGGTCACGGCGATGACTGCCGCGGTCACCACGGGCGACGCCGACAACACCGAGGCCACCGCGGCACAGATCGCGAAGGGGTCCCCGCTCGGCTACGCGGGTGTCCCCGACGACATCGCAGCCGCCGCGCTGTACCTCGCGAGCGATGAGTCCCGCTATGTGTCGGGCCACACCCTGGTCGTGGACGCCGGTCAGACGACGGCGGGGATGACCCCGCAGCGCTTCAACACCGGACCGACCCGCCAGTTCCACGAGGCCGGCCGCATCACCTGACACACGTGGCGGGCCCGGAGCCTTCGTCGACGAGATCGTGCGGCGGGCTCAGGCGCTCGGGAGTTCGAGGCGTTCCGCGACGGTGGAGAAGAAATCGAGGTGCGCATCGATCGAGTCGCGCCCGCCACCCATCGACACGGCACCGAAGTGTGTTCCACCCGCTTGGCGCCAGCGCTGTGCATGCTCGACGGCGGTCTGGGCATCGGACGCTCCGAGTGCGAGATACTCGAGGCCGAAGTCGTCGAGTGACCGGCCGCGTTCCGCAGCTGCGGCGCGCAGGGTGGCGAGGCCACGGGACGCGTGTTCCCATTCGCGGCCGGCAAACATGAAGCCGTCACCGAGGTCGACGCCACGGTGGAAGGCGGGAGGGCTGAAACCTCCCACCCAGATCGGGATCTGTCGTGACGGACCGGGGATCACCACGCCCCGGTCGAGCTGATCGAACTCACCCTCGAACGACGACACGTCCCCGCCCCACAGTTGGCGGAGGAAGGGGATCTGTTCGTTCAAACGGCGCCCGCGCTGCCCGAACGGCTGGCCGAGCGCGTCGTACTCGACGTAGTTCCAGCCGACCCCGACGCCGAGCCGGAGCCGACCCGCCGACAACAGATCGAGGTCGGCGCACTGCTTGGCGACGAGGACCGTCTGGCGCTGGGGCAGGATCAGGACACCGGTCGCGAACTCGAGTCGCTCGGTGATCGCCGAAAGGTAGGCGAACATCACGAACGGGTCGTGGAACGGATCGTCCTCGGTGTACGGACCCCACAGTCGCGGCTCCCGATCGGCGTGCACCGCGCCGACCACGTGGTCGTACGCGAGGAGGTAGTCGAAGCCGAGCGACTCCGCAGCGAGGCCGATCCGGCGGACCGCCTCGGGATCGCCGCGCAGTTCGGTCTGGGGGTAGACGGCTCCGAACTTCATCGGTCGTGCTCCTTCATCTGGTCGGTCGACTGGACGGGCTCTCGCGCGGTGGAGTGGTCGGGCTGGGCCATCCGCTCGTGGTCGTTCACGGGCGGTCCCGGGTTCGGGCGAGTTCCATGATCCGTTCGTTTCCGCGCCGCCACCACACGGTGAGGCGCACCGCGTCGATCCGCCATCGGTCGTCGGCGCACCGCACGAGGCGGTCGTCGTAGAAGCCGCCGATCGTGAACTCCGGAACGGCATCACCCGTCCGCTCGACGAGGTCGTCGGCCCACAGGAAGTGTGCGGCCTGCATGTACACCCGGCAGCGGGCCACGGCCCCGTCGATCTCGACGACCGGATTGCTCATCGTGTGTTGCGTCGCGTCGAGACCGGAGAACAGCGGCGTGACCGCCCCGACCCACGCGTCGACGTCCATCGCCGCCGCCGGCCGACCGTGGTACGACGAGTAGTCGAAGTCGATCGTCGTCGGAGGTTCGACGAAAATCGACCGGTAGCCGGCCCAGTCGCGCTGATCGATTCCGTACGCGAATCGATACACGGTTTCGGCGACGTCGATTCGAGGGTCGTGCACGGTGTTTCTCGATCTGATGGTGTGGTCGTGGGTCAGAGCACGTGTGGTGCGAGTCGGGCGAGCGAGTGGGGTGACATCGGGCTGAGCGAGGCCGACGAGATACCGATCGACTCGAGCCACGCGAGTCCCTCGGCGACGTGTTCGGGGGGACCGAAGAAGCGGCGGAACAACCCGCCTCCGGCTCGCATCGCGTCGCCGACGTTGGTGGTGACCGGGTCGTCGCCGACGCTGAACAGGGTGAACATCGAGATCTCGACATCGGGCCGCACCGCGCGAACGCGTTCGATCAACTCGAGCAGGTGCTCGTCAGGGACGTTCGCCATGATGCCGAGATCGAGCGAGCCGCCCTTGGTCGCCGCGCTCTGGGCCTTGATCTCGACCCGGTCGAGGTGGGGCGTGACCTCGCGGATCGTGCGCGGTCCACCGACGGACCCGATGAGGAGCGGAGCCTCGTCGCCGAGCGGGCCGAGAATCGGGACGTCGATGTCGTAGTGATCGCCGTGGAATTCGCACCGGCCGTCGTGGAGGAGGGCGCGAATGATCTCCGCGGATTCGGCGAACATCCCGGCACGCTCACCCGGAGGCGGGTAACGCAGACCCGCACCGGTGATCTCCTCGTCGGCCCATCCCGCGCCGAGTCCGAGTTCGAACCGTCCGCCGCTCACCGCGTGGAGTTGGAGCGCCGCCTGGGCGACCTCGACGGGAGTCCGCAACAGATTGTTGACGAAGGCCGTCGAGATCGTGACGTCGGCCGTGGCCATCGCCATCGCGGTGGCGCTCACCCAGACGTGTGGGTACCCATGGCGCGAGGTGAACACGTGGTCGGCCACCGAGAGCGCATGCCAGCCCTCCTGCTCCCGTTCGCGCGCCCATGTCGCAGGGTCGACGTCGACGCCGAGCAGATTGACCGTGAACCGCACGCCTCGACCCTACGGATCCGACGCATCGCATTCGGAGTCGGGCGACGAGTTCGCTCAGCCCGACCCCAACCCTCTGCGTGGTCAACGACCACTCCGGGTTGTTCTTCGTGCGGAACCCTGTCAGAATGACGCGAAGACGCCAGATCAGGTGGCTGGAGCGATCCACGCCGGTCCGGTGTCCGAAACCAACAGAGACCGCCCGGTTCGGTGGAGGCGACGGGAAACCACCGGCCGGCGGTCCTCTCGTCGGAAACTCGTCAGTCGCCGGCCGCTGTCTGCCGGACATGCGGGGCGGGATTCCGGACGCGTCGAGTGCGTGTTCGTGGTCCACCGATGCGACCGGTCACCTGGTCGATCGCCCTCGCGGTAGTGGAACGGCGCGGCGCCCCGTAGTCTGGTCGGTCGATCCATACACGGTTCTCGCCGAAGACCGTTGGTCCGCCTCATCCTCGAGGCGGGTAATGACTCCAGGAGTCGCCAACCGAGGTGCATGCCTTCGAAGTTCGTCCGTCCCCTCAGCAGTGAGGTCGGCGATGCGCTCCTCGTCGGTGTTCGCACACGATGCGAGCACCCCGAGTTGCAGCGAGAGGAGGTAATGCACATGTCAGAGAAAACACACGAACCACGCGCCGACAAGGTCGCAGTGGTGGAAGAGGTCACCGCCAAGCTCAACGAGGCTTCGGCAGTGTTCGTCTCGGAATACCGTGGGCTCACGGTGAGTCAGCTCGCTGATCTCCGCAAGCCATTGCGGGAATCCGGCGCCGAACACAAGGTGTACAAGAACACCCTCGTGAAGCTGGCGGCCACCGCGGCCGGAAAAGACGGGCTCATCGAGCACCTGACCGGCCCGACGGCGCTCACATTCGTGAGCGGCGACGTCGCCGCAGCCGCGAAGGCGCTCACCGAACAGGCCAAGGCCACCCCGGCGCTCGTCGTCAAGGGAGGCATGATGGGTGACACCGTCATGTCGGCCGACGACCTGAAGGTCCTCGCCGATCTGCCGCCCCGCGACGTGCTGTTGGCGAATTTCGCCGGAGCACTCCAAGCACCCCTGGTCAAGACCGCAGGTCTGCTCCAGGCGCTGCCACGCAACTTCGCGTACGGCCTCTCCGCCCTCATCGAAGAGCGCGAGAACGCTGCCTGATCCCCGAGACCCCGCTCGACGGGGCTCGATGCCACATCAACGATGCAGCTGGATCAGCCAGCTTCAACGAACGAACGAATCGAAAGAGAGAACACCATGTCCAAGGATGAGATCCTCGACGCAATTTCCAGCCTGACCGTGATCGAGCTCAAGGAGCTCCTCGACGCCTTCGAAGAGAAGTTCGACGTCACCGCAGCGGCCCCGATGGCCGTGGCGGCAGCTGCTCCGGCAGCTGGCGGCGGCGGCGACGCCGGTGGCGACGAGCAGAGCGAGTTCGACGTGATCCTCAACGGCGCCGGCGCCCAGAAGATCCAGGTCGTCAAGGTCGTCAAGGACCTGCTCGGTGTCGGTCTCAAGGACGCCAAGGACCTCGTCGACGGCGCCCCCAAGCCGCTGCTCGAGAAGGCCAGCAAGGAAGATGCCGAAGCCGCCAAGGCCAAGCTCGAAGAGGTCGGCGCTGACGTCGAAGTGAAGTGATCGGACGCCGCCCGTACTGAGGGCGGCATCGCGACTC
>NZ_JBAVYV010000379.1:0-1870 GCF_049588435.1 Ilumatobacter sp.
CAGTCCTGGTCGTGACCGGCGAGCACGTCGGCGGCCTTCACGATCTTCTTCACCTCGTCGTGGAGCGGGTTCATGATCGCCGACGTCATGCCAGTGCTGATCGCCATCGCGAGGAACGTGCCGGTGATCCAGTTCCGCTCGGGCAGACCGAAGCTCACGTTCGATGCGCCGCAGGTGGTGTTCACCTTCAGCTCGGACTGCAGACGACGGAGCAGTCGGAAGACCTGTTGTCCGGCCTGGCCGACGGCGCCGATCGGCATCACCAACGGGTCGACCACGACGTCGGACGACGGAATCCCGTAATCGGCGGCACGGTTGACGATCTTGCGGGCGACCTCGAACCGCACGTCGGGATCCTCCGAGATCCCGGTCTCGTCGTTCGAGATCGCGACGACCGCAGCCCCGTACTTCTTGACGAGCGGCAGGACTCGTTCCATCTGTTCGTCCTCGCCGGTGACCGAGTTGATCAGCGGCTTGCCCTGGTACACCGCGCATCCGGCTTCGAGCGCTTCGATGATCGACGAATCGATCGACAGCGGGACGTCGGTGACGGCCTGCACCAGTTGGATCGCCTGTGCGAGGAGCGCGGGCTCGTCCGCGAGCGGGATGCCGGCGTTGACGTCGAGCATCTGCGCTCCTCCGGCGACCTGGGCGATCGCGTCGGCGGTGACCCGGTCGAAGTTGCCGTCCTTCATCTCGGCCGCGAGGAGCTTGCGGCCCGTCGGGTTGATCCGTTCGCCGATCATCACGAATGGCCGGTCGAATCCGATGACCACTTCCTTGGTTGCAGAGCTGATGATCGTGTCGGTCATGTCGTGTCGCTTTCTCCGTCGTTGCCGACGTTGGTGCTGTCGGGGGTGTCTGGGTCGAGGCCGCCGTTGGCGACGAGCCGCTCGAGTCGGTCGCGTGGGTACTCGCCCTCGATCTCGGCGCAGCGTTGGTCGAGTTGGGCCGCCACATCTCCATCGTTCAGTGGACTGGCGGTACTCCGCCACTCCTGGACGTACTCGTGGGTCGTCGTGAGTCCGGCGACGGCGGCTGCTCGGTCGATCGCGTGCTGGAATCTGGCGTGCAGGAGGACCTTGTGCTGGTCGTCGCCCGCGCGAGCGGTCAGTTGGGCGGGGATGTCGCGCCACGAGATCGTGACGATGGTCGGTGTGCCACCGCGCCGGCGACGGCTCGATCGTCCGGAGCTGCGCCGCTCGCGCATCGCTCCCTGGACATCGTCGTCGGTCGTTTCGGATGTTTCGTCGGTCATCGTGTTCCTCGCTTCAACTGCACCATCGCAGGTTCCAATTCTCCGTAACCTGTGCGCTCGAGGACCATCGTCAACCCGAGTCGTTCGGCCGCGACCTCGGCGGCCGCGAGCAGCGACGGGTCGTCGGTCTGGGCGAGGTACACCACCCGCGTGTAGTTGCCGAAGTACATCGGGAGCAGTTCCGGGTGGCGATCGAGACCGAGTCCCTGCCAGACCATCCGGTCGAAGTGCCGCACCAGGAAGTCGGTGAGGTAGAACGACCCGATCTCGGAGTCCTGGATCTCGGCGAAACGGGGCGCGGTCGCGAAGAACTGGTAGCAGTGGGCGCCGTCGAGCATCTCGACGCCTTCCTCGGCGCAGACCTTCTGGAGCAGACCGCCGGTTCCGCAGTCGGCATACGCGACGAAGATCGAGTCGTACTTCGCGGCCTGCTCGCCCAACAGCGACGGATCGTCGACCGGGTCGATGCCGGGCTCGAAGTGAGTGGCCGTTCCGGCCTCGGTGTCGCGGGCGCGACGGATATGGGCGCGCACCAGTTCGGGGATCTCCTTGGGCCGATTGTGCAGCGAGGCGGGGAGGCACTCGATGGTCACACCGTCGAGACCGTTCATC
>NZ_JBAVYV010000380.1:0-2993 GCF_049588435.1 Ilumatobacter sp.
CGGTTCGATGAGCCGAGTCACGACCTCGCGGCGCCCGGCCGACGCGCTCGACGGCCCGGTCGGCGACGTCACGACCCGGGTGGCCGATCGGTTGATCGATGCCGTCGAACACGACGCTGCCCGGACCGATCGGGGCCCAGGTGACGTCCTCCTCGCGCTCGACGAACGGCGTCAACAGTTGCTGGTCGGCGCGTGGATCAACGACGAGATCAGCGTCGTCAACGAGGACCGCCTGCGCGCCGGGAGGCGCCCGCTGGACCTCGCCGACGAACACACGTTGCGCAGCCGCGTCGTCGCCGAACTGACCGGTGCGGGTCCGTTGGAACCGTTCCTCAACGACGACGCCGTCGAGGAGATCGACGTCAACTCCGCGTCGTCGACCTGGATCACCTACGCAGACGGACGCAAGGTCGATGTCGGCGCGCTGTGGAACTCCACGGTCGAGCTGACGGCGTTCCAGAAACGATTGGCGCTGCGGATGCGCGGAACCGGCGAGGGTCGGCTCGACACGTCATCGCCGATGTTGACGATGCAGGCCAACGACGGGTCGCGCATCGTGATGGTCCTCGGCGGAGACGGTGAACACGGCATCTCCACCCATCCGCGGATCGCGATCCGTCGATTCGTCGTCCGTCAGGTCGGACTCGACGGCCTCGCCCACCTCGGCCTGTTCCCGATGACCGTCGTCGCCCAGCTGCGTGCGCTCGTTCGATGCGGATTCACCATGTTGGTCTCGGGCCCTCCCGGTGCGGGCAAGACGACGCTGCTCACCGAACTGCTCGGCGAGGTGTCACCGCTCGAACGGATCATCACGGTCGAGAAGAACCTGCTCGAACTCCGCCTCGAGGACGACCCCCGCCATCCGGATGCCCCCGCTCTGTTCACCCGCCACACGAATGCGGAGGGCGAAGGCGAGATCACCACCCGTCAACTCGTCGAACTGACCCGGCGACTCAATCCCGATCGGGTGGTCGTCGGCGAACTCGTCGAGGACGAAGCACTCGACATGTTGGACGTCGCCTCGATGTGCAAGCGCGGTTCGCTCGCCACCATCCACGCGCACACCTCCGACATCGTCCTGCAGCGACTGGCGTACTACGTGTCGAAGTCGAACACGAGCCTGCCGGAATTTGCCGTCTGGAGTCTGATCGCCCAGACGGTCGACTTCATCGTCCACATCGATCTCGTGCGCAACGCCGCCGCCGAGCAGGGCACGACTCGCCGGGTCACCTCGATCGTCGAGGTCGGGGGACTCGGTGAGCGGGGCGGGGTCGCCAGCACCGAGGTGTGGGGGCTCGACGCGGACGCCGAACTGACTCAGCTCGCACCGCTGTCCACGCGCCATCTCAGCCGCCTTCGGCTGTCCGGGTATCAGCCGGACGACTTCGCGATCCGGGAGAACCCGTGAGCGCCGGCCTGCTTCTCCTGGTCCTGTCGTCCACGCTGCTCCTCCTCGCCGTGGTCGTCGTCGCCGACGCCGTCCGGTCGGATCCCGACGTCGAGCCGGACGCGAGCGCACCAGCTCACGGTGCGCTGGTCGACTCCGGTCGCGCCGTGCGCGCGCTGTGGGCCGGAGCGTGTGGAGTCGTCGTGCTGGCCGTGTCGGGTTGGGTGGTGCCCGCACTCGTGATCGCGACCGCCGCATGGTTCTGGGTCGCCGCGTTCCAACGGCGCGGCACCGGCCACACGAACGATCTCGAACGAACTGAGGCACTGGCGTCGTGGATCGAGAACCTGCGCGATGTCCTCCTCGCCGGTGACCAACCGATCGGTGCGATCGCGTCGACCGTGCCGAGCGCCCCGCCGGCGATCCGCCCGGCGGTTCGGCGGCTCTCGGCCGCGCTCGGTCACCAGGACCCCGGCATCGCGTTCCGCCGCTTCGCGGACGAACTCGACGATCCCCTTGGCGACCTCGTCTCGGCCGGGTTGCTGATCGCGGTGCAGCGCGGAGCGCGCACTGTCGCGGTGCTGACCGCGCTGGCCACACAGGCGCGAGTCGCAGCCGATCGACGCCGCATCGTCGAAGCCGAGCGGGCACCGATCCAACGCGAGGTGTTGCTCCTCTCACTGATCATGGGCGCGCTGGTGATGGTGTTGCTCGTGTTCGGAAGGGCCGCGTATCTCGACGCCTACGACACCGCGGAGGGTCAGCTCTTCCTCGGCGTCGTCCTGGGCGTGTACGCGATCCTGCTGCTGCGCGTGCAGCGGTTGTCCAAGTTCCCCACACCGAGCCGGTTCATCACGGGCGCGAATGGCCGCAATCCGGCACCGGCCACGATCGGGGCCAGCCGATGAGCAGTCTTGGAACCATCGTCGTCACGAGCATGTTGCTCGCTTTCGCGGTGGCCCTGGTCGTCACGGGCTGGCTGCAACCCCGGCCATCCCTGCGCGCTGCGGTCGAGCATCTTCACCGGCCGCCCACGATCCGCGAGCGCGACGGTGAAACCACCGATCTGATCACCCGGCTCGGTTCGTTCGCCGAGCGATCACCCGTCATCGAGCGCCGGTTCGCGTCGCTCACCACCCTGCAGATCATCGGACGTCCGGCCACCACCCACGTCGGGTACCTGGTCGTCGCCGCGCTGACCGGGCTCATTGTTCCGTCGCTGATCCTCGCCGTCCTGGAGGTCGCAGGTGTGATCGACATCGCGGTCGTCGTCCCCATCGCGATCTCGCTGGCCTGCGCGGTCCTCGCGCCACTGCTCGTCCATTCCGCCGCGGTCGCCGAGGCCGACGAGATGCGGATCGACCTGCGCCATCAACTGTCGGCCTACCTCGACATGGTCACGATGTTGCTGGCCGCCAACACCGGGCACGAGGGTGCGCTCCAACAGGCGGCCGATGTCGGCGACGGGCTGCTCTTCGGACAACTGCGCCGGCGGATGCGCGAGGTCGCGACGACCGGGAGGAGCCTGGTCGACGCGCTGTCGATCGTGGCCGACGATTTCGACCTCCCCGAACTGCAGCAGGTTGCGTCGGCCGCGGCTCTGTCC
>NZ_JBAVYV010000381.1:0-1583 GCF_049588435.1 Ilumatobacter sp.
CGCGTCAGGTGGGGCGGGTGACGTGGGCTTCGACGATGTACTCGTCGATCCACTGGCGGAGCTTCTCGAACGCATAGATCCCGGTCGAGTGGCCGTCGTTCCAGTCGAGGTTGAGCCCCCACGCACCCGCCATCGTCGCCTCGGTGATGCGGACCTCGTCGGGGTTCGTCTCGGCCATGATCGAGACCGACGTCCCCTTCTGGCGGCGCGAGTTGCACTCGGCGCACGGGCACGCGAGACGAAGCGGGGCGAGATCGAACGTCGCGGTGACACCGTCGGCGAACTCGATGAAGACGTGCTTCGATCGATCGACTTCGATCGACTCGATGTCATGTGCCCGCATGGCGCGCAGGGTACCCCCGGGTGCGCTCGAGACGGGGGAATCGGATCACGCCCGTCGTACGTGGTTCTAGGGTGGGTTCGTGGCCTACCTCGTCGCGCAACTCTCCGACACCCACGTCGGTGGCCCGAGTGCGGGGAGCGGCGAGCGTCTCTCGATGGCGATCGACACGATCAACGCGATGACCCGGCAGCCCGACCGGGTGCTCCTGACCGGCGACCTGACCCACGACGGAAACGCCGAGCAGTGGAACGAGTTCCGGCATCGGCTCGCGACACTCGACGCTCCGTGGACCGCGATCGCCGGAAATCACGACGGGGCGCTCACTGACCTGGCGGGTCATCGGACCATCGACGACGGCCCGATCCGATTCGTTCTCGTCGATTCCGGAGCGGGTGAGTTCGACATCGACGACGCCCGGTGGCTCGACCAGGAACTCGCGGGCCATCGCGACGACCGAATCGTCGTCGCGATCCATCACCCACCGTTCGAGACGGGAATCTGGTGGATGGATTGCGCCGGGCTGTCGGGCGCCGGAAGGTTCGAAGAGATCGTGCGCCGACATCCCCAGGTGATCCAGGTGCTCTCGGGACACGTCCACCACGCGATCGCCACGCGGTGGGGTACGTGTTCGTTGTGGGTGTCGCCATCGACGTCGGTGTCGATCGCCGTCGATCTCGACCCTCGGCATGCGCCCGCCGAGACAGCCGAGCCACCGTCGTTCAGCCTGCACGCCTACACCGATCGTGGCGTCGTCTCCCACGTCGTCCCCGTTGGAGCAAGCGCCCAGCGGCACCTCATCGAGGCGAGCGACTTCCTCGACGAACTGCACCGAGTCCAGGCCGATCGGCCGACTCTGTTCGACTGACCCGACAGTGGCCGAACGTATCACTGGGTCTGACCCCAGTTGATACGGGATGGCTGCTCAGACGTCGCAGCGGAGAGGCAGCGACGTGAGGGATCGCATCGATCGGGAGATGATCGGCCCGGCCTGGCCCGGATCGGCGAACTCGACTCCGGGCAGTTCCTCGAGCAATCGCTCCGATCCGCGCACGGCCTCTCGGCGAGCGAGCTGGTATCCGAGACAGAAGTGCTTCCCGAGCCCGAAACCGAGGTGCATGGTGCCCTCCGGAACCGCACCGGTGCGGCGTTCGAGACCGAGATGGAGGTCGCCCCGGGTCGGATCGAAGCGGTCCGGGTCGGCGAAGGTGTCCGGATCGCGGTGTGCGGCGCCGATCAGGCC
>NZ_JBAVYV010000382.1:0-2197 GCF_049588435.1 Ilumatobacter sp.
GTTCGTGGGCGCCGCACACACGACCGGATGGCCCGTGGCGGAGGGCGGCTCGCAGGCGATCACCGACGCGCTGGCCACACTCCTCCGCGAGCTCGGCGGCACGATCGAGACAGGGTGTCGCGTCACCTCGATCGACGACCTCCCTGCGAGTCGCGTGGTGATGCTCGACGTCGCCCCGCTCCATGCAATCGAGATCGTCGGCTCCCGCATGCCGGGTCGGGTCCGTCGCGCCTACCGGCGGTGGAAACACGGACCGGGGGTCTTCAAGGTCGACTTCGTCGTCGACGGAGGCCTCGACTGGACGAACGAGGCGTGTCGACGCGCGGTCACCGTGCACTGCGGTGGAACACTCGAGGAGATCGCCGCTGCCGAGTCCGACATCCACGCAGGGCGGATGCCCGATCGACCGTTCGTGCTGGTGGGCCAGCAGTACCTCGCCGACCCGACACGATCGGAGGGAGACCATCATCCGATCTGGGCCTACGCCCACGTTCCCAGCGGCCACACGGGCGACGCCACCGATGCGGTGCTCCGCCAGATCGAGCGATTCGCACCCGGCGTGCGCGACCGGATCGTCGCGATCGGAACACGATCGCCCGCCGACTACGAGCGCGACAACCCGAACTACATCGGCGGGGACATCGCCACCGGAGCCAACAGCCCGTTGCAGTTGGCCGTCCGCCCGCGCGCCGCTCTCGACCCGTACCGGATCGGTGACGGCATCTATCTCTGCTCGGCGGCGACGCCGCCCGGCGCCGGGGTGCACGGGATGTGCGGCGCACACGCGGCGGAATCGGCACTCCGCGCGCTGTGGTGACGGGTGCCACGGCCCAGCACTAACGTCGACGAGGTGGAATTCGACACGGTGGGCGACGCCGAGAGTGATGGCCACGCGGGCTGGCGGCATCGCGTCGCCGACACGATCGACTCGTTCCGCCACCGCAACGATCGTCTGGCTCGCTTCGGTCCGGGACACCTGCCGCCGCTCCACTCGACCCGCCGCCCCGACGCAGAATGGCGCGTTGGCGTGTTGGTCTTCCAAGGCGTCACGTCGAACGAGATCGACGAGCCCGTTCGACGGATCGCCGATCGTCTGCACGCGGACCTCGTGTTCGTCGGCGTCGAGGTCGGACGGGTGCAGGCGGTCGAGCCGGCTCGGACGGTGGACGTCGACATCACACCCGACGACGCACCGGATGCCGACGTCCTCGTCATCCCGGGCGGGATCGGATGGGAGCGCCTCGTCGCCGATCTGACGTTGATGGCGTGGCTCACCCGCAACGCGCAGCATGCCCGCGCGGTCCTCGCCATCTCGACCGGCAGCCTGCTGCTCGCAGCGGCCGGACGTCTCGAGGGTCAGAAGTCGACCGGGCACTGGCTCGCCCGCGACGACCTCGCGCGTCTCGGAGCCGCAGTCCAGTCGGACCGGATCGTGCGCAGCGACGACGGTCGGATCGTCACCGCATCAGGGGCGCATGCCGCGCTGTCGGCGATCGACGAACTGCTCGAGCGGGTTCTGTGGGACGTCCACTGACCGCTTCGATCGAGCGCTCACGCTCCTGACCGTCGCGCGGCGACGCGCCGATACCGTGGACCGCCATCCCCGGAAAGGCACCATGGACCCCGACGACACCACCGACCCGATTGCGCACGCCCACGTCGCCGACCCGACGAACGGACAGGACGACCTCGCACAGTTCTTCGCTGAACAGAACGACACCGACGGGTCCGAGACGCTCGACGACGAACGCCACATCGGCGCCCGCCTCGCCGAGGCCCGGTCCGCGGCAGGATTCACGCAGCGGGAGATCGCCGATCGCATCGGGGTGAAGGAGTCGACGATCGCCAAGTGGGAGACGGGCGACACCTCGCCACGCGGTCACCGCGTGAGCAAGTTGGCCGGAGTGCTGGGTGTCAGCATCTCGTGGATCCTGATGGGTCGAGGCGTCGAACCCAACGGTGGCGGGAGCGACATCGAACGGATCCGCGCCGACCTCGATTCGGTCCGTGCTCGCCTCGACGATGTCGTGAACGAGCTGGCCGTGCTCGATCAACGTCTCGCCTCCGTCGACGACTGATCACGGCTGCAGCGCAGCGCGCATGAACGCACGCAACTCGTCGCGCAGCTTGCGCAGGCCCGCAGCGTCGGCGGTCCACCCCACCGCGCGCAGCGCTTCGGGTTCGGTCGCGATTCCGG
>NZ_JBAVYV010000383.1:0-10436 GCF_049588435.1 Ilumatobacter sp.
GCGCGGGAACAGTTCACGAGAACGGCGGTGGGAGGTGGCTGGCGGTGACGTGAGGCGGGGTCGATAGGTTCGGCACCGTGATCTCCTCGACGACCGAGACCGGAACCACGCGCGACGGCGTCGAACAGTTGCGTCGGCGCTGGGTCCCGACCGCTCCCCGCGCGGCCATGCTGCTCGTGCACGGGATCGGCGAACATTCGGGCCGCTACGAGCACGTCGGTGCAGCGTTCGCAGACACCGGAATCGACGTGCTCGCGTTCGACCAGCGCGGCTTCGGCCGGACCGCGGGTCGACGCGGCCACGTTCACAGCTTCGACGAGTTCCTGGCCGACATCGAGGACCTGCTCGGCGATCGTCGATCGCTCGATGTCCCCGTCATCCTCATGGGCCACTCCCTCGGTGGGCTGATCTCGACGAAATACCTGGTCGGCGACCGACTGCTGCCCGATCTCGCGGTCCTGAGCGCGCCCGCGCTGGCCGCCGACATTCCTCGCTGGCAGCGGTTCGCGGCGCCGCTCCTGGGAGCGATCGCGCCGAACATCAGCATTCCCGCCGACTTCGACGGCAGTGTCCTCTCGCGCGACGAGGCGGTGCAGGTCGCCTACGAGACCGATCCGCTGCGGGTTCCGTCGTCGACCGCCCGACTCGGTCGCGAGTCGTTGCACGCGATGAAGGAGGTCAACATGACCCTCGATCGACTGACCGTGCCGACGTACGTACTCCATGGTTCGGACGACACACTCGTCCCTCCCTCGGCCTCGGAGCCGTTGGCCGTCCTCCCGAACGTCACCCGACGCGTGTGGGACGGACTCCGCCACGAGTGCCTCAACGAGCCCGAGCGCGACGAGGTCATCGCCGAGATCGTCGCCTGGATCGACGGACGACTCGCGACGCCCTGAGCACGACGCGCGGTCGCTCTATACGCCACGGTCCTCGGCCGCACCCGCGACCCTGGTCCGGCGGCGCTGGATCGGGAACGTCGCGAGAAATGCACCCGATGACACCGTCAGGATGCCGACGACGCCGACCAGGCCCGGGCTCTCGTCGAGGAACAGCCAGGCGAGCCCGGCGATCTGGATGAGCATCGTGTTGTTGATCGCCGCCGACTCGACCGCGGCCAACCTGCGCAGCGACCGATTCCAGAGCGTGAACGCCACCGCCGTGTTCACGACCGCGAGCCAGACGATGATCGCGATCACCTTCACGTCGAGCTGTGGCCGGCCCTCGATCGCAAGCCCCGTCACGAGCAGGAGCGGCGCGCCGACGCTCATGCTCACCGCCGTGACCAGAACCGGCGGAAGCGATCCGTCCCGGTTGACGGATCGTCCGAGCAACGACCCGGCCGTGTTCGCCCCGAGCCCGACGATCGACGCGATCATTCCCACGACCGTGGCACCCAGGTCTCCCGAGAAGTAGAGCACGGCGCCGACGATGATCAGCGCCGTCCCGACGAACTGGAGCCGTTGCGGCTCCTCACCGAGCGAGCGAGCCGACAACATCGCCACGAACAACGCCGTCGGCGCGAGCATCAGACTCGACGTGGCCGCGGGCTGGGCATCGATCGCCACGAACTGCGCGCCCTGGGTGATCGCGAAGTAGACCACGCCGAGGATGACGAGCGGCCTCCAACGGGAGCGAACCGCCGTGCGGGCGTTGGTCCGATGATCGAGGTGGGACGCACTCCACGCGAGGAGAACGAGCGCGGCGAGCGAATAGCGCAGACCCGCGAAGGTGAGCGGCGCGAGGTCCTCGTCGTCGAGACCGATGCGGATGAGGATCCACGACGAACTCCACAGCAACGTGACGAACAGCGCCGTGAGGACCGCTTCGAGGTGACCGGCGGCGCGGCCGCCGGACCGATTCGATGATCGGCCTCCGACGGGAGAAGCAGGAGAGGGGGACGGGTCGGATTGCAAGCTGGGCCTCCGGTTCGGCACGCGTTGGCGGTGCCGATCTCAATGCTCCAGGCTTTTGTCCCTTCAGATGCACACCCGGATCTGTGCGGGTGCTGTGGCGCTCGGTCCTCTCCGCGTGTCTGTTCTGACGGACGCGGCCGGATCCCTAGCCACCGATGTTGATCGGTCCGGTGATCGTACACCGACGTGTTCGAGCCGGATGACGCCGCCACCCGAGCGCCACACCGCACGAAACTCGTGAGCGCTCCAGCCCGGCGAACCGCGAGACTCGACGCATGACGACGGACTCCGGGGCGACCGGCTCCCGGTGGCGCGCACTCGGCGCGCTTCTCCGACCCGACGCGTCGCGCTGGGTCGGCCTCGGCACGCTCGTCGCGCTCAGCTCCGCCCTGACCATCACCGGTCCACTCGTCATCCGACGCATCATCGACGACGCGACCGACGGAGCGACGAGCGGGGAGATCACCCGGCTGGCACTCGTCTTCCTCGCGATCGCAGCCGTCACCCAGGTCCTGGCCGTGATCGTCGCGTGGCTCGCCACGGTCGCAGCATGGCGGACCACGAACGGTCTGCGGTTGCGGATGACCCGACACGTGCTCGGCCTCGATCACGAGTTCCACCGCACACACACACCCGGCGAACTGATCCAACGGGTCGATGGCGACATCACATCGGTGTCGGACTTCTTGAGCCAGGTGGTCACGAAGGCAGCGGGCGCGGCGATGCTCGTCGCGGGAATCGTCGTCGTCCTGACGGTGCTCGACTGGCGACTCGGTCTCGGCATGGCCGTGTATCTCGCCCTCGCGTTCGCCGTCGTCATCCGGACACGTCATCGTGCCGTGTCCGAGTCATCCGACGAGATGGGCGCGCTCGGGCGGCTCTACGGCGGGATCGAGGAGCGGCTCACCGCCGGGGAAGATCTGCGCGCCAACGGCGCAGCCGACCACGTCGCATGGCGACTCATCGAGGACAGCGAGGACGCACTCACCAGCGCCGTGCGACGCGAGCGGGCGTTCCTGGTGATGTGGTGGTTCGTCCAGGGCGCGGTCGCCGGAGGGTGGGTGATCGCGCTCGTTCTCGGATCGTTGTTGGTCAGCGCGAACACGATCTCGATCGGCACCGCCTTCCTGCTTTTCCAGTACGTCCTGCTCGTCGCCCGGCCGCTCGAGGAGGTGGTCCACGAGCTCGAGACCGTGCAGAAGGCGAACGGCGCGATGGTCCGGGTGCTCGACCTCCTCGCGATCGAGCCTCGGGTCCTCGACGAAGGCACCGTGAGACCGCCACCCGGGCCCTTGTCGATCACGTCGCGCCACGTGTCGTTCGACTACGGCGACGACCGCCCGGTCCTGTGCGATGTCGATCTGCGCATCGAAGCGGGCCGATCGGTCGGGATCGTGGGACGGACGGGGAGCGGCAAGACGTCGTTCTCACGTGTGGTGCTGCGTCTCGTCGAGCCATCGGAGGGCATGCTCGACCTCGGTGACGTGCCGATCGCCGATATTCCGCTCGACGAACTCCGCCGACGCGTCGCCCTCGTTCCGCAGGAGGTCGAACTCTTCGCCGGAACGGTTCGCGACAACGTCACTCTCTTCGACGCCGCTCCGCTCGACGCCGACGTGGCCGCCGCGTTGCGCCGTGTCGGGTTGGACGCGCTCGCCGACGCCGGCATCGATCGGATGCTCGGAGCGGCGGGGTCGGGACTCTCGGCCGGCGAAGCACAGTTGCTGGCGCTCGCCAGGGTGTGGCTTCGGGATCCGGACATCCTCGTGCTCGACGAGGCGACCGCCCGGGTCGACCCCGAGACCGAGCAACGGCTCGAGCGGGCCGTGTCCGAACTCGTCCAGGGTCGAACGACACTCGTGATCGCGCACCGCCTGTCGACGCTGCGCACGGTCGACGAGATCATCGTGTTCGACCACGGTGCCGTCGTCGAACACGGCAATCGCTCCGACCTGGTCGGCGACGACGACAGCCGGTTCGCGGCGCTTCTGGCGCTCGCCCTCGACCGGGAACAGCTCGACGGATCTGTGATCACGCCGGCCGCTCCAACCGGCGGGTATGCCGGTCAGGAGGGCTCGTCGTGACCGCGCATGTCGAGATTCCCGGACACCCCGACCAGGACGACGCGCCCCGGTCGCAGGAACGGCCCGCGCCGCCGGGTTCCGGCGTCACGAACGTGTGGACGCTCACATGGCGGGTCTCCCAACACCGTCCGAAGGAGTTCTGGCTCGGATGGGTGCTGTTCGTGGTGTTCTTCACGATGCCGGCGGTCACCGGGTTCCTGCTCGCCAAGGGCTACTCCGCACTCGAGGCGGGAAACTCGAACGCGACCGTCTGGTGGGCCGTCGGCGTCGCCGTCAGCGAAACGATCCGGATGATCGCCGTCCATCACGGCGCCCTGATCTGGACGAAGGCGTGGACCCACATGCAGACATTGCTCCGCGCGAACATGCTCAGCGCGCAGATGGCCAGTGGCGGGCTCCACGCCGGCCAACCGATCGGTTCCGCGGGATCGGCGATCACCCACTTCCGCGACGACACCGAGGACGTGGCGAACTTCGTCGATGGCATGGTCGACGTGTCGGGCGGGCTCGTCTTCACCGTGCTCGCGGGAATCGCCCTCGGGAGCGCCGACGCCAGCGCGGCAGTGGTGCTCGCGATCCCGCTGGTCGGGGTCGGCGTCGCAACGCGGGTGCTCGACACCCGGATCAAGGAGTATCGATCGGCCGACCGTGCCGCGACCGAGGAGGTCACCGGACTGCTCGGAGACGTGATGGCCGCAGCGACGACGGTCAAAGTCAATGACGCGGCCGAACCACTGCTGGGCCGACTTGCGGTGCTGGTCGAGCGGCGTCGGCGTACCGCAGTACGCGATCGCGTCCTCGAAGAGGGAGTGATGGCGTTCAGTCAGGGCTCGGCCGACATCGGTCTCGGACTGGTCCTGCTCGTGAGTGCGGGTGCCATCGCGTCTGGTTCGTTCGACCTCGGGACGCTGGCGTTGTTCACCGCGTACCTCGGTTGGCTCGCCTTCCTCCCCCGAATGGTCGGTCGGGTACTGGCCCGCCGCAAGCAGGCCGGTGTCGCGTTCGATCGGATGCGCACGCTGGTCGCAGACGAGTCGGCACCGAACACCGTGCGCCGACGGCATCTGCCGATCGACCCGGGCGACGGCGCGGTCCGACCGCCCGTGGTTCGACCGGACCGGGTTCCGCTCGAGCGGCTCGACGTGAGTCGTCTCTTTGTCGGGTACGGGCCGCACCGCGTGCTCGACGACATCTCGTTCACCGTCGGTCGGGGCGACTTCGTGGTGGTCACCGGTCCCGTCGGTGCGGGCAAGAGCACGTTGCTCCGAGCCATCCTCGGCCTCGCCTGGCAGGCCGACGTCACGGGTTCGGTCTGCTGGAACGGCGCCGAGATCGTCGACCGGAGTGCGTTCCTCGTTCCTCCGAACGCCGCCCTTCTCTCACAGGTCCCGCAGTTGATCTCCGACAGCGTCGCGGACAACATCGCTCTCGGTCCGACCACTCCGGACCGACTCGATGCGGCCCTGCGCCTCGCAGCCATCGACACCGACATCGACGAGATGCCCGACGGCCGTGCGACGATGATCGGACCCCGCGGGCTCCGACTCTCGGGTGGTCAACGCCAACGCCTGGCCACGGCCCGTGCGCTGGTGCACTCGCCCGAACTCGTCGTCCTCGATGACCTGTCGAGTGCGCTCGACGTGGAGACCGAGGTGCAGCTGTGGGCGAACCTCGCCGAGGCCGGGATGACCGTCATCGCCGTGTCGCACCGGGCGGTGGCATTCGAACGCGCCGACCGAATCCTGCGCCTGAGCAACGGCCGCATCGAGTAACCGCACGTTGGTGCCAGGCACCAATGTGCAGCTTGCTACGGCTTCTTCTGTTGCAGCAGTGCGGTGACCGCCTTGCCATCGGCCTGCCCCTTCGACGCCTTCATCACGGCTCCGACGAGCGCTCCCATCGCCTTGCCCTCGCCTGCGCAGAACTTCTCCCACGCATCGGGCTGTGCGGCGATCGCGGCGTCGACCATCGTCTCGAGTTCGGAGCCGTCCATCGCCTCGAACCCGAGTGCCGCGGCGATCACTTCGGGGTCACCGCCGTGATCTCCGGCGATCATTGCCTCGAGCACGGTCTTGGCCTGCGTCGCAGTGATGGTCGCGTCGGCCTCCATCGTCGTCAGCGCAGCGAGATTCTCGACCGCCACATGCTCCGATGTGTCGGGCGCCTCCTTGACGTGTTTCAGGGCGAGCGCAACATCGCCACCGACGCGGCCGACCTCCATCACATACTCGTCCTGGTTCCGCTCGACGACGAGCAGCACCGACTCCGAGTCGGCCGCGCCGCCCGTGGCCGCAGCGAGCGCGATTCGGCGGGCGGCGGGAAGCACGGGGAGCGATCGTCGTACCCGGTCGATCCACTCGGAATCGGGATCGACGACGACGAGATCGGGCTCGAGGAAGTAGCGATAGTCATCGGCATCCTCCTTCGAACGCAGCGTGTGAGTCTTGCCGTCGTTCTCGTCCCAGTGGCGGGTCTGCTGGATGACGGGCTCGCCGGCTTCGTGCAGCGCGATCTGACGCTTCGCCTCGTACTCGATCGCCCGCCCGACCGACCGGACGGAGTTGACGTTCTTGATCTCGCACCGGGTGTTGAAGTCCTCGCCGGGACGCCGAACGCTGACGTTCGCATCGACGCGCATCGAGCCCTCCTCCATCTTCGCGTCGGATGCTCCGATCGCGACGAGGATGGCCCGGAGCTCGGAGGCGTACGCCTTGGCCTGCTCGGGATGGCGGATGTCGGGTCGGCTGACGACCTCGACCAGCGGCACGCCGGCTCGGTTGAAGTCGATCAGCGAGTAGTCGGACCCGTGGATCCGTCCACCCGCTCCACCGACGTGAGTCGACTTGCCCGTGTCCTCCTCGAGATGACCCCGCTCGATGCCGACACGGAAGCCGTCGGGAAGGTCGAGCCATCCGTCGGCGGTGATCGGCTCGTCGTACTGGCTGATCTGATACGCCTTGGGCATGTCGGGATAGAAGTAGTTCTTGCGGGCGAAGGTCGACTTCTGGATCCGACAGTTGAGGGCGATGCCGAGTCGCATCGCGAGCTCGACCGCCTGCCGGTTGAGCACCGGGAGCGCTCCGGGGAGGCCGAGCGTCACCGGGTCGATGTTCGTGTTCGGCTCGTCGCCGAAGCGGTTCGGTGACGCCGAGAACAGCTTGGTCTTCGTGGCCAACTCGACGTGGACCTCGAGTCCGACGACCATCTCCCATCCACGGTGGGTCCAGCGCTCGTGGTCTGCGTTCGACGGGTGGAAGTCGTCGTCGTTCACGTACGCGATCGTCATGACCCACCTCCGTGGTGCTCGAGCTCGGCCGCCACACGGAACATGGTGGCGTCCGCCAGCGCGGGTGCCAACACCTGGACACCCACGGGCAGCCCGCCGTCGCCGGTCCCGAACGGAACACTCATGCCCGGGTCTCCCGAGAGGTTCGACGGGATCGTGTACGTGTCGCACAGATACATCGCGAGCGGGTCGGACGACTTGTCGCCGATCTCGAACGCCACCGTGGGCGATGCCGGTGTGAGCAGCACGTCGGCTTTCGCATAGGCACCGGCGAAGTCGCGAGCGATCAGTCGCCGCACCTTCTGGGCCCGCCCGTAGTAGGCGTCGTAGTAGCCGGCGGAGAGCGCGTAGGTCCCGAGCATGATCCGACGTTTCACCTCGGCGCCGAAACCGTCGGTGCGCGTGGCCATGTACATCTGGTTCGTGTCCGCGGCATTCACCCGATGGCCGAAGCGGACGCCGTCGAAGCGAGCGAGGTTGCTCGACGCTTCGGCCGGAGCGATCAGGTAGTAGGCCGTCAGGCCGTAGCCGAACGCGGGGACCTCGACGTCGACGATCTCGGCTCCAGCTTCGGCGAGCGCGTCGAATGCGGCGTCGAGTCGGGCCTGGACGTCGGGGCTCGCACCCGTCGGAAGATCGGTGATCCGTCCGACGCGCAGCCCGTCGACACCCCGGTCGAGCACCGAGCGGAGATCGAGTGGCGGTTGTTCGATACTCGTCGAGTCGGCGGGGTCGTGGCCCGAGATCGTCTCGAGGGCGAGGGCGGCGTCATCGACGGTCGTGGCGAACGGGCCGATCTGGTCGAGGCTCGAACCGAACGCGATCAGGCCGAGGCGGCTCACCGCCCCGTACGTCGGCTTGACGCCAACGGTCCCGCACAGTGCGGCGGGTTGGCGGATCGATCCACCGGTGTCGGAACCGAGGCTCAGCGGCGCAAATCCTGCTGCGACCGCCGCCGCCGATCCCCCGGACGAACCACCGGGGACCCGACTCGTGTCCCGCGGGTTCCGAGTCGGGCCGAACGCTGAGTTCTCCGTGCTCGACCCCATCGCGAACTCGTCGAGGTTGGTCTTTCCGACGAACACCGCACCGGCGTCGCGCAGTCGGGTCACCACGGTCGCGTCATACGGTGGCGCCCAGTCACCGAGGATCTTCGACGAACAGGTCGTCGGAATCCCCCGCGTGCACAGGTTGTCCTTGAGTGCGACGGGAACGCCCGCCAGCGGACCCGGGTCCTCGCCGTTCGCGACCAGCGCGTCGATCTCCCCGGCTCGAGTCCGGGCCTCATCGGCGAGGACGAGATTGAACGCGTGGATCTCGGCCTCGTCGGCCTCGATGCGGGCGAGGTGGCTGTCGAGAACGGCAGCTGCGCTCGTGGTACCGGAGCGCACCGCATCGGCGATCGCGACAGCGGTGGTCATCGTGTCGTCCATGCTCAATCGTCCAGCCCGATGATCGGCGGGACGCGGAAGCGGTGATCCTCGGCAACCGGTGCTGCGGCCAGTACCTCGTCACGATCGAGGCACTCCCCGACGACGTCGTCGCGCATGACATTGACCAGATGGGTCGGGTTGTTCATCGGCTCGATCCCGTCGAGGTCGAGCGCGTCGAGCTCGGCGAAGTGATCGAGCATCGCGCCGAGTTCGGTCGTCGCAGTGGCGAGTTCATCGTCGGTCAACGTGAGCCGCGCCAGGCTGGCGACCTTGCTCACATCGGCAGTGGTGATTCGGTCAGACACGCCGTTCACGCTAACTGGCAGGTCAGGCGTCCGAACCCGGTGCGAGCAAGTCGGATCTGGAACGATGAGTCGATGACAACCCCTCACGACACGCTGACCGCCCTCGCCGCGCCCACCGGCGATCTCGGCGCGCATTTCTACTTCCACCCGGCGACCGTCGCCGCCGGTCGCGAACTCGGTCTGGGCGGATTCGCGTTCTACATCCTGGGCCGCGGCGGAGCGCTCGGTGACGTACCGGCCGCGGTGGTCTCGTCGGCGTTCGGCTACTTCAACCCCACCACTCTCGGTGCCACCTGGAACAAGTACCGCGAGATCGTGGCACCGCCGGTGGCTGCTCAGGCGTACTGGGACGAGTGTGGAAAGCGCGGCTCCGAGAAGCTCTCCGACGTCGACGGACTCGATGCGTACGTCGAAGCAGCCGACATCGTCATCGCCCAGGCTGATGTGGCGGCCTTGCCGCTCTTCGCCGGGACGTCCCAACTCACCTGCAGCGATGACGTGGCCGGCCATGCGCTGCAGAAGGCGGCTGTCCTCCGCGAGTTGCGCGGGAGCGTCCATCTCGTCGCGGTGCTGGCGAGTGGTCTGCGCGACGTACAGGCACATGCGATCAAGCGACCCGACGACGTTGCGACGTTCGGCTGGGAAGAGGCACCGGCGCTTCCCGTGGACGGTGGCGACATGCTCGACGCGGCCGAGGCGCTGACAAACGCGATGCTCGAGCGGGCGTTCTCGACGCTCACGGCGGCGCAATCCGCAGCGCTCGTCGATGCCACCACCGCCATGCACGAAGCGATCACCGCCGAGTCCTGACCAGCGCCGTCGCTCCCGCGCCACGCTCACACCCACGCCTCCACCGGAGACCACACCCACACCCGAAATTTCGGCGGATCCTGACGCTCACCGTCACGATCCGCCAGGAATCGCGCGCGATCGACTCGTCGACCTTGATGAATCGACGTTGACGGATCAACGTTGATTCATCATGAGCGCGGTGCGACAGTGGAGCGGTGACCACCTACGTCCGAGCCCCCGAGGCGGCCCGCCAGCTCGGCGTGTCGACGTCCACGCTGTACTCCTACGTCAGCCGCGGCCGGGTCACCCGCAAACTGGGGGTCGACGGCCGATCGTCTCTGTTCGACCTCGACGAACTCGAATCCCTCCGCGCTCGGAACAGCCGGCCCCAGTCCGCTCCCCCGACGATCGACGTACGGATCGCCAGCTCGGTCACGCAACTCGACGAGGACGGACTCCGATTCCGGGACACGCCGGTCGACGAACTCGTCGACCTCCCGTACGAGCAGGTGTGCGGCCTGCTCTGGCAACGGCCGGGTATCGGACTCCCACCCGTTGACGGTCCCCTGATCGATTCACGCGTTGGCGGCCGCAAGGATCCGTCGTCGATGGACCTCGTC
>NZ_JBAVYV010000384.1:0-8761 GCF_049588435.1 Ilumatobacter sp.
CAGCGCGCCGGCGCCCTCGGCATCAAGGTGCAGTGCTCGGGTCGCCTCGGCGGCGCCGAGATGAGCCGCACCGAGTGGTACCGCGAAGGCCGGGTGCCGTTGCACACGCTGCGCGCCGACATCGACTACGGAATGCGTGAGGCCAAGACCACCGCCGGCCGCGTCGGCGTCAAGGTGTGGCTGTACAAGGGCGACATCACCCCGTACAAGAAGGCCAACGACGACAAGATCGCTCGCGAAGCCGCAATGGCCGTCGGCGAGACCTCGGGCCAGACCGCATCGGCGGGCCCCCGCAAGGTCGTGTCGTCCGGTCGCCCCGGTGGCGCCCCGGACACCGCGCCGCCCTCCGAAACCCAGCCGTTGGTCCGCGAAGCCGATCCCGAGCTGGAGCAGTTGCTGACCGAGGAAGCGGCGATCGACGCCACGCCCGCAACGGAAGCCGCTCCCGCGACGGAGACCGCTCCCGAGACACCCGCAGCCGAGACCAGCGGAAAGGAAGGCTGACCATCATGTTGATGCCCCGCAAGGTCGCACACCGCAAACACCACCGAGGCCGTACCCGTGGCCTCACCAAGGGTGGTTCCGGACTCCACTTCGGCGAGTACGGCATCCAGGCTCTCGAGCCGGGTTGGATCACCGCCCGCCAGATCGAGGCTGCCCGTATCGCCATGACCCGCGCCATCAAGCGCGGTGGCAAGGTCTGGATCAACGTCTTCCCCGACAAGCCGGTCACCAAGAAGCCGGCCGAGACCCGCATGGGTTCGGGCAAGGGCAACCCGGAGTTCTGGGTCGCCGTCGTCAAGCCGGGACGGACGCTCTTCGAGCTCTCGTACCCCGACGAGGAAACAGCCAAGATCGCTCTGAACAAGGCGATCCAGAAGCTGCCGATCAAGGCCCGCATCATCACGCGAGAGGACATCGTCTGACATGGCCGGCAAGCAGAACGACCTGGCCGAACTGTCGATGGGTGAACTCGTCGACGAGTTGAAGGCCACCAAGCAGGAAGCGCTCAACCTGCGCTTCCGCAACGCAACCGGACAGCTGGAGAACACCGCCGAAATCGGCAAGGTGCGCAAGCAGATCGCCCGGATCAACACCCTCATCCGCAGCAAGGAAATTGCTGCCGCAGAGGCAGGACAGTGAGCATGGCTGAAGAAACAACCCAAGCATCCGACGCCGGCACGCCCCGCGCCGCCCGCAAGGTGCGCGAAGGCACCGTCGTGTCGAACAAGATGGACAAGACCGCCGTCGTGGCCGTCGTGTCCCGCGCTCCGCACGCCCGCTACAACAAGATGGTGCTGCGCACCACCAAGTTGCAGGCGCACGACGAGACCAACGACGTCAACATCGGCGACAAGGTCCGCGTCATGGAGACCCGCCCGATGAGCAAGAACAAGCGCTGGCGCATCACCGAAGTGCTGGAGCGTGCCAAGTGATCCAGCAGGAGAGCCGTCTGCGCGTTGCAGACAACAGCGGAGCCAAAGAAGTGCTCTGCATCAAGGTGCTCGGTGGTACCCGCCGTCGCTACGCCTCGATCGGTGACGTATTCGTCGCCACGGTCAAGGACGCGATGCCCGGCGCAGCCGTCAAGAAGGGCGAAGTCGTCAAGTGCGTCGTCGTCCGCACCAAGAAGGAGAAGCGCCGTCCCGACGGCAGCTACATCCGTTTCGACGAGAACGCAGCCGTTCTCATCAAGGACGACATGACGCCTCGCGGCACCCGCATCTTCGGCCCGGTCGGCCGCGAGCTGCGTGACCGCAAGTTCATGCGCATCGTGTCGCTGGCACCGGAGGTGTTGTGATGAAGCTCAAGAAGGGTGACACCGTCGAGGTGATCACGGGCAAGGACAAGGGCAAGCAGGGTGAGATCGAATACGTCTTCCCGAAGTCCAACAAGCTCATCGTGAACGGCGTCAACACGGCGTCGAAGCATTCCAAGCCGAGCCGTGCCAACGAGCAGGGCGGCATCATCGACAAGGACATGCCGATCGACGCCAGCAACGTGATGCTGGTGCACAACGGCACCACCGTCCGCGTCGGCTACAAGGTCAACGACGATGGCACGAAGGTGCGCATCGCCCGGCCGTCCGGAGAAGAGATCTGATGGCCGAGACCATGACCTCCAACGAAACGCTTCCCCGTCTGAAGCTGAAGTACAACGACGAGATCGCCGCTGCGCTGAAGGAACAGCTCGGCATCGAGAACGTGATGCAGATTCCGAAGCTCGACAAGATCGTCATCAACATGGGGATGGGTCGCGCTGCGAGCCAGCCGTCGCTGATGGACGCCGCGATCGAGGACCTCACGGTGATCTCCGGCCAGAAGCCGATCGTCACCAAGGCCAAGAAGTCGATCGCGAACTTCAAGCTCCGTGAGGGCCAGGCCATCGGGGCCAAGGTCACGCTGCGTGGAGATCGCATGTGGGAGTTCCTCGACCGCCTCGTGTCAGTCGCGATCCCCCGGATCCGCGACTTCCGCGGCCTTCCCGCCCACTCGTGGGACGGCCAGGGCAACTACACCTTCGGGCTCAACGAGCAGTCGATGTTCGCCGAAATCGATCCCGACAAGGTCGACCACCCTCGCGGGATGGACATCACGATCGTCACGTCGGCCACCGACGACGAGGCCGGCTACGCGCTCCTCGACGCCTTCGGCTTCCCCTTCAAGAAGGGCGAAGACGCCGCCAACGCACCCCGCAAGAAGCGCCGCAAGCGTCCGCTGTACGGCAAGAAGAGCAAGTGAACTGAGCTGACATGGCAAAGAAAGCACTCATCAACAAAGCCAACAAGAAGCCGAAGTTCAAGGTGCGCGCGTACACACGCTGCCGCCGCTGCGGCCGTCCCCGTTCCGTCTACCGCAAGTTCGGACTGTGCCGAATCTGCCTGCGTGACCTCGCTCACGCCGGTGAGATCCCCGGTCTGACGAAGAGCTCGTGGTGAGCCGGAAAGGAATCGAAGAATCATGCTGACTGATCCCATCGCTGACATGCTCACCCGT
This sequence comes from Ilumatobacter sp., assembly GCF_049588435.1. Classification (GTDB taxonomy): domain Bacteria; phylum Actinomycetota; class Acidimicrobiia; order Acidimicrobiales; family Ilumatobacteraceae; genus Ilumatobacter_A. The sequence goes on from NZ_JBAVYV010000384.1 coordinate 2,997, forward strand.
GTCCGCAACGCCAACACTGCGATGCACGACGAAGTGCGGATGCCCTCCTCCAAGCAGAAGGTGGCACTCGCCAAGGTCCTCCAATCCGAGGGCTACATCGCCGGATTCGACACCGCCGACGCCCCCAAGGGCCCCGGCCAGGTGCTGACCATCCAGATGAAGTACTCCGAAGATCGTGATCGCACGATCAGCGGAATCCGCCGCATCTCGACCCCCGGCCTGCGCGTGTACCGCCAGGCGAACGCGATCCCTCGCGTTCTCGGCGGTCTCGGTGTGGCCGTCCTGTCCACCTCGAACGGCCTCATGACCGACCGCGAAGCGCGCAAGCGCAAGGTGGGCGGCGAGGTCCTCTGTTACGTCTGGTGACCTGATGTCTCGTATCGGAAAATCCCCCATCACGGTTCCCGCCGGCGTCGAGGTCAAGCTGACCCCGGGTCACGTCTCGGTGAAGGGCCCCAAGGGTTCCCTCGAGCGCGTGATCCCCGGCAACGTGGGCATCACGATCGAACAGGACGGTGACACCCTCACGGTGAACCGTCCCAACGAGGAGAACAAGACCAAGGCGCTGCACGGTCTGACCCGCAGCCTGGTCAACAACATGGTCATCGGCGTGACCGAAGGGTTCCGCAAGGAGCTCGAGATCCACGGCGTCGGGTACCGTGCCGAGCAGCAGGGCCCCAACAAGCTCCGCATGAACCTCGGCTACAGCCACACCATCGACGTCGAGGCCCCCGAGGGCGTCGTGTTCGAGGTGCCGCAGCAGACCTCGGTGATCGTCACCGGGATCGACAACGAGATCGTCGGTCAGGTCGCCGCCAACATCCGCAGCCTCCGCAAGCCCGAGCCGTACAAGGGCAAGGGCGTCCGCTACGCCGGCGAGCGCATCGTGCGCAAGGCCGGCAAGGCAGGAAAGAAGTAGTCATGACGAAGATCGCACAAGCACGTCGTTCCGGTCGGATCCGTCGTCACCGTCGAGTTCGCAAGAAGATCCACGGAACCGCCGCCCGGCCTCGCCTGGCAGTGTTCCGTTCCAACAAGCACCTGTCGGTGCAGTTGATCGACGACGACGAGGGTGTCACCCTCGCCGCCGCGTCGACCACCGAAGCCGACGTTCGTGCATCCGGGTCGACGGCATCGGTCGAGGCCGCTGCCAAGGTCGGCCAGCTCGTCGCTGAACGGGCCAGGGATGCCGGTATCACCACGGTCGTGTTCGACCGCGGTGGGTTCGCCTACCACGGCCGGATCGCGGCTGTGGCGTCTGCTGCACGTGACGCAGGACTGGAGTTCTGATGGGTTTCGGAGGAAACAACCAGGGTGGCCGCGGCGGCCGTGACGGTGGCCGCGAGCGCGCTCCCGATCCCGACGGCCTGCGTGAGTCACGCGTCATCACGATCAACCGTGTTGCCAAGGTCGTCAAGGGTGGCCGTCGTTTCTCGTTCACCGCACTCGTGGTGATCGGTGACGGCAACGGTCGCGTCGGTCTCGGATACGGCAAGGCCAAGGAAGTTCCCTTGGCGATCCAGAAGGGCACCGAGGAAGCTCGGCGCAACCTGTTCACCGTGCCGATGGCCGGTGGCACCGTGATCCACGAGGTCCTCGGTCGTACCGGGGGCGGTCGCGTGATGATCAAGCCGGCCGGCAAGGGAACCGGTGTCATCGCCGGTGGCGCCGCCCGCGTCATCCTCGAAGAGGCCGGCGTCCACGACGTGCTCTGCAAGTCGCTGGGATCGGCCAACCACATCAACGTCGCCCGCGCCACGATCCAGGGGCTCAAGCAGCTCCAGCGCCCCGACGACGTCGCCAAGCGACGCGGTCTGCGACCCGACGAGTTCGTGCCGAAGGGCCTGCTCAACGCATACACGGAGAGCAACAAGGATCGCTTCAAGGCGCCGACCGCCGGCTCGTCCGGCGACGCTGCCGAGTCGACCGACGAAGCAACGGTCGCTGCTGGAACAGGAGCCAAGTGATGGCTGAGATCACCGTCACCCAGACCCGATCCGCGATCGGCACCAAGCCCAAGCATCGCGGCACGCTCCGCGCGCTGGGGCTCGGCAGGATCGGCCAGACGAACACACTGCCCGACCGCCCGGAGATCCGCGGCATGATCGCCCGGGTCCCGCACCTGATCGCGGTCGGCGAGAACATCGATGGCCCGCAGGGCAGCACGAAGTCGAACGCCTCCGGTGAAGCGGTCGGCGAGGCCGTTGCCGACGTCGTCGACGAGGCCGCCGCCGAGCAGGCCGATGAGTCCGTTGCCTTTGCCGGCGACGACGGCGTAGAGAAGGAGAGTTGACATGAAGGTCCATGACCTCAAGCCCGCGGCGGGCTCCACGAAGAGCCGCAAGCGCGTCGGTCGCGGTACCGGCGGCAAGGGCGGCAAGACCGCCGGCCGTGGCAGCAAGGGCCAGCGCGCCCGCAACACGGTCCACCGCGCGTTCGAAGGCGGCCAGACGCCGATGCTGCGTCGCCTGCCGAAGCTGAAGGGTTTCCAGAACCCGTTCCGCGTCGAGTACCAGGCGGTCAACCTGCACACGCTGAGCGACCTCGCCGAGAAGGTCGACGGCGACATCACGCCGGCGGTGCTCGTCGAGCACGGCGTCGTCCGCAAAGGCGCGTTCGTCAAGATCCTCGCCCGTGGCGAGATCAACACGAAGGTCGACGTGAGCGCGCACGGCGCATCGAAGGCCGCCGTCGAGGCGATCGAAGCCGCTGGTGGATCGATCACGATGATCACCCTGCCGTTCAAGGAAGAGGGCAAGGCCGGACGCCCGCCCTCATCCGGCAACCAATTCATGAACCGCTGATTCGGTCCGATTCGTCCGACCGCTGCGTTAAGCGAACTCGTCGTTGGCGCAGGCCAACTTCCTCGTCGCTTTCCTTGCACTCGAACGAATCGATCCCGAATCAGCAAGCTGAAGAACTGACTGGTGGCCCGCACGTTCGGTGCGGGCCGCTGGCGTTTTCGGCACGTGTCAACTGGGGTCTGACCCCAGTTGATACGGACGCAGTGAATTCCGGGGTGCCACGCATCGCACACCATCTATGGTCCGGTGTGGGAGGACCACGATGGGCGAAGGTGTCGACAGCGCAGACGGTCTGACGGCCGACGCCGACTCCGTCGACGCGTCACCCGACCTCGACGCCGACCTCGACCCTGGGTCGGGCCGGTTGCGACGGTGGTACCTGGCGCAAGCGCCGGGCGTGGTACTCGTCGCCACGACCATCGTCGCCCTGTGCGGCGGGATCCTGCTGTGGGCGGCCACCCAGACCTCGTTCCCGGCGGTCGGACTCGCCGGCGTGGTCGTCGCGACGGCCGCCGCCTGGGTCACGACCGACTACACGGCGGCACGCTGGCGCAACCCGGGCACGCGGGCGTGGAAGTCGTTCGTGCTCGGCGCCGCGGGGGTCGGAGCGATCGCAGTCGTCGTCGCAAACGAATTGCGCTGGCCGGTCCTCGCGTTCCTTGGCTTGATGGCCCTGACCTTCGGGATCGGACCGTTCGTCAGCGAGGTGCGCAACGCGCGCGCCGACGAGGCCGAACGGTGGATGCAGATCGGACTCGTCGTCGGGTTCGTCAGTTCGATCACGATCGGGTTGCCGGTGCCGACCCTGATCCGCTTCGTCGGGTTCGGTGGACTGCTCGTCGGGTTCGGGCTGTTCACGGGCGGCCTGTCGACGATGTGCGTTCGAGGGGGAGGTGCCCAGCCGCAGTCGCAGGTCCTGAAGATCATCCCCGGTGACGCCCGCACGCGCGGTCTGATCGTCGGCGGTGCCGGACTCGCGGTGCTTCTCCTCGGCCTCGCGGTCCGCTGGGTCCCGGTCGTGACGGTGGGCGGTTGGCTCACGATCGTGGCGATGGTGATGCTCAGCGTGAAGCCGGCCAGGTTCGGAATGTCGACGCTGATGAAGCGATCGATCCTCGTCACCGGGATCGGCCTGGTCGGGGTCTCCGGGTATCAGCTGTACGCGACCGGAACGTTCGGTCGATCCGCGTGGTTTACGGCATTCATCACCCTCTCGGTCGCGCTCGCCGGCGCATGGATCGTCTGGAGAGGAGCGACGCTGTTCCTCGGTGTGATCGTCGGCTTCGCGTTCGTCTGGGGATTGTTCTCGCACACCACGCCCGACGTCGACGACGTGAGCAGCGTGGCCGCGAGCGGTGATGTCGCCGCCGGCGGGGTCGTGGCGTTCGGCGATTCGTTCATCTCGGGAGAGGGCGCACCACAGTTCTACGCAGGCACCGACCAGAGGGGCGACGAACGCAACGAGTGTCGGCGGGCCCCCACCGCGTATCCGGTGCTGATCTCGATGACCGCCGACGGCGGGACGGCCGAGGCGGCCGGGGCCGATCCCGCCGACGGGTTGAACGAGCCGGGTCTCGACTTCCTCGCGTGCTCCGGGGCGAAACTCGGCGAGGTCCTCGAGCTGCGGACCGACGACGTGGTCGTCGACGAGGCCAACCAGACTGCGGTTGACGTCGAGATCGAGCGCGCCGAGGACTCCGGCGACGACGCGACGATGGAATCGATGGAGTCGTTGGGCGCCTCCGACGACCAGGTCCTGGAGGGGGCGCAGGAGAGGGCGGGCTGCGAGATCCCGCAGGCCCGATCGGTCGGGCAGTACCCGTGCGGCCCGGACGGGATCTACGGCTCGCAACTCCAACTCGATCACCTGGCTGCCGACCGCAGCGCAACCGAGTTGGTTCTGCTCAGCATCGGGGGCAACGACGTCCGTTTCGGCGAGATCGTCGCCGGTTGTCTCCTCCCGGGGTCGTGCGCGGAACGGCGCGAGATCTGGCTCGACAACGTCCCCGCGATCGGGCCCGAGCTGACCGAGGCATACTCCGCGATCCGCGACGAGTTCGACGACGACGTCGCGATCGTGGTGATGCCCTATCCGTTCGTGCTCACCGAGGACACGTGCGACGACTCACCGCTCGACCGCAGCGAGCACGAGTTCATCTTCGAGTTCACGACGGTCCTGAACCGCCAGATCGCCACGTCGGCGGCCCAGGCGGGGGTCCACTACTTCGCGCCGGGTGCTTTCGCGCTGGAGGGAAACCGGCTGTGCGAGAGCGACGACCGGGCGATCAACCTGATCCGCCTCCAGCCGACCGACGGACCGTTCTTCTCCCGGCTGAACCCCGGTTCCTGGACGCACAACAGCATGCATCCCAACCCGCTGGGACATCGGATGATCGCCGACGAGCTCCGCGCATGGCTCGATCACGGGGGGATCATCGGCTCCGGGAACCCCGAACCCGCTGACGCATCGGCGGCGCCGCTGCTCGACGTTCGCGTCGCCCGTCCCTTCGCGGTCGACCCCGATGTGGAGCAGACGCTGAGTGAGTCCGGAGTCGGCGAGTGCGGGTTCGAACAGATCGATTCGTTCGCGACGCGGATCGCGGTGTTCGACGAGCAGCCCGAGGACGGAAGCCCGGCACAGGCCTTCCGCGTTCCGGTCGCCGGTGCCGATGCGACCGCGCGGCTCTGCGTCACCGACTCGATGGGGGACTGGACGCACCCCGAACCCGAGGCGGGTTCGTCGCGAGGAAGCGCCGCGACCAGGTTGCCGTCCGCCGCACCTGCGGTCGAGGTGATCGACGGTCGTGTGTACGTCACCGGTGGGCGTCCCGATGAGCGATGCAGCGAGCGCCACGACGAGGACCTGTGTGCGTACCAGTGGATCCTCTTCAGCCCGCCGAGCGACGATCCGGACTCCGCTCTGTCCGAGCGGACCTGGACGTTGCGGGCGGTGCAGTACTG
>NZ_JBAVYV010000385.1:0-15489 GCF_049588435.1 Ilumatobacter sp.
CAGGAACCGTTCGTCGTCGCCGCCGACCTCGACGGCAAGGCCGACCGGGCACGGATCCGGCTCGCCGCTGCGGTCGACGTCGACACCGTGATCGACATGGCCGGCGACGAGATCAAGGAGCAGCGGACGCTGGTGTGGAACACCGACCGCGACGAACTGGTCGAAACCGTCGAACGTCGACTCGGAGCGATTCGGCTCGGGAAGCAGGACCGCCGTCCGGAGCCGGGCGACGCGACGACCGACGCGCTGATGCGCCGCGTTCGCGAGACCCGACTCGCCGTCCTGGGATGGTCGGCCGCGGCGTCGCGCCTCCGCCGACGGGTCGAGTTCCTGCACCGCAACGTCGGCGAGCCGTGGCCGGACTGGTCGATCGACGCTCTGGTGGAGGCGGTCGACCGGTGGCTCGCCCCGTATCTGCCCGGGGCCACGGGTCGACGCGATCTCGACGGTCTCGACGTGGCGATGGTCCTGCGGTCGCAGCTTCCATGGCCGGAGGGCAGCGATCTCGAGCGACTCGTACCAGACCAGCTCACCCTTCCCTCGGGACGATCGGTCCCCGTCGACTACTCCGGCGAAGCGCCGACCGCCGCCGTGCGCGTCCAGGACCTCTTCGGCGTCACCGACCACCCGACGGCCGGTGGCATTCCGATCCGACTCGAACTGCTCTCCCCCGCCGACCGGCCGATCCAGGTCACCGCCGACCTGCCCGGCTTCTGGAGCGGGAGTTGGGCCGAGGTGAAGAAGGAGATGGCCGGCCGGTACCCGAAGCATCGTTGGCCCGACGACCCGGCTTCAGCCACGCCGGGTCGGATGAAGGACCGATGACCGCGTTCACGATCATGGGCCTCCCCGCCCTGGGCGCGCTCGCCTGCGTCAGCGTCGTCTACGTCGGTGCGGTGATGCAGGCCGCAACGGGGGTGGGCGTGGGGATCCTCTCGTCACCCGTGCTGCTGCTCGTCGACCCCGATTTCGTGCCGGCGTGCATCGTCATCGTCGTGCTGCCGATCACGTTCGGCGTGGCGTGGGCCGACCGCTCCCACATCGACAAACCCGGGGTGACGGCGGCACTGATCGGACGCATCCCTGGACTGATCCTCGGGGCGATGGTCGTCGCGTCGATCTCCGACGACGTTCTCGCGATTCTCGTCGGAGTCACGGTCCTCGGCGGGGTCATCGTCTCGCTGACGGCACAGCGCTTCACCCCGACACCGACCGCACTCGTGATCGCCGGGTTCGGGTCGGGCTTCACCGGGACAGCGGTCGGTGTGGGCGGACCGCCGATGGCGCTCACCTATCAGCACAGCGACCCGGTGACGATGCGAGCCACGATCTCGTTGTTCTTCTCCGTCGGATCGCTGCTCACCGCGTTCGCCCTGGTCGTCGCGGGAGAACTCGGGCCGCGACAACTCCAACTGGCGGCGTTGCTGTTGCCGTCGGTCCTGCTCGGCCTCGCCACCGCACGGCGCTACAAGGACCGACTCGTCGGCTCGGCCGTGCGCCCGATCGTGCTCGGACTGTCGGCGTTCAGCGCGATCGCACTCCTCGTGCGAACACTCTGGCCCTGATCACCCGCACGCGTTCGTCGTCGTGCGAACGTCTCGACCATGATCTCGTTCCATGATCTCCGGCACGCGTCACATCACCGCCCTCCTCGTCGGATGCCTGCTCGTCGCAGCCTCGTGTTCCGGCGACGGGGACACGCTCTCCGAGCCGGCGACGACGGGCGAGACCGAAGCCACGACCGGAACCGAGGCACCGCCGACGGACCCCATCGACTCGGAACCACCGGCCACGGAAGCCCCCGACACCGTGCCCGCATCGACGACGACGGAGGTCGCACTCGCAGCCCTGGAATCGGTCGGTCCGGGCGAGTACGACGTCGGTGTCTCGACGATCACGATCACCGACCATGAGCGTGAGCGACCCCTCACCGTCGACGTGTGGTTCCCGCTGGCGAAGGGCACGACCGGCGAACCGCACCAGTACACGTTCGTCACCGGCGACTCCTACGAATCGCCGTCTGCGATCAGCGCGGAGCCCGCCTCGATCGCCCCCGACGGACCGTTCCCGCTGATCGTGTACTCACACGGCTCGGGCGGCCAGCGCTACATCGCCTCGAACTACACCGAGACCATCGCCAGCCACGGCTACGTGGTCGTCGCCCCCGACCACACGGGCAACACCGCCGTCGAGCGGGTTCTCGGAACTCCCGACGACAGTGCGTTGATCGCGATCAACCGATCCCAGGACGTCGAGGTCGTGATCGACGCGATGCTCGACCCGGAGAGCACCGAGACCGCCGGGTTCGTCGCGTCGACCGATCCCGAGCGGATCGCCGTCACCGGTCACTCGTTCGGAGGATTCACCACATATGCGGTGGCGTCCGGGTACTCGAACGAACTCGGCGAGGTCGCCGCCGATTCGCGTGTCGACGCGATCATTCCGATCGCACCCGCGGTCGGTGGCGACGACCCGGACGACCAACTGTTGTCGGACGAGCGCCTCGCCTCGATCACCACGCCCGCCCTCGTGATCGCCGGGACCAACGACCAGACGACACCGATCGACCCGAACGTCCGTCGCGCCTGGGACCTCACCAACAGCGAACCGCACTACCGACTCGAACTCGTCGATGCCCAACACCAGTCGTTCACCGACCTGTGCGACTACCTCGAGGTCTTCCCGACGCTCCGCGACGTCAACCCGCTCGTCCTCGAGACGGTCGAGACGATGGGCGCCGAGGGGTGTTCGCCCGGCGACATGCCGATCGAGCGAGCGCAGGAACTGACCAACACGTTTGCGATCTCGTTCCTGGACTCCGTGTTCGAAGATGGCGAGATGATCGACCCCGACGTCATCGAGATCCCCGACGACGTCAACTACCTCGTCAAGTAGAGCGTGTCAACTGGGGTCCGACCCCGGTTGACACGGCTGTCAGCGGGCGGCTTCGCCGAATGCCTCGACGTCGTCGCGGACTCCTGCGACGACGATCAGATCGCTCGTCGTGAGCACCGTGTCACGGTCGGTGTGAGTGAATTTTCCACCGTCCGGCTTGTGGCACACGATCGTCACGCGATGGTCCCGCCGCAGGTTCGAGTCGCCCAACGGAATCCCCACGATCAGCCTCGGTGCGTTCATCTCGGCGAGCACGAAATCGTCGTCGAGCGAGACGTACTCGAGCATCTGACCGGTCACCAGGTGCGCCACGCGCTTACCCATGTCGTTCTCGGGAAAGACGACGCTGTGGGCGCCGACCCGACTCAGGATCCGGCCGTGTGCCTCCGTCATCGCCTTCGCCCAGACGTTCGGGATCCCGAGGTCGTCGAGCGCCGCGGTGGTCAACACACTGGCCTCGACGTCGTTGCCGATGCAGACGATCACGGTGGTCGCGTCGGCCACTCCGAGTTGCGTCAGTGCCCGCACGCTGGTCGTGTCGACCTCGGCGACGTGCGTGAGGACGCCCGTGTGTTCCTGGACTCTCGCGGGATCGACGTCGAGACCGAGGACCTCGTGGCCCATGCCGACGAGCGTGCGCGACAGCGACGACCCGAATCGACCGAGGCCGATCACGACGATCTCGCCGCGATGTTCGATGACGCGATCCGGCGGACGGTCGGTTTGCGACCCGAACCCGCGCATCACATGTCGTGCGAATCTTTTCTCAGCCAATGATCGGACGCTCCTCGGGGTAACGATAGAGCCGGGTTCGTTCGGCCAGCGTGATCGCCGTGACGAATGTGAGTGGGCCGACACGACCGCAGATCATCGCGAGCGTCAGCACCAGGTGTCCGCCGGTGCTGATCGACCCAGTCACGCCGGTCGACAGACCGACCGTTCCGAACGCCGACGTCGATTCGAACAACGCATCGGACAGTCCGAGGCCATCGCTCGCCATGAAGACCAGCGACGTCATGCCGACGAATCCGATCGACAACAACGCGATCGTCACCGCTTGGCGAATCATCGAGGGCGGCAGCCGGCGTCGGAGCACGTTGACGTCGGATTCACCGCGGATCTGTGCCCAGATCACGGCTGCCAGCACCGCCGCGGTCGTGACCTTGATGCCACCGCTCGTCGATGCTGGACCCGCTCCGATGAACATCAGGATGCTCATGCCGAGCAGGGTCGTCTCGTTGAGCGCTCCGGTGTCGATCGTGTTGAACCCGGCGGTGCGCGGCGTGACGCCCTGGAACCACGCGTTCGACAGTTTCTCGAAGATCCCGAACGGTCCCAGCGTCCCTGGGTTGGTCCACTCGAACGCGAGCACCATCAGTGGTCCGCCCACGAGCAGAATCACCGTCGCGCCGGCCGTGATCCGGGCGTGCAGACTCCACGGTTTCGCCCGGTCCGCGCCGAGGGTCTCGAGGCCACGCCGCTCGTCGCGTTCGTGCCTCCACCTGCGCACGACCTCGACGTAGAGCGGAAACCCGAGCCCGCCGACGATGAACCCCGCAGTGATCGGATAGATCACCCACGGATCGCCGGCGAACCCCTCGAGGTTGTCGGGATACAGCGACATGCCCGCGTTGTTGAACGCGGAGACCGAGTGGAACACCGCCGAATAGGCCGCTCCCACCGGTCCGTCCTCGTATCCGCCCTGCCAGAACCGCCCGAAGAGAATCATCGCGAGTCCACCTTCGACGACCACGGTGATTTTGGCGATCGCACGCAGCAGTCGCCCCAGCTCACCGATGTCGACCGCGCCGATCTCGGCCTGCGCCAACATTCGTTGCCGGAGCCCGATGCGCCGCATGGCGATCAGGGCGAACACCGACCCGATGGTCATGATGCCGAAGCCACCGATCTGGATCAACGCCAGGATCACCAACTCACCGAACAACGAGAACGTGGTGGTCGGGACCGTGGACAGCCCCGTGACCGTGGTGGCCGACGTCGAGACGAACAGCGCGTCCTCCCACCCGGCACCACCAGGCCCATCGGTCGCCGCCGGAAGCAGCAACAGGACGGTGCCGATCCCGATCAACACCGCGAACGCTGCGACCACCAATTGCGCCGGATTGTGGACGATGCTGAGAAGGCCGGGCCGGCGCATTGGACCGAGCCTACGGATCGCGCGGTGTCGCGACCGGCTCTCCGGTCACCCCGTTGTCGACGGTCGGTCGGCGGACGACGCGGCGATCAGGCGACGATGCTGGTGATCGCGGCGAAGTGCAACCCGGCGGCGACGATCACGAACACGTGCCAGACCTCGTGGTAGCCGAACGTACGGGGCCACGGGTCCGGCCGACGCAGGAAGAGCACGGGGATCCCGAGGCTGTAGACGAGTCCCCCTCCGATGACGAACACCAGTTGTGCAGCCGAGAGCTCGTCGAAGAGGACCGGAAGCGTGAGCACCGCGATCCAGCCCATGATCGGGTACAACGCGGACGCGAGCCATTGCATGCGGTCGAAGATCAGCGTCTTCATCAGGATTCCGACGACCGCGAGGGTCGCGATCGACGCGAGGATCGGGATCCCCCACTTCATCGGCATCACGACCATCGTGATCGGGACGTACGTCCCCGCGATGAGCAGGAAGATCGTCGAATGGTCGGCACGCTGCATTCGGCGACGAGCGGTCTCGGACTGGGCCAGGCGGTGATAGGCCGCCGAGGTGCCGAACATCATCGCCAACGAGGCGGCGTAGATCGCTGCCGACGTTCGTGCTGCGGCGGTGTCGGCCAGCACGATCAGGACGAGCCCGGCCGGAATGGTCAACGCGAACGCGCCGGTGTGGAGCCAGCCACGCCACGAGGGGCGCTCGATCGATTCCGCGCTCGACACCACCCGATCACCGTACCCCGGCCGCTTCACACCCTGGTCGCAGTTCCGGGTGATCCGCGGCACCTGCATGACTTCCAGTTCGTCCTCGGCAAGCCCGTGCGTAAGCTCGACACATGGCCGACAACGCTGACGCGATTCCCTTCACCGAGATGTTTCCACTCGGTCCGGACACCACCGAGTACCGCCTCGTCTCGACCGACGGCGTGTCGACGTTCGAGACGCCGGAGGGGACGTTCCTGAAGGTGGAACCCGAGGCGATCAGGGCGCTCACGGCCGAGGCGATGCACGACATCGCTCACTACCTGCGGTCGAGCCACCTCCGACAGCTCCGCAACATCCTCGACGACCCCGAGGCGTCGGACAACGACCGCTTCGTCGCGCTCGACCTCTTGAAGAACGCCTCGATCGCGGCCGGCGGCGTGCTCCCGATGTGTCAGGACACCGGCACCGCCATCGTCAAGGCCAAGCGAGGCCAGTTCGTGTTCACCGGTGGTGGCGACGAGGAGCAGATCGCACGCGGAATCGCCGACACCTATCTCACGTCGAATCTGCGCTACAGCCAGATGGCTCCGCTCGACATGTACACCGAGCAGAACACCGGCACGAACCTGCCCGCCGAGATCAAGATCAACGCGATCGACGGCGACGCGTACAAGTTCCTGTTCATGGCCAAAGGCGGCGGATCCGCGAACAAGAGCTTCCTGTTCCAGGAGACGAAAGCCCTGCTCAACGAAGCCACAATGCTGCCGTGGATCTTCGACAAGATCCAGTCGATCGGGACGTCCGCCTGCCCGCCGTACCACCTCGGCATCGTCATCGGTGGCACATCGGCCGAGATCGCGGTCGAGACCGCCAAGCTCGCAACGGCGCGCTACCTCGACACACTTCCGACGACGGGCTCGGAGGCCGGCCACGCGTTCCGTGACCTCGAACTCGAAGCGCAGGTGCTCGAACTCGCTCAGAGCACCGGTGTCGGCGCCCAGTTCGGCGGCAAGTACTTCTGCCACGACGTGCGCATCATCCGACTGCCCCGTCACGGCGCGTCCTGCCCGGTCGGGATGGCGGTGTCGTGCTCGGCCGACCGTCAGGCGATGGGCAAGATCACCGCCGACGGCCTCTTCCTCGAGCAACTCGAGACCGACCCGGCGCGCTTCCTCCCGACGGTCGATTCAGCCGACCTGCTCGATTCCGAACCCGTGCACATCGACCTCAATCGTCCGATGGACGAGATCCGCGCGACGCTCGCCGAGCTTCCGGTGACCACCCAGGTGATGTTGAGCGGGCCGATGATCGTCGCCCGCGACATCGCCCACGCGAAGATCAAGGAGCGACTCGACGCCGGCGAGGAGATGCCCCGGTACTGGAAGGACCACGCCGTCTACTACGCCGGTCCGGCCAAGACGCCCGAGGGATATGCATCCGGTTCGTTCGGCCCGACGACGGCGGGACGGATGGATTCGTACGTTCCCGAGTTCCAGGCCGCAGGCGGGTCGATGGTGATGCTCGCCAAGGGAAACCGTTCGCAGCAGGTGACCGATTCGTGTGCCTCGAACGGCGGCTTCTACCTCGGCTCGATCGGTGGTCCCGCCGCACGACTCGCGCTCGACAACATCAAGCAGGTCGATGTACTCGAGTACGCCGAACTCGGGATGGAAGCGATCTGGAAGATCGAGGTCGAGAACTTCCCGGCGTTCGTCGTCGTCGACGACAAGGGCAACGACTTCTATGCGAAGGTCCGCGCCGAAGCGACGATGCCGGTCACGCTGAAGCCCCATTCCTGACGCGTCGGGTTCCTGGCCCCGCGAGCGATCAGCAGTTCGCGGATGCCTCGGTGAACGCTGCCTCGGCGTCGTCCGACGTGACGTCGAGGATCACGTGGCTGATCACCCGGTCCGACTCCCGGTTGATCTCCCGGGCGAGGCAGCGCGCGTCCGAGGCGTCGACCTCGTCGCCGAACCGTTGCTCCAGGATTCGTTCGGACTCGACGTCGCCCTGCCCGAAGAGCTCGTCGCCGAGTGTCTCGTCGTCGTCGACCCCGAACAGGAACGAGCACCTGGTGCCCGCTGCGGGGAGCGGCCGACCGAGGAACTGGCCGTCGACGACGTCGTCGATGCACGGTGTCCACCCCGGGAAGGCCGTGTGCCCCACGCCTTCCCAGATGATGGAGGTGGCATCACCCAACGCCTCGGCGAACGCCGGTGCGTGGTACCCGGGCGTCAACGGGTCGTACTCGGTACCGATCACGAGCAACGGTTGTTCGACGTCGACCGGCTGCACCGGTTGGAGCGTCTCCGCGTTCTCGGGCATCGCGTCACAGAAGGTCAACGGGTCGAGCAGCGATGCGAAATCTGCGCAGTAGATCATGAAGTTGGCCTCGGTGAAATCACTCTCACCCGACCCGGGCTCACTCGTCTCGTCAACCGGTCCCGCCGACAACGACGCGAGCGCTGACGCGTCACCGCGGTCGGCATCGGACAACGCCGTCGCCAGGAGCTCCCAATCCCCGGCGTAGGTCAGCGCCAGGTCGACCACCTCCTGGAATGCTCCGACGGACATGGTCTCGGGGTTCCGGTCGAAGTTCGGTGTGGGGAGGAACTGCACGCTGGACTCCACGACATCGAGGACGATTGACGAGTTCCGGCCGAGGAGACAGCGATCGCTGGCATCGCACAGTTCGGTGAAGCGCTCGCGTGAGGCATCGAGTCCGTCGTCGGCGAGGGTCGGGAAACCGCCTTCGCGTGGACCGTCGGGGCTGCCGACCAACGGATCGGTCGCCCCGTCGAGCACGAAGGCTCCGACGCGGTCGGGGTGCTCCGCCGCGTACGTCGCCCCGAGCAGCGTCCCGTAGCTGTAGCCGAGGTAGTTGAGTTCGTCCTCCCCCAGCGCGACTCGGATCGCCTCCATGTCGGCGGCCGAATAGGGCGCTGCCAGGTATGCGCTCACCGGCCCGGTCAGGTCGACGCACCGAGCGATGAAGTCCGGGTCGCCGGGAGCGACCGCATCATCACAGTCGATCTTGGGTGTCGATTGTCCGATACCCCGCGGGTCCCACGAGACGAGGTCGAAACCGCGGAGGAGTTCGGTCGAGAGTTCGGAGCGCAGACCCCACGCGGTCGTGAGCCCGTCGCCACCGGGTCCCCCCGGGTTGACGAGGATCGATCCGCGACGATCACCCGTGGCGGGGTGCCGGGTGAGCGCGAGGTCGACACTCTCGGCGCCGATGTCCGTCTCGGTGGCGTCGACGCCGAACGGGTCCATCGGAACACCAAGCGTCGCGCATTCCCAGCCCGACGTGCCGAGGACGTCGGGGCTCGGGATCTCGAAGGGTGTGCAGTCTCCCCACTCGAGCGTCGATTCCGGTGCCTCCACGACGGGTGGATCGGGATCCTCCTGGTCGGCTGTCGGCGGTCGTTCCGCTCCGACGTCGGGAAGTCCCGGGCCGGTGTCAGCGGTCAACTCCCCGACGCTGCGGTCGGCGCGCTCGACGGCGACCGGCGGCGTGGATGAACACGCGGCGACCACCACGGCGAGACCGACACCCCACGCGCATCGTCGTCGACCGCGCATCAGGCCTTCCAATGCCGGACCGTCGACGTCGGACCGGCGCGACATCAATCGGGCGCGCTCGGAGTCGTTCGTCCGAGTTCGGCCGCCAGCTGACCCAGGCGGCGTTCACCGTCGGGCGTCTGACCACCGATCTCGAGGAATCGCTGCATCGCCGCGCGCGTCTCCGGATCGGCGAGCGTCGCGTTGAACGCTGCCCCCTCCTGGAGCAGGTCATCGACGATTCCGGTCTCGGCCCGCACGACAGCGGCCTTGGCGGCGGCGACCGCATGTGGTGGGAACGAAGCGATCCGGGCGACCAGGCGGTCGACGAAGCCGGTGATCGCATCTGCGGGAAGCACCCGGTTGACCCAGCCCCATGCCTCGGCCGTCTGTGCATCGATGTCGTCACAGCCGAGGATCACCTCGAGTGCGCGCCCACGCCCGATGAGACGCGGCAGTCGGACGGTTCCACTCCCACCGGGAAGGATCCCGAGCGCGACCTCGGGCTGGCTGAACACCGCATCGGGCGTGGCGAAGCGCATGTCGCAGCTCGCTGCGACCTCGCTTCCACCTCCGCCGACGCGGCCCTCGATCTGGGCGATGGTCGGCTTGTCCATCGTGCGCAGTCGTTCACACATCAGGTGGAAGCCGTTGAGTTCGGTCGGGGTCGGCTGTTCGGTCGGAAATCCGAGGATCGCCTCGACGTCGAAGTGGGCGATGAACCACTCGGGGTTCGCCGAGCGGAGCACGACGGCGCGGACCGTGTCGTCGTTGGCGAGTCGGTCGACGGTCCCCGCGAGTTCGATGAAGACCTCGACGGTCATCAGGTTGATCGGAGGATGTCCGATCGTGACGACCGCGACGCCTGAATCCTCGACGGAGACCGCGACTGCGCTCACAACAGCTGCTTGATCGCGGCGCGGGTGGCCTCGGCCTCGTCGGGATTGCCGGGAAACTCGACGGTCGCGAAGTCGGTGACACCGATCTCGGCGAGACGCCCGACGCGCTCGACGACTTCGTCGACTGTCCCGGTGATCGCGATGTCCTCCGGGCCGGCGGCTCCTTCACGGTCGAGCATCGCTCGGTAGCTGGGGAGACTGCCGTAGATCTCGAACACCTTGGCCGCGCGGCCCTTCGCCGATTCGAAGTCGTCGGTGACACACACCGGCAGTGCGGCGATGACGCGCGGCGTCGGGCGACCGGCCGCCTCCGCGGCCGCACTGATCGTGGGAATCGTGTGCTCGGCCAGCGTGATCGGTCCGGTGCACCACGTCAGCGTGCCGTCGGCGAGTTCGGCCGCGACACGCAGCATCTGCGGTCCGAGTGCCGCGATCACCGTCGAGAACGGCTTCGCCCCGACGGCGTTGACGGACGCGTGGGTCGAGTAGGCGTCGCCCGAGTAGCTGACCGGTTCGTTGCGGCTGAGCGGGCCGAGGATGTTCATGTAGTCACGGATGTGACGGATCGGCTTGTCGAAGCTCATCCCCATCATGTTCTCGATGACCACCTGGTGGCTCAGCCCGATCCCCAACGTGAGGCGGCCGTCGGCGACGGCGTTGACCGTCAAGCACTGCTGAGCGAGCGCCATCGGATGGCGGGGATAGGTCGGCACGACCGACGTGCCGAGCTCGATCCGGGGAACCTCCCGGGCGACGACGGCCAACGCGGTCAACGCATCGTGGCCGAAGATCTGCGGTGCCCAGTACGAGGCGAAACCGTCCGCCTCGGCCTGTGCCGCCTCGGCGACGACATCGTCCACCGTGCCGTCGTTGATCTTCCCACCGAAATATCCGATACGCATGACCCGACCGTACCCGCTGCGCTCGCACAGCCTCACGTTCGGGACGAGGTCCCGCCGACTCAGGCCATCGAGACGAGTTCGAGCCAATCCTCGTTGAAGTAGTCGACGTCGCCGTCGGGCATCAGTAACACCTTGGTGGGCGCGAGTTCCTTCACGAAGTCGGTGTCGTGGCTGACGAAGATGATCGCACCGGGCCAGTCGACGAGCGCGTTCGCGACCGCTTCACGCGACGGCGGGTCGAGGTTGTTGGTCGGCTCGTCGAGCAGCAACAGGTTGTTCTTGCCGGTCATCAGCATCGCGAGCGCGAGCTTCGTCTTCTCCCCGCCGGAGAGGGTGCCCGAATCCTGGAAGACCTTGTCGCCGGACAGTCCGAACATGCCGAGCAACCCACGGAGCTGGGTCTCGCCCATCTCGACCCCGGCCGGGATCGAGTCGCGGAGGTTCGTGAGCAGGCTCTCGTCGACTCGCAGGTTGTCGTGTTCCTGGGCGTAGTAGCCCGAGTGCACCTGGTACCCGAAGTCGAAGTCACCCAGATCGGCCTCGGTCTCGCCGGCGAGGATGCGCAGCAGGCTGGTCTTGCCGGCTCCGTTGAGGCCGAGCACGAGCAGTCGTTCTCCGCGGCCGAGGTCGAAGCCGATGTCCTCGAACACGGTCACGCCTGCGTAGCCCTTGCACATCCCGTCGGCGGTGATCACGGTCTCACCGCACGGTGGTGGGGAGGGGAAACGCACGTTGAACGTCTTGGTCGACTTCGGAGCGTGCACCCGCGTCGCGTCGAGGCGGGCGATCTTCTTCTCCATCGAGTGCGCCATCGATGCCTTGGTGGCCTTCGCGCCGAAGCGATCGACGACGCCCTGCATGCGCGCGATCTCCTTCGACTGTTGCGCGGCCTTCTTGATCTGGCGGGCCTCGTCTTCCGCGCGTGAGCGCTGATACTGGGAGTACGTGCCGCGGTACTCGATCAGGTCGCCGACCTCGTCCTCGGATGTCCGGTCGAGGTGGAGGACGCGGGTGATCGCCTCGTCGAGCAGGTCGAGGTCGTGGCTGATGACGAGCAATGCGCCCTTGTACTGGCGCATGTACTGCAGCAGCCAGGTCTTGGCGTCGATGTCGAGGTGGTTCGTCGGCTCGTCGAGGCACAGCACGTCGGTCCCCGCGAACAGGATCCGAGCGAGCTCGACGCGGCGACGCTCCCCACCGGAGAGCACGCTGATCGGGAGTTCGAGGCGATCGTCGGGCAGCCCCAATCCGACCGCCATCGCGCGAGCCTCGCTGTCGGCGGCGTAGCCGCCGCTCGTCCGGAACATCTCCTCGGCCTTGAGGTAGCGGTTCACGTTGCGCTCGTCGGGGTTCTCCTCCATCGCGATCCGGAGTTTCTCCATCCGCACGATCTCGTCGTCGATCCCCTTGCCCGACAGGATGTGGGTGATGCTGGTGCGACCCTCGAGGTCGCCTGCGATCTTGGGGTCCTGGGGGAGGTAGCCGAAGCCGCCCTTGCGGAGAACGTTCCCGGACGCGGGCTCGTCGGTGCCGCCGAGCACCTTGAACAAGCTGGTCTTCCCGGCGCCGTTGCGACCGACGATGCCGACCTTGTCACGGGCCATGACGGTGAAGCTGGCGCGGTCGACCAGCAACCGCCCACCTACTTCGACCGAAACGGCCTGTGCCTGCAACATGGCGCTCAGGCTACGAAGTCACACCGGCGATGCAGCGTGACTGGGGCGACTCAGCCTCCGGATGCCGCCGCCGAAGTCGCAGGCGGATTCGTGACGGGCGGACTCGTCACAGGCGGCGACGTCACAGGTGGCGACGGCTGGGGCGGCGATGTTCCCGGAGGGGAGGTCTGCGGGGGCGATGTCTCGGGAGGAGATGTCGGTTCCACCGTGGCGGCCCCACCGGACGAGGAACCCCCGCTGGACGAACTACTGGAGGACGATCCGCTGGACGACGATCCGCTGCTGGACGAGCTGTTGGAGTTCGAGCTGCCGGTCGAGAAGTCACTGGATGAACCGCCGGAGCTCGGTCCCCCACCGCTCCCGATGGCCGAGTCGTCGGAGAACGACGTCGGGAGGCACTCGCCCTCGCTCTGCGCGACCTGCCCGAGAGCGACCGCGAGCAGGTCCACGAGCACCGCTTCGCCCTGGTTTCCGGGGTGCAGTCCGTCGCCGCTCAGCACGCCGGGGAACGACGAGACCTTCTCCCAGTCGACCACGGTGACGTTGTCGTAGAGCGTGGCGAGCTCGTCGATGACCTCGTTGACCTCCGCCCACGCGGGCCGGTACTCGGTCACGTTCATCAACACCATCGGTCGCGGTGAGATGCGGAACAGGATCTCGCTCAACTCCTCGAAGTACGCCTCCTGGTCCTCGCGGTAGTTGCTGCCCAGGTGGACGATCGCTGCATCAAAGTCCTCGTCGGACGGCAGGTCGTCGGACAGCCGGTCGGTCAGGACCTCGTTTCCGAACTCGACGAATCGTCCCGGCTCGGCGTCGACCTCGACGTCCCACCCGAGCGGGGTCAGTGCCGCGCACAACTCGCCGCCGTACCTCGTGGAGGTCGACGCGAGGATCGAGTCACCGATGACCAGCAGACGATTGCCCTGCACCTGTTCGGCGATGCTGTCGAGAACGGCTCCGTCCTCATCGACCGGGCGGCTGATCTCGACCGACACCGGGACTTCGTCGGGCGTGTTGACTCCCGCAGCGACGTCGGGGGTCGGGACGGTGTCGGGCAGGTTGCCGACGCCGGGCACCGTCGGAACCGGAGTACTCGCCGTCGTGTCGTCGGGTGACGACGACTCCCCCGACCCACATGCGCCGAGCACGAGCACGAGTGCAAGCGCGGGCGCGAAGCGAGAACGGCGGATCATGCCCACATTGAACCGGGTCAGAGTGCTGAAGTCACGTCAGCAACCCCGATCCGTGATCGTTTGCGGGTGCAGCCGCTCAGTCGTTGCGAGCGCGCAGCTCGTTGCGGATCTCGATCAACAGATCGGTCTCCGACGGACCTGCCTCGTCTTCCGGCTCCTTCATCGAGTTGTACGCCTTGACGATCAGGAAACACACGAATGCGACGATCACGAAGTTGACGATTGCGGTGATCACCGTCCCGACGAACAGCGTCGCGTCCCCGACATCGATCGTGATCGAGTCGAAGCTCGGCTGGCCGAAGATCGCCGCGATGATGTTCATGATCACGCCGTCGACGATGGCGGTCACGATCGGAGCGAAGAACGCGGCCAAGATGAAGGCGACCGCGAGTTCGACGAGATTGCCGCGGTTGATGAAGTCCTTGAATTCCTGAAGCATGTGGTGCTCTCCTGCTGATGGCGGGTTGTCTCCGATTGGCCCCAGCTTCGCATTCACGAGCGGCCGGATGTGAGATGCACCAGGATCGAGCGGAGCCCCGGGTCGGCGATCGCGATGGCCGCCTCCCAGTCGAACCAGTCGATCTCCTGGCTCTCGCCCTCCGGCGGGGCGGGGTCGGCATCGCCCCCGTCGAGGAGATATCGCGTGTCGAGATGCGTGTGTCCGCGCCCTCCGGCGTGAACGTCGACGTGGATCAGGACCGGCACGCCCTCCTCGTCGAGCGGCCCGGCGAACGCGACGTCGAGACCGGTTTCCTCGCGGGCCTCGCGCAGCGCTGCATCCCACGGCATCTCGCCCGGGTCGACGTGTCCGCCCGGCTGTAACCAGATCCCCAACCGGCGGTGCTTGTGCAACAGCACCCCGCGCGGCCCCACCACGATCGCCGAGCCGGTGACGTGGATCGGGCCGGCATCCTGCGACAGCGGGTCGGCCGACGCATCGATTTCGGCCAGGAACCGGTCGATCGACTCCGCCTCGCGCTCGTCGACCGGCTGTCGCCCTGCCACGTCGGCCCGCAATCGTTCGATGCTCATGACATCGTGTGTAGCAGCCCCGTTCGATCGACACGAGGACGGCCGACCACGCGCAATCGGCGAGACCTCCAGGTGCTCCCTCATTCCTCCTTACTCGGACTCCGCCCACGTCTGTCCGAGTAATGCGGAACGAGGGCACCTCCGGAACTCCCGACCGCCCAGAACTCCCATCAGTCGTAGGTCGCCAGGAGGAACCAACGTTGGTGTTCGGCGACGACGAGGTGAGCCCGCTCCTCTTCGTCTGCCTCGTCTCCCTCGCCTCCCTCGCCATCGTGGTCGGCGACGAGCATCTGGAACCGGGCGAGACGTCGATGACGGGTGGGTTCCCACCAGTGCTGATCGACCGGCCACGGCCCGGCCCACGACCGCACCGCACGCAACGGACCGCGCCGCCACCCCTCGGCGTCGCTCCCGAGCAGCAGCCGGATGCCGGCGGGGTCGGCTGACACCGTGCCGC
>NZ_JBAVYV010000386.1:0-13845 GCF_049588435.1 Ilumatobacter sp.
GCGTGCGGCCGTGCCGGGCACGACTCTGACGATCGTCGGTTCGGGCCCGGAGCGCGCCGCAATGGAGGTGCAGGCGGCCGAGTTGGGAGCCCAGGATTGGATCACATTCGCCGGACGCGTGGAACACTCCGAGCTCGTGGCGATCTACCGCCGGTCCTGGATCGTGGCCAGCGCCTCGCTCGCCGAAGGATGGGGGCTGAGCCTCACGGAGGCCGCCGGATGCGGGACCCCCGCGGTCGCGACCGACATCCGCGGGCACCGCAGTTCGGTGGTCGACGGCGAGACCGGACTGCTCGCTCCCCCCGACCGTCTCGGAGCGGCGATCGCCCGGGTGTTGCTCGACACGGACCTGCGGGAACGACTCGGCACGGCCGCTCACGATCGTGTCCGAGCGATGACGTGGGATGCGACCGCCGCAGGCGTGCTCTCGGTTCTCCGTCGAGACGCGCTCGGTCACCGCCGTCATGACGGCGGTCACCACTAGGCTCCGGACCCGCATGCGTAGCGTGGTCGTGCTTCCGACGTACAACGAAGCAGAGAACATCGAGCGGTTCCTGCGCGCGGTTCGCAAGGCCGCCCCGGACACCGACATCCTGGTCGTCGACGACGACAGCCCGGATGGGACCGGAAACATCGCCGGCGAGCTCGAGGATGAACTCGGCAGGATCTCGTTGCTCTCCCGACCCGGAAAGCGTGGACTCGGGAGCGCCTACCGCGACGGGTTCAGCCACGTCCTCGACGAGACCCGAGCGAGCGCCTACGACGTCGTCGTGACGATGGACGCCGATCTGTCGCACGATCCCGCCCGGATCCCCGAGTTCCTCGCCCTGATCAACGACGGAGCCGACCTCGTCATCGGGTCGCGCTACGTCACCGGTGGTGGGACGACCGATTGGCCCGTGCGCCGCCAGCTCCTCTCGAAGTGGGGCAACGCCTACACCCGAACGATCCTCGGCGTGCCCGCCCGGGACTGCACCGGTGGCTATCGCGCCTACCGCTCGACGGCGCTGCGTGCGATCGACCCGACGTCCACCAGCGCGGAGGGGTACGCGTTCATGACCGAACTGGTCCGCCGCCTGGCCGCGAACGGAGCATCGATCGTCGAGTCGCCGATCATCTTCCGTGACCGCACGCTCGGTAAGTCGAAGATGTCGGGGCGGATCATCGTCGAGTCGATGCTGCTCGTCACCCGGTGGGGGATCTCCGACCGCCTCCGTCGTCTCCGCCGCCTCCGGCGTCGTTGACACGGGTTCGATGATGAGACGTCTCCGCGGGCTGCTCGGCGGTCTGTCCGACCGAACCGTCATCCTGCTGACGACGGCTGTCGTCGCGCTGCCGCTCATCGTCGCCGTGATCGCGCTCGCGCAACGTCGCTGGTATCCGGTCCTCGACCTCGCGATGACCGAGTTCCGGGTCAGCGACGTCGGGACCCGCCAGACCCCGCTGATCGGATTGCCCGGGCGGATCGGGGTGTTGCCCGAACAGGGGAGCCATCCCGGCCCGCTGAGTTTCTGGCTGCTCGCGCCCGGATACCGACTGTTCGGGAGTTCCGCCTGGGCGATGGAAGTCGCGACCGTGTCGATCGCACTCGTCTGGATCGGGATCGCACTGTGGATCGGACAGCGCCGACTCGGACGACCCGGTATCGCGCTGGTGGCGATGATCCTCGCTGTCGTGATCCGGGGATTCGGGTTGTCGGTGCTCACGCAACCGTGGAACCCGTACATGCCGCTGATCGCATGGCTCGTCGTCTTGCTGGCGGTGTGGGCCGTTCTCGCCGGCGACGACCTGATGCTGCTGCCGCTCGTCGCTGCGGCCTCGTTCGCCGCCCAGACCCACATCCCCTACCTCCTGATGGCCGGTGGCCTGGGACTGCTGGCGGTTGCCGTGGTCCTGGTCCGATGGTGGCGGGCCCGGTCCGACGCGACGGGCGCTGGACCCCCACGGATCGTGCTCGCGACGATCGTCGCCTTCGTCATCCTCTGGTCGGCCCCGATCGTCGATCAGATCCGACGCGATCCGGGCAACCTCAAGCGACTGATCGATCATTTCGGATCGCCCGACGAGGATCCGATCGGTTTCGCGGCGGGCGTCCGCCTGATGTTGCGCCACCTCGACGTGGTGGGGACGCAGCTGCGATTGTTCACCGGCCAGGAACGATTCCTCGAGTCCGGATTCGATCCCGACGGACCGATCTGGGCCGGCCTCGCGATGTTGGTCGCCTGGGGCATCGCCGCAGTCGTGGCCGTGCGCCTCCGCCACCGTTCCCTGACGGCGCTGCACACCGTGATCGCCGTGACGCTGGTGCTGACCACGATGTCGATGTCACGGATCTTCGGGCAGCGCTGGTACTACCTGACGTTGTGGGCCTGGATCACCTCGACGCTCGTGATCGTGGCGGTGGCATGGACCGCCGTTGCGTGGTTCCGGACCCGGCGGCCGGACCTGGCCGAACCGATCTCGACACCGCGGATCACCGTCGCGTGCGCATCGATCGCACTCATCGCCACCGCCAGCATGCTCGTCCTCGCCCCCGGCACCGACCATCCGGAGGAGGCGTTCGGCGAGACACTCGGTGAACTGGTCGAGCCGACCGTCGCATCGCTCGACCCCGATCAGACGTATCTCGTCGAATGGAAGGATGCCCACATCTTCGGGAGTCAGGCGTTCGGCCTGGTCAGCGAACTCCGCCGTGCCGGGATCGACGCGGGCTCATCGGAGTACTGGCGGGTGCCGATGACCGACTCGAGGACCGTGCCCGACGGAGTGGCCGATCAGGCGATCGTCCTCGTCACCGGTGACTACATCGAGGACTGGCGTGACGACGACCGGTTCGTCGAGGTCGCGTCGTTCGACCCTCGCGACGCCGACGAACTCGCCGAGTACGACGAGCTGCGGCTCGAGTTGATCGACGACCTCGACGCTTCCGGGTTCGGCGAACTGATCCCGCTCGTCGACACCAACCTGTTCAGTGTGGACACCGATCAGCGACTGAGCGACGCGACCCGGGACGTCACCGCACGGATGATCCAGCTCGGCCAGGAGGCCGCCGTCTTCATCGGTCCGCCGGGGGCGAGTCTCGGCGGGTGATTTCGCTGCACAGCGGAGTGGCAGCGATGGCCGCAGCGGTTCCCGCGTCGATGCCATCCGGATCAATCTCCGGGTCAATCTCCGGATCGAGGACCGGACCACCGGCGGTGAGCACGTCGGCCGGCAGGAACGTCCCCGTTCCCCCGACGTTCGCGAAGAAGAGGTCGGAGACCGGGTCGGCGATCACCTCGTAGTGATTCGTGGATCCCGTCATGGATCCGGCTGGAATCTCA
The DNA here is from genome assembly GCF_049588435.1 of Ilumatobacter sp. Classification (GTDB taxonomy): domain Bacteria; phylum Actinomycetota; class Acidimicrobiia; order Acidimicrobiales; family Ilumatobacteraceae; genus Ilumatobacter_A. The sequence continues at coordinate 3,324 of NZ_JBAVYV010000386.1, forward strand.
CGCACGAAGCCATCGAGGCCGTCACTCCGCTCGAACGTCACCTCGCCGACGATGCCGTCCCCGGAACCGTCCTGGCCGGTTGGCCGGTACGTCAACGACCAGAGGTCGGTTGATGCGAGCACCTGCTCCACGTCGCCGTCGATCTCACCCGAGATCGCGCGCACGCCGGGCGATCGCTCGAGCGCCACCCAGCTGCCCTGTTCGGCGACATAGATCCCCGAACAGTCGTCGAGCACGCCGATCACCCCGTCGCGGCCGGCCCCATCGCCGGCGGCGATCGTGCTCACGTTCGGCGGATCGGAATCGAACACCGCGCGGTCGATGTCGTAGCGCAGCTCGGTGAACCCCGGTGACTTGAGCTCGAGGTTCCAGATGGCCAGCGACGCGTTGACCCAGAGTCCGAACACGGCGAGCACCCCCAGACCGATCCGTACGACGCGGCGCGCGACCGGGCGTCCGACAACAGGCTCGTGGGTGAGCGCACCGAGCCACGAGACCCCGATCGCACCCGCCGTGACGAGCGGTGGGATCAGGTCGATCAGATACCGGTTCGCGACGAAGCCGATCATGAACGTCGGAAGCGTCGCCAGGGTCGTCGCCACGACGACGAGCCCCCAGGTCAGTGACCGGTGGCGAGCGATCCAGATCGCACCTGCGATCGCCAGCACGACGAGCAGCAGGGCGCTCGACGGCAGCGACGCTGCGGGGGTGATCGTCTCGACGTCGATCCCTCCCCGGTTCTCGGCGAGCGGGCCGAAACGAACGAACGGGACGAGACGTTCGAAGCGGATCGCGTCGGGGCGCAGATACTGGACCAGCGTCGTGGGGAGGAAGTCGACGGCGAAGAAGCTCCCACCGGTCGACTCGAAGAAGGCGGCACGCACCGGGCTCTGGATCGACAGCAACTGTTTGTCGCCGGGAACCGAGAGGAGCGTGCCGAACTTGGCGACGTTGACCACCGCGTGCGCCACGACGGGGATCAGCCCGCCCGCAACGGCGATCGCCGCCACCGGATCCCACCTCCGGGTACGGAGGAGCAGAACGACCCCGCACACGCCGATGGCCAGCGCCACGCCGAACCCGATGGGTGCACGCGTCAACGTGGTCGCGAGAGCGGCCAGCGACGCGAGGACGACCAGGCGACGCTGTGTGAAGCCACCGGCCGCCCACTCGACGATGAGCGTGATCGTCACGATCGCGAGCGCGACCGCCCACAACTCGGTTTCGTTGTACACGCTGATCCAGCCGGCGGCGAACAGCACCGGTGAGAACGCGACGGCCGCGGTGAAGATTCCGATCGCCCAGCGGCCGGCGTCGGGCGAGCTCTCGACGCTGCGCACGGCATGCCGTCCCGCCCGTGCCAGGCGCGCCGACCACCGACACACCACGACGAGCGCGATCAGCATCGAGATCCGCACCAGCCGGCCGACGAAGATATCGCCGAAAGTGTCGCCAAAAGCAGCGCCGACGAGCGCGAACGGCATTCGCACGACCGCGAGGAACGGCCCGTAGTACAGATAGGTCGCTCCATCGACGACGAACCCCTCCGGGCCCGGCACCGCGGGATCGACGGCGAGGCGTCCACGGAGGAACACCCGCGCCTGCTCGTCGTAGAAGTCGGAGCTGAAGCCGCCCCGATCGAACAGGTCCCACGGGCGGAACGACGTACTGACGAGCCAGAACACGACGACGGCCACCAGCGTGATCATCCACACCAGCCGGTTCGTGGTCAGCCGCGGACCGTCGACTGGTCTCGCGCTCGTCGTCACAATCGGCGAGGGTAGCGGTCGTGGGTACACTCGGCCGCCGTGCACGCAGAGCCGACAGGTGACGGGAGCGGTGATGCCGTGACACCCCTCGAGCGCCAGCAACTCGACCTGATCGATCCGACGGCCCACACGTTCTGGCACTGGGTTCGCTTCGATCTCGTCGCGGCGGAGGCCGAGCGGCGACATGCGACGACGATCGTCGACATCGGTGCGGGCTCGGGCATGCTCGGCGACCGCCTCGTCACGACCCATCCCGACCTCGGATACCGGTTCCAGGAGCTGTCGCCGGCACTCGACGCCGCACTGGGCGACCGATACGGCGACGAGGCCCGCTTCGGCCCCGACGACCGCCTCACCCGGAACACGCTCGGCGCGATGCTCGACGTGATCGAACACATCGAGGACGACGTCGGTGCACTCGACGACTGGCGGCGACGGATGGACCCCGGCGCCGCGCTGGTCATCACCGTGCCCGCCATGCAATGGGCATTCTCGTCGTTCGACGTCGACCTCGGCCACTACCGCCGCTACTCGCGCTCCACGCTCCGGGCCACCCTGGAAGACGCCGGGTACACCGTGCGCCGCTGCGACTACCTGTTCCCCGAGATGCTTCCCGTCGTCCTCAAACGCCGACTGCGTCCCTCGACGAACACCGTCGACATGCCCGAGATGAGCCCCGCGATGAATCGGATCGGGCACCTGATCAGTTCGACGACCGCCCGGGGACGTCGAGTCTGGCCCCTGGGGACGTCGGTGATCGCCGTGGCCGAGGCCGCGCCGTGAGCACCGCGTGAGCAACCGGTGAGCCTCGACACGGCCGAAGCGCACGTCGACGAACCGCGAGTCGACGGGCCACGTGCTGCGATCCGCCGCGGGCTGACGGCGATCGTCTGCATCCCGATCATCACTGCGGTGATGCGCGCCCTGCGCGAGGACTGGTTCCCCATCGGCGACAACGCGCTGCTGTTCATCCGCACACGCGACGTCCTCACCGACCACCACCCACTCCTCGGTTCGTGGACCTCGGCATCACTCAGCGTCGGACAGAACATGAACAACCCGGGTGCGATGTACGACTGGCTGATCGCGCCGTTCGCACACGCGCTCCCGCCGGGCGCAGCCGCGGCGATCGGGGTGGGCACGGTGAACCTCGCCCTCGTCGTCGGGATCTCCGCCGTCTCGCACCGCATCGGCGGCTGGGAGCTGCAACGATGGGTCCTGCTCGTCGTCGCGCTGCTGCTGTGGTCGATGGGAAGCGAACTGCTCATCGACATCTGGCAGCCGAACGCGATGGTGCTCGTGATCTTCGCACTGCTGATCGTCGCCGTCGGTCTGGCGATCGGAGACGACGCCCTCCTGCCGTGGGCCGCAATCCTGGTCAGCCTGCTCCTCCAGACGTATCTGTCGGTCGCGTACATCTTCGTCTTCCTCGTGCTCGGCACGATCGGCGCGCGGATCTGGCTGCGCCCGCCGAAGATCGGAGATCGGCCATCCTTGATCCCGATCTCCCTGACGGCTGGCGTGCTGGCGGTGCTGTGGGCACCGTCGGTCTACGAGCAGCTCGCCGGGTCCGGTGAGGGAAACATCTCCCGCCTCCTCGCAAACTCCTCAGGCGGCGACGTCACGCTGGGCACGGCGAACGCGATCCGGATCGCTGGCAGCGTCGCTGCGCTCCCGCCGTGGTGGGGACGCCAGGGGTACACGACCACCGTTCCGGTCACCCGGCTCGAACCCGACGGTCGCACGCTCGACATCGCCGGCCTCTCGCCACTCTGGGTCGCGCTCGTCGGTTTCGCACTCGTGATCAGCCTGCTCGTCGGTCTCACGATCGCGATGCGGCGTCGAGGCGACGTCGTCCACGTCGCCGCCGGGGTCATCGCCATCGTCGTGCTGATCGGTTCGGTGCTCTCACTCGGACAACTGACCATCGGGGCGGTGGGTCTCTCGCCGCACCACGCCCGATGGCTGTGGCCGCTGACGGCGTTCGTGCATCTCGTCATCGTCGTGTCCGCGATCGACCTGTGGAGGGCGAGTCGCGACGCGCCGTCCCGGCGGCAACTCGATCGGGTGCTCGGTGGAATCGTCGCGGCGCTCATCGCCATCGTCACCGTTCTGAACATCCCCTTCCACGCCCAGCCGTCCGGGCCGACGTTCGAATACCGATCGATACCCACGATGCGCCGGATCGAGCCGTCGCTGGCAGAACTCGACGGATTCGGGCCGGTGCTCTTCGACGTGTCCAACGTGCGGATCTTCGAGCCCTACAGCTCGACGATGATGATGTGGATGCAGGAGCGCGGGATCGAGTTCCGCGTCGACGACGACATCATGGTCCGCCAACTCGGAGAGAGCCGCCGGGCCGACGGGACGGAGACCACCACCGTCTTCCAGCTGCAGGGCACCGAGGCGCTGACGTACGCCGGCGACGCCTGTCCGATCGGTGTCTCGAGTGCGTTGACGCCCGAGGAGGAGGCGCAGGTCGCCGAGACGGTCGAGCGTGCCGCCACGGTGCTCGCCGCCGACAGCGCCATCAGCGGCGCCGAGGCTCGCGACACGATCCTGCGCGGCGGCTGGGATCAGCTCGATTCCGACGACGCGGCCGATGTCCAGCGATGGGTCGAGTCGAGCTACGCGCTCTTCGCCGACGGCGCCGCCTGCTGACGGCGCAGCAACGTCCGGAGCGACAGGAAGCGGATCGCGGCCGCCGCTGTCCAGACGGTCACGAGGACCAGCACCTCGCGCCAGAGATCGCCGTCGACGCTCGCAACGGCGAGCGAACTGGCGACCAGCGACAGCGCGAAGATCACGATGGTGGCGAGGCGTCGACGCCACCGACCGGAATCACGACGGGTGCGGAACGTCCAGCGTCGGTTCGCCCAGCTGTTCCCGGCGACCGTCGCGGTGAAGCCGACGATGTTCGCCCACACGGCTCCGATCGGGTCGCGAAGGAGCAGGAAGATCGCCGTGCTGACGAGCGTCGCCACGCTTCCGATCAGCGCGAACGTCACGGTCTGGCGTCCGAAGTCCTCGTCGAGCGGGACACGGCGCTGGTCGCCCAGTTCGATGTCGCCCCGCCCGCGGGCGAAGCGCCAGAACATCCGCCAGATCCCGCGCAGGTCGCCCATCGCAGTGGTGCGAACATCGACGCGGCTGTCCGGGTCGTCGATCCAGTCGACCGGAACCTCATGGATGCGCAATCCGTTGTGTTCGGCGAGCAGGAGCAGTTCCGCGTCGAAGAACCACGTCTCGTCGACCACGGCGGGCAGCACCATTTGGATGACGTCGGTTCGTGCGGCCTTGAAACCGCACTGGGCATCGCGGAACCGGACGGCGAACAGGACCCGGAGCAGCAGGTTGTAGCCCATCGAGATCAGTTCCCGCTTGGGGGCGCGAGCCACGACCGAACCCGAACTGAGCCGTGATCCGATCGAGATGTCGGAGTGTCGGGAGATCAGCGGAGCGACGAGTGGCAGCAGACCGGTCAACCCGGTCGAGAGATCGACGTCGGTGTACGCGACGACATCGGCATCCGATGCCGACCAGGCAGCGCGGATGGCCCGGCCCTTCCCCTGTTCGGTCAGGCGGAGGTGTGAGATGCGCTCGTCCGCAGCGGCGAGGCCCGCTGCGATGTCGCCGGTTCCATCCGTGGACGCGTTGTCGGCGATCACGATTCGCCACCGGAACGGGAACGACGTCTCCAGATGATCGACGAGCCGCGCGACCGACTCCGCGAGGACGCGCTTCTCGTTGAAGACCGGGATCGCGATGTCGACGAGGATCGCGTCGGCGTTGTGCCCCGTCATGAGATCTCGGGACCGGTGGCCAGGGTCAGTGCGACCGACGGTGAGCCGGGGACGTAGACGACGGTGTCGAACTCGTCACGGATCAGGTCGGCGTCGGCACCGAACGACATCACGAGACGCTGCGACTCGGTTCCGTCGCTGACCCGCGCGTCTCCGAAGCGGCGGGCCTGGAGTTCTGAATCGAAGCGGTAGTCGATCCCGCGCCGGACGAGCGATGCCAGAATCGGGTAGGTGTACGGATGGCCGAGGTACATCGAGTCCTGGTCGATCACCACCGGCCCCTCGATCGGCACATCGTGCAACTGGCGGAGCAGTTCCTGCGTCGAGTCCTGGTCGCGCAGGTAGAGCTCCGGGTTCGGCACCTGGACCGAGCGCGACAGGTTGGCCACGGTGGCGAGCACGAGGATCACGGCGAGGCAGCCGGACACGGCCGCTGCGCCGTGTCGTTGCGAGAGTCGCGGGCCGACTCGCACCAGCAGGCAGAACGACCCGAGGAGCAGGAATGCACCGATCGCCCAGAGCCACCGGTAGTTGCTCGCGAGGAGCCCGAATCCCTCGGTGATCGGCAGCATCGTCGCGTCGACGACGCCGGCCGCCAACGTGACGACGGCGATCGACAGCCCGGCGGCGGCGCGACGATGGCTCCCCGCTGCCGCCACACCGAGACCGACCACGAGCAGCACGAAGACCACGACGAGGACGGCGACCTGGAGGTTGTTCCCGATCGATCGCTCCGGGTCGAACTCGCCGTAGCCGGGGCGCAGGAACCGTGCCGGCCCCGCCAGGACCTCGGCCACGATGCGGACGGCCGTCGAGCGTGACGGGGTCGCCGATGCCTCACCGCCGGAGGTCAGCACGTCGACGAAGTTGCCGGAGACGGCGAACTGGTCGATCGCGGTCTGGATCCACAGCACCACGACGATCGCTCCGCTGACGATGAACGGCGTGACGGACGAGCGATCGGGGCGACCGCCATCTCGACCGCCATCTCGACGCGCCGCGAGGATCTGGCCGACGATCATCGGGACCCCGAGCGCGGCGAGCAGGATCGGATAGCTGAGGTGGGTCTGCGCCGCGAGGCTCCCGAACACGACGGCGGGCACGAGCGCCCACCGGTCGCCCCACGTCACGCCCCATGCCGCGACGAGCACACAGAGGTAGGAGAACAGCAAGAACTGGTGCTGCTGGGGCGTGATCAACATCTCGGAGCCGAGCGACCAGGCGAGGATCGCGACGGCGGCCATCGCCGGCAGGACGTACCGGCGACCTGCGAGACGGTGGATGAGCCATGCGATCGTGACGATGGCTGCGATGTGGACACACGCGACGCCGATCGCGGTGCCGCCCATCGGTGTGAACCGGGTGAACGGCGCCAACAGATCGAGTTGCATCGGACCGAGGTTGTTCACGGGCTTGCGGACGTCGAGCGAGCCGGCGGACCACGCGCCGAGGAGTGGATGGTTGCTCGTGGCGACGTCCAGTGACCGTGCCGTGAAGTAGGCGTCATCGCGGATCGGGACCCACGACCCTGCGGCGGCACGGATGGCCGCGACGACGAACGGGACGATCGCGACGAAGACCGGAGCGATCTCGATCAGTCGGAGGCCTGGATCGGGGGAGGAGCGAACCGGTTCGTCGGTCGCATCGGGCCGGTCGCGAAGGTCGCACCCCCCGTCCTGCGTGGGAGGCACCTCCTCGGTCGGCATACGAGGCGCAACCCTACTCGCGGGTCCCCCCGGCCCACCGGTGATCGCACGGTGATCGCACGGTGATCGCACGGTGATCGCACGGGGATCGGACGGAGATCACATCGATGAAGTGGTCCTGCCGATCTTGCGGTTTCAGCGCTCATACTGGGGGATGTCTTCGGCCCCGACACCCGACGTCCCGACCGGGAACACGTTCGACAAGTACGCCACGACCAATCCGATCGAGCAGCGGATGATGCGCGGATTCATGACGACGCTCGACCGATTCGTCGATGGGATCGCGCCGACCCGGGTGCTCGAGGTCGGCATCGGCGAGGGGATCGTCACCCAGCGGCTGAAGGAACGTTTCCCGACCGTTCCGATCATCGGAATCGACCTTCCCGACGATGCCCTCGCCGAACACTGGCGCGAGGACGACATCGGGTCGGCGTTCGCCGATGTGATGCGGTTGCCGTTCCCCGACGACGCCTTCGATCTCGTGTTGGCGATCGAGGTGTTCGAACACTTCGACGATCCCGAGACCGCGCTGCGCGAGGTGGCGCGGGTCTGCTCGGGTTCCCTCATCGCATCAGTACCGCTCGAACCGGTGTGGCGGATCGGGAACATGGCCCGTGGGCGCTACATCAAGGACCTCGGCAACACGCCGGGGCACGTCAACCACTGGGGGCGTCGCGCCTTCACGAAGTTCGTCGCGCGCGAGTTCACCGTGGACGACGTGGCGACACCGCTCCCGTGGACGATGTTGTCGGCTCGTCCGACGGCCTGACCACCGCTCCCGCGTCGCTACCATCGAGCACCCATGTCACGGCCGATCAAGCTGATCATCCAGATCCCCTGCTTCAACGAGGAAGCCGTCCTCCCACAGACGATCGCCGACCTGCCGCGTCAGGTTCCGGGCGTCGATGTCGTCGAGTGGTTGATCATCGACGACGGGAGCTCGGACCGGACGGTCGACGTCGCACGCAGCCTCGGGGTCGATCACGTCGTGTCCCACACCCACAACCGGGGGCTGGCCGCTGCGTTCATGACCGGGATCGATGCATGTCTGCGCGCCGGAGCCGACATCGTGGTCAACACGGACGCGGACAATCAGTACTCCGGAGCCTCGATTCCGGATCTCGTCGCGCCGGTCGTCGCGGGGACCGCCGAGATGGTGGTCGGCGAACGTCCGATCGACAGCATCGACGACTTCTCACGCGCCAAGAAGGTGCTGCAGCGAGTCGGCAGCTCGGTCGTGCGCCGCTTCTCGGGAACCGGGGTGCGCGACGCCGCGAGCGGATTTCGCGCCTACAGCCGATCGGCCGCGATGAGGGTGCAGGTCTTCGGCAACTACTCGTACACGATGGAGACGATCATCCAAGCGGGTTGGAACGGGATCACGGTCGCGTCGGTTCCGATCGCGGTGAACGCCAAGACGCGCGAGTCCCGACTGGTGAAGAGCATCCCGCAGTACCTGTCGCGTTCGGGGCAGTCGATCGTGCGGGCGTTCGCGCTCTACAAGCCGTTCCGCTTCTTCTTCGGCATCGGGCTCGTTCCGTTCCTGCTGGGCGTCGCCCTCCTGCTGCGCTGGCTGGTGCTGTATTTCATCAGCGACGTCTACACGAGCCGCCTTCCGAGCCTGCTCACCGGCATCGGATTGCTCCTCGTGGCCGCGCAGATCTGGAGCGTCGCGTTCCTCGCGGACCTGCAGGCCGCGAACCGGCGCGTGCTGCAGGAGATCCGGCTGCGCGGCAAGGAACTCGAATTCGATCGCGGGATCGGTCCGGACGACCCGACGCCGCCGACGGGCATCTGATCGCTCCCGCTTCCCGCACCGTAGATTGGAACGATGCGTGTTCGGGTCATGAAGGTCGCTGCATCGTGCATGAGAGACGATTCATGAAGGTCGGCGTACTGGTCGTTGCATACAACGCCGAGTCGACGCTGCACTGGGTGCTCGATCGCATTCCGGCCGAGCTGCGCAAGGCCCTCGTCGAGGTGCTCGTGATGGACGATCACTCGACCGACGCCACGTTCGACGTCGCTCATCGATATGTCGACGACGACCTGCCGCTGACGATCATCCGCCACGACGCGAACCTCGGCTACGGCGGCAACCAGAAGGCCGGATATCGCTACGCGATCGACAACGGATGGGACGTCGTGGTCCTGCTCCACGGTGACGGTCAGTACGCCCCCGAGAAGATGCCCGACCTGATCGCACCGATCGTCGAGGGCGACGCGGACGCGGTGTTCGGGTCACGGATGCTCGATCGGGGAGGAGCACGGCGCGGCGGTATGCCGATGTACAAGTTCGTCGGAAACCGGATCCTGACGACGGCCCAGAACGCGATCACCGGCGCCGGACTCAGCGAATGGCACTCCGGCTACCGCGCCTACCGCACGTCGGCACTCGACGAACTCGATTTCGTGGGGAACAGCGACGATTTCGACTTCGACACCGAGATCATCCTCCAACTGCTCGGTGCGGAGAAGCGGATCGCCGAGGTCCCGATCCCCACGTACTACGGCGACGAGATCTCACGCGTCAACGGCATCGCGTACGCGAAGGACATCATGATCGACACGGTCCGGCACCGCCTGGGTTCGGTCGGGTTCGGCCGTGGCGAACTGGGCCAGAAGCAGGAGGCGTACGCATACAAGCCGTCGCCGAACAGCTCCCACGGAATCGTCCTCGACCTCGTCGACGACACGCGTCCGTTGCGGATCCTCGACGTCGGCTGCGGCCCGGGGTGGGTCGCTGCCGAACTCCGTCGGCGCGGTCACCACGTGACCGGCGTGGATGTCGAGACCGATCCCGAGGTCCACGAGCGGACCGACGCATTCTTCGAGGCAGACGTCGAAGCGGGGCTCCCCGACGACGTGGGCCACGGCTACGACGTCGTGATCGCCGCCGATGTGATCGAACACGTCCGCGATCCGGACGCGCTGCTCGTCGACCTCGCCGGTCGGATCGCGAACGACGGACAGATCCTCGCGAGCGTGCCGAACTTCGGGCACTGGTATCCCCGGGCGCGCACCGCCGCCGGTCTGTTCGACTACGACCAGCGCGGGATTCTCGATCGGACGCACCTGCGCTTCTTCACGCGCCGCAGCTTTCGGCGCACGGTGGCCCACACGGGGCTCGTCACGACCGCCGAACGATACGCAGGGCTCCCGCTCGACGTGCTGGGCGTCGACGGTGTGGTCGGCAACTCAGCGGGCGCGGTCGACAGCGTCGTCACGCGAGCATGGCCGACGA
>NZ_JBAVYV010000387.1:0-5752 GCF_049588435.1 Ilumatobacter sp.
CGGCGACGCCCGAGCCGTTGGTGAACATCGTCATCACGAAGGCCGAGTACGAAGCCGAGATCGCCTCGATGATGCGCGGCGATGACGCACCTGCACCTGCCACGGTCGATGACATCGACGACAAGAAGTGCGAGACCGCCACCGGTATCGCGGTCAGTCCGCGCGACGCCGTGATTGCATCGATGATCGGGCACGTCCGCCGCGTCGTGATCGACTCGACCGGACGGGTCATCGATCTCGGACGACGGCGGCGGTTCACCGGAGCCGCGCGAGATGCTGTGTTGTTGGACGGGCGGCGATGTATGTGGCCCGGATGCGGGCGCAACAATTCACGCAATCAGATCGACCACACCCACGAACACTCGAGGGGTGGGTTGACGACGCCCCGCAACGGTGGGCCCGTCTGCGGACGCCACAACCGCATCAAAACCCACGGCTACACAGCCCACCGCTCACCCGACGGCACCTGGCACATCCACCGCCCCGACGGCACCGAACTCACCCAACCCGCCGCCGCCTGACCGCCGTGGCACTAGCGTCGACGCCGATGAGTGACGTCGAGGTCGTGATGATCGGTGGGGGCAACATGGGTGCTGCCCTGCTCGAAGGAATGATCGCATCGGGGGCGTTCAACGCCTCGTCGATGGCGGTCGTCGAACGGATCGACGACCGCCGCGCCCAGCTGACAGCGATGTTTCCCGGCCTCGGCGTCGTCGCCGACGTTCCGGACTGCGCGGCAGCCGTCATCGCGGTCAAACCCGATGGTGTCGCCGACGCTGTTCGCACTGCGGTCGACCGCGGGGCTCGGCGCATCCTGTCGATCGCCGCGGGTGTGACCACATCGACGCTCGACGCAGCAGCCGGCCCCGACGTGGCCGTGGTTCGAGCGATGCCGAACACGCCTGCTCTCGTCGGCCTCGGGGCATCCGCAATCGCCGGTGGAGCGAACGCAACCGACTCCGACCTTGCATGGGCCGAGACGATCCTCGGCTCGGTGGGGATCGTCGAACGACTCGACGAGCCGCTGCTCGACGCCTTCACCGGCGTCGCCGGCTCCGGCCCGGCCTATGTCTTCCTGTTCGCCGAGGCACTCGTCGAGGCCGCCACGGCCGAGGGGATCGATGCCGATGCTGCCGAGCGGATCGTCGCGCAGCTGTTGCTCGGTGCCTCGACGTTGCTCGACCGTGATCGGGACGCGGCTCAGCTCAGACGCAACGTGACGTCTCCGGGCGGCACGACCGCCGCCGGACTGGAACGCTTCGATGCGCGCGACCTGCGCGGAATCGTGGCCGATGCCGTCGCTGCGGCAACCGCGCGATCACGCGACCTCGGCTGAGGCCCGCTGTCCACTCCTGCCAGAAAACTTTGGTGTGGCCCTTTTCACATCGGGAATTGCGACCTATCCTGTCCGACGTGGAGACGCGTTCTCCTGCGATGTCGTGCGCAGCACGATGACGGAGGAGGACAGCGCCGACAGGGCTGGTGCCATCGGGGGGTTGGCATCAGCCCTCGTCGCGTCCGGGGTCGGTTCGGTCGGCCGGGTAGCGTCGGCGCGACATGAGCCGGCGCTACGACACGATCTCCTTTCTGTCCGACTACGGGACCACCGACGAATTCGCCGGTGTCGTCCGGTCGGTGATCCGTGAACTCGCACCGCACGCGGCCGTCATCGACCTGACGCACGGCATCGCACCGTTCGACGTGCGCGCCGGATCGCTCGCACTCGCCCGTGCGATCAGCTACGTCGCCTCCGGAGTGGTGCTGGCGGTGGTCGATCCCGGCGTGGGAACGGCGCGACGCGGGATCGCGATCGAGGTCGCAGATGGTGAGGGGGTGCTCGTCGGGCCGGACAACGGCCTGCTCGCACCTGCGGTGGCGATGGCCGGAGGTGCCGGGCGGGCCGTCGAGTTGTCGAATCCCGAGTATCGCCTGGAGGCTCCGGGAGCCACGTTCGACGGCCGCGACCTTTTCGCGCCGGCGGCTGCCCACCTCTGCAAGGGCGTCGACCTGAGCGAACTCGGCCCCGCCGTCGATGCAGACCTGCTCTTTCCCGGCGTCGTGCCGTTGCCGCAGATCGACGACAGCACCGTGATCGCGCAGGCGTTGTGGACCGACCGTTTCGGCAACGTGCAACTCAACATCGGACCGGACGATCTCCCGAGCGGATTCGGCGATGTGGTCGAGATCCGCTGCAGCGCTCCCACCGATCCGACCGGAGGTGTGACCCGTGCCGCCACCCGGGTGACGGCGTTCGCCGAGACTTCCCCGGGGGCGATCGGACTGGTGCTCGATTCGAACGGGATGATGGCGCTGGTGATGGACCGGCGCTCGGCTGCCGACGAACTCGGCCTGGCCGACGGCGACCAGGTCGTGATCGCACCGCTCTCCGAGGATGCCCAGCCCACCCAGTCGGTCAGGGTCGACCTCACAACTCGGTAGCGGATCGGTCCGTTAGCGTCTCGGGCGATGCGTCCAGCAACCACCCTCGTCCTCGGTCTCCTGCTCGCAGCGATCCTGATCGCCGGAATCGTCTCGCTGCTCCGTCTCTGACGGATCGCGTGGCGTCACCTCCATGAATCTCGCGAGCATCATCGACGGTGCCGATGCAGACTCCGTCGCGCTGATCAGCCGCGGTCGCTCGACGACCTACGGCGAGCTGCGTGACCAGATCGATCACCTGCGCGGTGGCCTCGCTTCGCTCGGCGTGTCCGAGGGTGACCGCGTCGCACTGTTGTGCAGCAACGCGCGGCACTTCGTCATCTCGTATTACGCGACGATCGGACTCGGCGCCGTCGCGGTCCCGCTCAATCCGCTGAGCCCCGCCCGGGCGATCGAGAGCGAGATCGCCACCGTCGGTGCGTCCGTCGTCGTGATCGAGAAGCTCAGCGCGACGACCTGGAGCGGGGTCGATCGCTCGACGGTTCCGACCGTGATCCATGTCGTCACCGGCGACCCGGCGACCGTGGTCGACGGTCGCGTGCTGATCGACGACCTCCTCGAGGCGGATCCGGTCGAGCGTGTCGACGTCGACCCGGATGCCCTCTGCACGCTGATGTTCACGAGCGGCACGGCGGGTTCGCCCCGCGCAGCGATGCTCACCCATCGCAACCTGCTGTCGAACATCGAGCAGAGCCTCGACGCAACCGACGAACTCACATCGCACGATGTGATGTACGCGGTGCTCCCGTTGTTCCACATCTTCGGGCTGAACGTCACCCTGAACCTCGGATTGGCGGTCGGCGCGACGGTCGTGCTGGTCCAGCGTTTCGACCCGGTCACCGCGATCGACACGATCGCCGACCGTGGGGTGACCTTGTTGCCCGGTTCGCCGTCGATGTGGACGGCGTTCGCATCGTTCGACCACCTCGAGGGCAGCGAGTTCTCGACCATCCGCTTGGCGCTCTCCGGAGCAGCCAAGTTGCCGATCCCCACCGCACGTCTGATGCAGGATCGATTCGGCCTCGTGATCCACGAGGGGTACGGACTCACCGAGGCGTCGCCGATCGTCACCTGGTCGCCGAGTGGTCCGGCACGGTTCGGATCGGTCGGACGCGTGCTCGACGGCATGGAGGTTCGACTCGTCAACGACGATGGTGACATTCCCGCCGGCGACGTCGGCGAGATCTGGGTGCGCGGCCCGAACGTGTTTGCCGGGTACTTCGGCGACTCCGACGCGACCGAGACGGTGCTCACGTCGGACGGCTGGCTGCGTACGGGAGATGTCGCGACGGTCGACGACGACGGCTACCTCTGGCTGGTCGATCGAGCGAAGGATCTGATCATCGTGTCCGGTTTCAACGTGTACCCGGCCGAGGTCGAGGACGTGCTCGCGACCCACCCGGACGTGGCGGGAGTCGGTGTGGTCGGCGTCCCGCACCCGCACACGGGCGAAGCGGTGAAGGCGTTCGTCGTGGTCGCCGACGGTTCCGACATCGACGAGGAGACGCTGATCGAGTTCTGCCTCGATCACCTCGCCCGGTACAAGTCCCCGAACAAGATCCTGTTCGTCGACGATCTCCCACGGGGGATCACCGGCAAGCTCCTGCGTCGCCACCTCCTCGCCTGACGAAGTGGGCTGACCGGACGACCTGAGACTTCCGTAACAGCTGCGGAATTGATACCGGGGTGCTTTGTGAAACCGTGCACAAGCGTCGTAGGTTGGACCTGTGGCTGCCCAGCGGACTCGACGGCGAATTCCCGAAGCGACCGTGGCGCGACTCCCGATTTATCTGAAGCTCCTCTCGGATCAGTTCGATCTCGGCACCACCAACATCTCCTCCGAGGAGCTCGCCGAGCTCGGTGGCGTGAACGCCGCCAAGGTCCGCAAGGACCTCTCGTACCTCGGGAGCTACGGCACCCGTGGCGTCGGCTACGACGTCGAGTTCCTGATCTTCCAGATCAAGCGTGAACTCGGGCTGACGCACGACTGGGACGTCGTCATCGTCGGTGCCGGGCACCTCGGCAAAGCGCTGGCGGGCTACGGCGGTTTCGGCGAGCGCGGTTTTCCGGTCGGAGGCGTCGTCGACATCGACCCCGAGAAGTTGGGAACCGTCGTGGGCGGCGTCCGCGTCCGCCATGTCGACCAGCTGACCGAGATCGTGCAGACCCGCGAGATCTCGATCGGTGTCATCGCGACGCCGGGTCCCGCTGCCCAGAGCGCTGCCGACGCACTCGTCGCGGCCGGGATCACGAGCATCTTGAACTTCGCGCCGACGATCATCACGGTTCCGCACGGCATCAGTGTCCGCAAGGTCGACCTCGCCGTCGAACTGCAGATCCTCAGCTATCACGAGCAGCGGCGACTGAACGCGCGCAAGGTGACCAAGCTCCAGGCGGTCCCGGGCAACGGCCGACGTGGTGCGTCGGCCTAGGCTGGGTGCGTCATGTCCATCCTCGTCGTCGGTGTCAACCATCGCAGCGGACCGCTGTCGCTGCTCGAACGTCTGACGATCGCGGCCGACGACCTGCCCAAGGCGGTGTCCGGCCTCGCCGAGCGTGACACGATCCGCGAGGCCGTCGTGCTCTCGACCTGCAATCGCACCGAGGTCTACGTCATCGCCGAACGGTTCCACGGGGCGTACGCCGACGTCCGCGATTTCCTCTGCGACCTGGGTGAACTCGACGTCGATGCACTGAGCCCGCACCTGTTCAGCCAGCACGATGACGCAGCCGTGTCGCATCTCTTCGAGGTCGCTGCCGGACTCGATTCGGCGGTTCTCGGCGAGGGTGAGATCCTCGGCCAGATCCGCAACGCCTGGCAGGTCGCGCTCGACGAATCCGCTGCACGATCGGGAATGAACCTGCTGATGCGCACCGCCGTCGAGACCGGCAAGCGGGCGCGCACCGAGACAGCGATCGGGCGCGGGACCGCGTCGGTCAGCCACGCCGCGGTCGAGATGCTCGGCGAGGTCGTGGGTGAACTGAGCGGCCGCAGCATCGCGGTGCTCGGAGCCGGTTCGATGGGCGAAGGAGTCGCCGTTGCGCTGCACAAGTCCGGGGGTGCCGAGATCTGCGTGGTCAACCGCTCGCCCGAACGCGGCGCCGCGTTGGCGCAGCGGGTGGGTGGACCCGCGGTCGGTTTCGATCGACTCGACGAGGCATTGGCCGCTGCGGACGTCGTCGTCACCTCGACGGGTGCCGGCGAGCCGGTCATCACCGTCGACAAGCTCCGCGCCGCCCGCGGCGAAATCGACCGACCACTGCACGTGATCGACATCGCCGTTCCGCGTGATGTCGAGGCCGGGGTCGCCGA
>NZ_JBAVYV010000388.1:0-8429 GCF_049588435.1 Ilumatobacter sp.
ACTCGTGAAGGATCCCGGCACGCTCGAACCAGACGCCGAGCGCGCCGCTGCGGTGATCGCCGCGGCGTTCGATCGCGGTCTGATCCTGATGGGCGCCGGCGAGTACTCGAACTGCATCCGTGTCCTCGTGCCGCTGGTGGCCACCGAGGACGACATCGCCCACGGCATGGCGATCCTCGCCGCTGCCTTCGACGCCACCGCCTGAAAGGACGAACCGATGGCCGAACCAACCACCACCACTGGCAACGAACGACCCGACCTCGTCAAGATGGCCGTGGACTCCGAGTCGTGCATCGGAGCCGGCCAGTGCGAGATGCTCGCCGAGGACGTCTTCCTCATCAGCGACGACGAGGGAATTGCCGAGGTCCTCGGCGCGGGCCTGCTCGACCGCCCCACAGCCCTCGTCGCAGTTGACCGGTGTCCCGGACGGGCGATCAGCTTCACCGAGATCGACGCAGGGGATTGAACGTGGAGCACTTCGAGAACTGGATCGACGGTGGCCGCGTCCGCACCGATCGGCGGATGACCACGAGCAACCCGTACACCGGCGATGCGTGGGCTGACGTCGCCGACGACCCGGCGGCCGTCGATGTCGCTGTTGCTGCGGCACGTCGCGCGTACGACGACGGCCCGTGGCGGTCGATGCCCGCGGCGCAGCGCGCGGAGCTGATCCGCACGCTGGGTGCGTTGCTGACTCGTGATGCCGACGATCTCGCGGTCATCGAGAGCCGCGACAACGGCAAGATCATCCGCGAGACCACAGCGCAGGCCAAGAGCCTGCAGAGCTATTTCGACTACTTCGCCGGTGTCGCCGACAAGATCGTCGGTGAGCAGATCCCCGGGCCGAACCCGAACTTTCTCGTCTACACCGAGCGCGTGCCGGTCGGTGTCGTCGGCGTGATCGTGCCGTGGAACTCACCGCTCGCGCTGCTCACCTGGAAGCTCGCTCCGCTGCTCGCCGCAGGCTGCACCGCGGTGATCAAGCCCTCCGACATCACGCCCGTCACCGCGCTGATGCTGGCCGAACTGTCGGACGAGGCGGGATTCCCGCCAGGTGTGATCAACGTGGTCACCGGCGGCGCCGAGGTGGGTGCCGCGATCTCCGCGCATCCGGACATCGACAAGTTGACGTTCACGGGCGGTGGGGCCACGGCCCGCCATGTGGCTCGCGCCGCAGCCGAGAACCTCACTCCGGCCACGCTCGAACTGGGTGGCAAGTCACCTCAGATCGTGTTCGCCGACGCCGACCCCGAGGCCGCCACCAACGGACTGCTCGCCGGCATCTTCGCAGCGAGCGGCCAGACCTGTGTGGCCGGCTCACGGGCGTATCTCCACGTGGATATCGCCGATGAGGTGATCGGGCGGCTGGTAGCACGGGCCGGCGAACTCGTGCTCGGTGACCCGGGCGACACGGCCACGGAGATGGGTCCGGCCGCGTCGGACGATCAGCGGGATCGCATTCTCGCCATGGTCGAGCAGGCACGCACCGAAGGTGCCACGATTGCGGCCGGTGGGGTGATCGACCCCGACCTCGGCGGCCGCTTCGTGCGCCCGACGGTGATCACCGGTGTCGCCAATGACACCACGATCGTGCGCGAGGAGGTGTTCGGGCCGGTGCTCGCCGTGATGACCTTCACCGACGAAGAGGAGGTGATCGCTCTGGCGAACGATTCCGACTACGCGCTGGCGGCAGGAGTGTGGACGAACGACGTGCGTCGAGCACATCGCATGGCGCGTCGCCTCGACGTGGGCACGGTGTGGGTGAACACATATCGCAACGTGAGTTTCATGGCTCCGTTCGGAGGCTTCAAGCAGTCCGGCTACGGCAAGGACAACGGCCTCGAGGCGCTCGACGGATACCTGCACACCAAGGCTGTGTGGGTCGAGTTGTCCGGCGCCACCCGCGACCCGTTCGTGATCGGGTAGTGAAGTCGACATGACGGCTCCCCTCGACGGAGTGATCGTGGTGGCACTCGAACAGGCGGTCGCCGCTCCACTCGCCACCCGCCACCTGGCCGATCTCGGCGCCACCGTGCTGAAGGTCGAGCGGCCTGACGTCGGCGATTTTGCTCGCAACTACGACTCGAAGGTGAACGGCAGTTCGACGTTCTTCGTGTGGGCGAACCGTGGCAAGCAGAGCATCACGCTCGACATGAAGGACGAGGCCGATCGCGCCACGTTCGACGCGCTCGTAGCCGGTGCCGACGTGTTCATCCAGAACATGTCTCCCAGCGCGGCCGAGCGGTCCGGCGTGTTGGCATCGCAGCTCGTTGCGCAGCATCCACGCCTCGTGGCCTGCGACGTGAGTGGCTACGGCCTCGGCGGACCGCGCAGTGACGACAAGGCCTACGACCTCGCCATCCAAGCCGAGGGTGGCGCGATGGCGCTGACCGGCTCGGCCGACGAGATGTCGAAGGTCGGCTTCTCGGTCGCCGACATCTCCGCCGCGATGTATGCCTTCAGCTCGATCCTCGCAGCGCTCTATCGGCGCAACCTGACCGGCGAGGGTGCTGCGATCTCGCTGTCGATGCTCGAATGCCTGACGGAGTGGACCTCCGTTCCGATGTACTCGGCGGTCTACTCCGGAACGGTCCCCGAGCGCGCGGGGCATCGGCACGCATTGATCGCGCCGTACGGGCTCTATGCCCTCGGCGATGGCGCCCGGATCCTCGTCGCAGTGCAGTCCAATCGTGACTGGGCGACGTTCGCCGGCGAGGTGCTGCTGGACCCGTCACTCGTCGCCGATCCTCGCTTCGCGGAGAACCAGGACCGCATCGACAACATCGCGGCGATGGAAGCGATCATCGCCGATGCCTTCGGATCCGTCCCACCGGACGAGATCATCGAGCGGCTCACATCGAGCGGTGTCGTGTGGGCGCGGGCGCGCGATCCCCTTCAGGTATGGGAGCACGAGCAGCACGTAGCGCGCGATCGGTTCATGTCGGTCGACCTCCCGACGGGGACCGCACGCGTGATGAAGCCGCCGTTCAACATCAGCGACTGTCCGGACCCGCGACCGGGCGTCCCAGCGCTCGGCGAGCACGACCCGGCACTGATCGAGCAACTCAGGACCCGGGCCGACGGATGACGGTCGCCCGCATCCCACGACTGCGGCGATCAGAGCTGACCACGCCCGGATCGAACCCGGCGATGATCGCGAAAGCTGTGGCGACGGACGCCGACGTCGTGATCATCGACCTCGAAGACGCCGTGGCGCCGGACGAGAAGGTTGCCGCACGATCCAACGTCGTCCACGCACTCCTCGGTTCGGACTGGGGGCGCAGCGCTCGGGCGTATCGCATCAACAGCGTCGACACCGCGTGGTGTCACGACGACGTGATCGATGTGGTCAGTCGTGCCGGCGCCCACCTCGATGTCGTGGTCGTCCCCAAGGTGATGGCCGCTCGTGAGGTCTGGTTCGTCGACGACTTGCTCACTCAACTCGAACTCAAGCTCGGCCTGGAACCGCAGCGGATCGGGCTGGAAGTACTGATCGAGGAAGCGCACGCGTTGACTGCGATCGATTCGATCGCGCGGTCGAGTCCACGTGTCGAAGCGCTGGTCCTGGGGGTGGGTGACCTGGCCGCCAGCCTCGGGATGCGCCTCGGGCACATCGGAGACGTTCCGGACGGGGCCGGTGACGTGTGGGCATCGGCTCGACATCGGTTGATCGTCGCCGCTCGTGCTGCGGGGATCGAGGCGATCGACGGACCGTTCGGCGACTTCCGCGACGATGACGGATTCGGCGCGAGCGCGTCGTCGTTCGCGCTCGTCGGTGGGTCCGGCAAGTGGTGCATTCACCCGGCGCAGCTCGAGGCGGCCAACCGCATCTTCGCTCCCAGCCCCGCCGAGGTCGACGAGGCCCGAGCAGCGGTCGACGCGATGAACGCCGCAATCGATGCCGGCCATGGCGCAGCGAGTGTCGGCGGCAAGATGATCGACGCCGCCACGGCGCGTGGATTTCGTCACGTCCTCGAACGGGCCGCGGCGTGCGACGGAACCTCGATCGTCGAGTCCGAAACCTGATCCCCGAGCGATGACGTCGCGGGTTTGCGGCGTGGGGAGCTGCGATCTCGCACTCGTGCTGTCGATGATCGCGAGGGACGAACCTCGGGCCCGACGACTCGGATTGGCGGAACGGGGGGGATTCGAATAGTCCACAGGGTCCTTTTGGCACCTGTTGGCGGCTGTGGCGGCCGATTGCGGCGGTGTGGAGAGCTGGTAGAACGCGTGTTGATGACCGTTCGTTCCCGTTCCGACCTCGACGCGACCAGATCGCGGATAGTGCGGGGTAGTGCACACGGGTTGTCGCGTTCTGGTCGGGATTCGGCCTTTACAAGGGTATTCACGACAGCGGTCTCCGCCCGGTCGGGACATTCGGCCCTTGTCGATGGCGTCACCACGCAAAGAGGATGGGGGCGAGATCGAACCCGCACGGAGAGGGAAGTCATGCACATCCGAGAACAACGCGAGAAGCACCCGCAGCGTCGGGCCGTTCCGGCTGGCTTCGCCGATTCGACGTGGTCAGCACTTGCCGCACCGCACGACCACGAGGTGGATCTGTTCGATCCGGCATCGCTGCACGACCTTCCCGCGCCGGCGCAACGGCTTCTGTCCCGCGCACTGCCGGCGAACGTGGCCCTCTCGCCGCTGGTTCGCCTCGACATGGACGGCGAGATCAAGCTCGGTGGTCGGTGGTTCGGCTTCACGGCGCAGCAGATCTTGCGAGCCGGTATCGGATTCGTATGGGCGCCGGTCGTGGGCGGTCGGATCCTTCGCTTCACTGGTGCCGACGCGCTCGGACTCGACGGCGCCCAGATCGAGTTCAAGCTCCATGGCCTCATCCCGGTCATGCGAGCCTCGGGCACCGACGTCCACCGCAGTGCCCAGGGCCGCTTGGCCGCCGAGACCGTTGCGTGGCTTCCCCAAGCGCTCACACCACAAGCCGGCGCACGCTGGGTCGGCATCGACGACGAACGCGCCGTCGTCACCATCAGTGCAGCGGGCACGGACGTCGATGTGCAGGTGGCGATCGACGACGACGGACAGATTCGTTGGATCGGGCTGGATCGCTGGAACTCGGCAGCGAAGCCACCGGCGTTTGCATCGTTCGGCGGATCGGTCAACTCGACACACACCGCACCCAACGGCGTGTGTATTGCGGGACGTGGCGCCGTCGGGTGGGATTGGCACACACCCGCTGAGGCCGACGGCGTGTTCTTCCACTACAGCGTCACCGCAGCGGACTTCTCGCCGACCGTCGACAGCGGTGCAACGACCCGCGCCGCAGCATCTCTCGGCTCTTCACGATCAGTTTCGTTCTCGGTCTGACCACCGGACGGACGACGACACCGCCTCGGCACACCGCCGACATCAAGCCTCTCGACAAACAACCACCCCATGGGATGTCTAGGCATGGCAACGGTCGACGGGCCTGAACGAAGGCGGTGCGGTGGGTGCTGTGGACGTGCACGACGCCACAAAGCTCGGGGAAACGCCCGGTGTGGATCCGGTGTGTGGGTCGCCCGGCGCTGGTCGCCCTCGACTACGTCGCGGGCGAGCGCGGCACGACCATGTGCTCGGGCTTCATTTCCGTGTAGGGCACGCCGTTCTGCCTGATCGCGACGAACTCGCCGTCGGCGGTCCGGCCACTCGCGTTGCCCCACGTGAGTGGGACCAACCCTCAGCGCTGAAGCGGAGGCGAGCGCCACAATTGCTGGGTTACGAGATCGGGTGTCAGTTCACCGACGGTGGCACGGCCGCAGAGTGCCATCGTCCGTCGCATTCCCGACACGATGTGGTCGAGTACCCAGGAGACACCCCGCTGGCCGCCTGCGCCCAGGCCGTAGAGGTACGGCCGCCCGAGCATCACCGCGTCTGCGCCGAGCGCGATCGCCTTGACGACGTCGCTGCCGCGGCGGATGCCGCCGTCGCAGATCACTTGGATTCCAGAACCGACAGCATCACGTACGCCGGTCAACATCTGCACAGGAGCCGGTGTGCCGTCGATCTGTCGACCGCCGTGATTCGAAAGCGCGATCGCGTCGACGCCCTGCGCCACCGCCCGTTCCGCGTCATCGACGCGCTGGATTCCCTTGAGCACGACCTTCAACCCGACGTTTCGCGCCGCCTCGATCATCCAATCGAGCGACTCCCACGACAGTGCCTGGTCGAACTGATCGTTCACGTAGTCAGAGAGCGTGATCGCCGTGCCACCATCGATGCCGGACATACCAGCGACGTTGGAAAACGTGATCGGTTCGTGGCGGAAAAGGTCGAGCGACCAGCGGGGATGGAGCGCTCCGTCGACGAAGGTGTCGAGTCCGATCTTCGGTGGCAGGGTGAAACCGCGGCGAACGTCGCGTTCGCGCCGGCCGAGCACAGCGGTGTCGATCGTGACGATGATCGCCTCGTAGCCGGCTGCGGCCGAGCGTTCGATCATCTCGCGCACGAGCCCGCGATCCTTCCAGACGTACACCTGGAACCAGAGCGGCGCGGTTGCGACGTCGGCGAGTTCTTCGATGCTGCGGGTCCCGAGTGTCGACAGTCCGTAGGGCATGCCGTAGGCAGCGGCCGCGCGTGCGACGGCGAGTTCGCCGTCGGGATGAGCGATCCTCGTGAAGCCGGTCGGGGCGAGCACGATCGGCGTCGGGCGAGCCACACCGAGCACGTTCGTCGACGTATCGATGGTGCTGACGTCGCGCAGCACGTTCGGGTGCAGCACGGCGTCGCGGAACGCCGACGAGTTGCGTTCGAGGCTGATCTCGTCTTCCGCACCGCCGTCGATGTAGTCGAACACGCCGCCGGGCAGCTGGCGGCGAGCAAGTTTGCGAACGTCGCCGACATCGCCACACGTCGCGAGTTTGCGTTCGACGCGATTCCATTCGACGGACTTGAGTTGGACGAGGGACGTGAGCGATTCGAGCATGAGCCTGACCTGCTGGGGTTGGAGGAATCCGGACTGGAACGCCGCTCAGCTGCGCGGTCGCGTCCGAAGCGGGACGAGACCGCCGTCGACATCGAGAATGGTGCCGGTGGTTGACGCAGCGCCCGGGCTGGCGAGGTAGCAGATCGCGGCTGCCACCTCGTCGGGCGCGACGAGTCGACCGATCGGCTGGCGGGCGTTCAGCGCTGCCCGCTCGGCCGCCGGATCTGGCGCCGTGCTGAGAAGTCGGCCGATCCATGGTGTGTCGGCGGTACCGGGCGAGACCGCGTTCACGCGGATGCCGTCGTCGACGTGGTCGGCTGCCATCGCGCGAGTGAGCGCGTGGACCGCACCCTTCGTCGCGCTGTACAGCGCCCGCTGCGGAAGTCCGACGGCGCCGGCGACGGAGCCGGTGTTGACGATCACGGCGTGATCCGACTCGCGCAGGTGAGGAAGGGCCGCACGGGCGACGCGCACCATGCCGAACACGTTCACGCCGAACACCGCCGACCACTCGTCGTCGTCGTTGTCGGCGACGTCACCCTGCGCTCCGATGCCCGCGTTGTTCACCACGATGTCGATCCCGCCGGTGCGCTCGACCACCTCGCTGATCGCCTGTCGTACCGACGCGTCGTCCGAGACGTCGCACCGCACACCGATCAACGGGCTCGCGACCTCCGGGTTCAGATCGAGGGCGACGACCGTCGCACCTCCGGCCGCCAGCATGTCTGCCGTGGCGAGACCGATCCCGGATGCGCCACCGGTGACCACGGCGACCAGGTTCTCGAACTGGCGCCCGAACGGACTGGATGTCTGTGAATCACTCATGCCTGGCCCACCGTCTGTCGTTGCTCGCCGAGACCCTCGATGGCGACACGGATCTCGTCGCCCTCGCGCAGATACGGCTCGTCTGCCCGCCCCAACGCCACACCTTCGGGTGTCCCGGTGTTGATGACATCACCAGGCTCCAACACCATGAACTGGCTGACGTACCAGACGAGGTGACGAATCCCGAAGATCATGTCGTCGGTGTTGGATCGTTGCCGCACTTCGCCGTTCACGGACAACTCGAGCCCGAGCGAATCCCCATCGAGTTCGTCGACCGGCACCAGCCACGGGCCGAGCGGGTTGAACGTGTCGCACGACTTTCCCTTCACCCATTGACCACCGCGCTCGAGCTGGAATTCGCGTTCGCTCAGATCGTTCGCGATCGTGTATCCGGCGACGTGTTCGAGGGCGTGGTCCGGGGAGTCGAGGTAGCTCGCCGTCGTCCCGATCACGACGGCGAGCTCGACTTCGTAGTCGGTCTTGTGGGATTTCCGAGGAATCAGAACGTCGTCGTTCGGGCCGATCACACAGCGGCTGGCCTTCGAGAACAGGATCGGCTCGCCGGGAATCTCGGCGCCCGTCTCCTCCGCATGCTTGCGATAGTTCAGTCCGATGCACATCAGCATCCCCGGGCGAGCGACCGGGCTTCCGTAGCGCTCACCGTCGAGCTCGACGG
>NZ_JBAVYV010000389.1:0-5820 GCF_049588435.1 Ilumatobacter sp.
GTGCTCGATCCGTGGCTCGAACCCCGCCCGCGCCATTTCGCTCGCCATCGCGGCAAGCGGGTCGGACGCCACCCCCATCGCCGTGGCTCCATCGAATCCACGTGCACCGGCGCGCCGCCCGACCTCGACGGGCGTGTCACCGGTGCGGATCACCTCGCTGAGCAGGAGCGACAGCCGCTCGTAGGGACCGGTCACGTCCCACCGGCTGTCGGCGGACGGGTGCACCGAGTACAGCAGTCGTGGTCGCCCGCGTCCCGAGCTCGGCGCCGTGGACTCCTCGAGGAGCCCGGCATCGACGAGCTTCGACAGGTGCTGTCGGATCGCGTTGTGATTGAAGCCCTTGAGCTCGGTGAGTTCGGCGACGCCCACCTGCCCACCGGAGTCGGCGACGTGACGAAAGAGCTCGTAGCGCGTCGGATCGCCGAGCGCCCGTGCCTGGATCTGCAGCTCAGCGGTCATCTGGCGATTTATTCTAGCAGCAAGTAGTATTAGCGGCGATGGAACGCCACCGTGGTTCGTTGTGAACGATCAGTCCCCCGACCGAGTCGAACGGAACAACGAGGACGGAGCGCGGCGACGGAGCACCTCCGGGCCGACGCATCCGGTCCTCCCCGCCACCTTGCTCATGATCGGCGTGGTGTTGCTGATCGTGCTCGCCTCGGCGATCAGCGTGGTGAACCGATGACCACCCAGAGCCATTTCGAGATCGATGTGAACTGTCCGACGTGCTTCAACGCGGTACTCCAGACGTTGTTGGACACCGACGGCGTCGATGAGGTCCAGGGCCACGCCGCCCACGGTTGCGTATCCGTGACCCACCACATCGACGAATCACAGCTGCAATCGGTCCTGACGACGGTCGGACACACGATCGACGTGGCGGGCAATGGCGAACTCGTCATGGGCCAGGCGCACGCCCGCCCCCGTCACCGATGCGACTGTCCGCGATGAGCGACGTGCGTTCGAACCACCATCGGACCGCGTCGACCTCGACGGGCCACGGGTCGGATCCGACCGGGCGCCGACGCAGCACCTGGCGCGCCGTGGCGATCCCGAGTGAACACGGCGGCTGGGGGCTGACGGCCGAACCGATCCTGCTCGGCCTGATCATCGGCTTCTCGTGGCCCGGCGTCGCCGTGGGCACCGCCGCCCTGCTCGCGTTCCTGGTGCGCACGCCACTCAAGCTGTACCTCGTCGATCGGCGCCGAGGGCGCACGCTCGAGCGAACTCGACTCGCAGCGCGCGTCGCCGGCATCGAACTCGGGCTGATCGTCGCGCTCACGCTGGCCGCGATCAGTTCGTCCGGATCGGCGTGGCTCATCCCGATCGCCGCAGCAACGCCGTTCGTCGCGACCGAGCTGTGGTTCGACGTGCGCAGCCGCGGCCGGCGTCTCGTGCCCGAAGTCAGCGGATCGATCGGCATCGCGTCGGTCGCAGCGGCGATCGTGGTCGCAGGAGGGGGATCCGTAGCAGTCGCGGTCGGTGCCTGGTTGATCCTCGGTGCACGTGCGACCACCTCGATCCCGTTCGTCCGCACACAGATCATGCGGCTGCGCCACGGCACCGCTCCGTTGGTGCTCACCGACGTACTCCAGGCCGTCGGCGTGGTCGTCGCCGGAGTCGCGGTGGCGGTCGAGCCGACCATGATCGTCGGCGCTGCCGCGGTCGCCGCCGTCGCGATCGTCCAGTTCTGTTGGCTCCGACGCGAGTTCGTTCCTCCGGCCAAGGTGCTCGGCACGGTGCAGATGGTTCTCGGCTTGATCGTGGTCGCCGCGACTGCGATCGGGGTGGGGGCCCTGTGATCGTCCATCCCTTGAGCGACGAAGATCTGGCCAACCGTGGCGAGTTGGCGACCCGCGACGACATCGAGCTGCTCGTGCGTTCGTTCTACCGCTACGCGGCGATGGACGAGTTGCTCGGGCCGGTGTTCAGCGCCGCCCAGGTCAAATGGCCGGACCACATCGACAAGCTGACCGATTTCTGGTCGTGGCAGCTCCTCGGACAACGGGGCTACGAGGGCAATCCGCTCCGCGCTCACGAACCGGTCCATGCGCGCACGCCCTTCTCCGATGCCCACTACGAACGCTGGCTCGACCTGTTCATCAGCACGCTCGACGAGTACTTCGTCGGTGAGACCGCCGAACTCGCGAAGGTACGCGCGACGAAGATGGCGGCGGCCCTGCGGCGGCTCATGACCGGCGAGCACGGGCCGGCGTCGAGCGCGATCCAACCCCTGTGGGCGACGACCATGAGCGGCAGAACGGGCGACGACACACCGACCTGACGGGACCATCTATGGTGATCGCGATGGCCGGCGAACAGCAACTTCCATCGGTCGGAAACCGTGGACTCGATCGGCGAGGGGTCGCGTGGGGGCTCGTCGGCATCGCCGTCACGGTCGGGATCACGTTCGTCGGGAGCGACGGGCTCGTCTGGTTCGACGCCGCGCTCGTCGGCTACCTGTTCGGCATCATCTTCATGGTCTTCGGGGTGATCTACCGCTACGCCGTGTGGGTCCGGCGACCTCCGACGGCGATGCTCAACCGGCGGGGCTGGGATGCGTTCAAGCAGGGCAAGGCCAAGAACGCCGTCGCCCTCCCGTCGCTCGTGGGCACCCACTTGATCGCCCAGGGCTTCATCCGCCGTCGGTCGCGCGCGCGCTGGTTGGCCCACCAGTTCGTCTTCTGGGGGTGCATCCTCGCGTTCCTCGTCACGTTCCCGTTGACGATGGGGTTGTTGCACTTCGAGAGCGTCGGGCAGCAGGCCGACGAGTACCAGGTGTACATCTCGCGCGTCGGCACGATCAGCATGGACGCCGAGAGCATTCTCGCCTGGACCATCTTCCACGCCCTCGACATCGCCGCCGTGCTCGTGCTCGCCGGTGTGTTCATCTTCCTCCGCCGTCGTCTGCGCGACCCCGGCGCTCTCACCGTCGAGCGCAGCGGCGACTTCCTCGCCCTCGCCGGGCTCTTCGCGGTGTCGGTGACCGGGCTGTTCCTCACCGTGTCGAGCCTGTTCCTCGAAGGTCGCTTCTACTACTTCCTCAACACCGTGCACGCCCTCACCGTGATCCTCGGGCTGATGTACATCCCGTTCGGCAAGCTGTTCCACATCTTCCAGCGGCCCGGCAACCTCGGCGTGGCCTACTACAAGCGGGCGAACGAAGTGGGCGAACAGGCGGCGTGTCGCCGCTGCGGCGACGAGTTCGCCAGCGCCCAACAGATCGCCGACCTGCGCGAGGTCCTCCCCCAGGTCGGTTTCGACTATTCCGTCGGTACGGCGCTCGACGGCACGTCGGGCGACGAGGACAACTACCAGAACACCTGCCCCCGATGTCGCCGGGCCCAGGTGACACTCGCGCAATCCACACGGGTCAAGGGGTTTGGCTGATGTCGAAGATTCCGGTCACCGATGCCGATCTCATCGATCGTTTCGGTCCACACCTCAACGAGACCCCGCCCGGAGGCTGGGACGCCGGCCTCGAGGTCGACAAGGTCGTCGAGACCCACTGCTGCTTCTGCGGACAGCAGTGTGGGATCAAACTCAAGGTGCACGACAACGAGGTCGTCGGCTTCGAGCCCTGGTACGAGTTCCCCTTCAACGAGGGCAAACTCTGCCCGAAGGGCGTCAAGCGCTACCTCCAGGGCAGCCATCCCGACCGCCTGGTGCATCCGATGGAGCGCGACGAATCGGCGTCGGGCGGTTTCCGTCAGATCACCTGGGAGCAGGCGTACGACCGTGTGGTTTCGGAGATCCGGCGGATCCAGGAGACCTACGGCAACGACTCGTTCGCGATGCTCTCGGGCGTCTCGTTGACGAACGAGAAGAGCTACATGATCGGCAAGTTCGCCCGCCTTGCCCTCAAGACGGCGAACCTCGACTACAACGGCCGCTTCTGCATGGTGTCGGCCGGTGGTGCGAACAAGCAGGCGTTCGGCGTCGACCGTGCCTCGAATCCGTGGAGCGACATTCCGCTCGCCGACGTCGTCTGGATCGCGGGTTCGAACGTCGCCGAGACGTTTCCGATCACGACCAGCTACATCTGGAAGGCCCGCGATCGCGGCGCCAAGTTGATCGTCCAGGATCCCCGCGTCGTTCCACTCGCGCGCACGAGCGATCTGTTCCTCGGCGTCCGACCCGGCACCGACTCCGCGTTGTTCGGCGCGGTGCTCAACACGCTGATCCGCAACGACTGGCTCGATCACGAATTCATCGCCAACCACACGGTCGACTTCGACAAGGCGGTCGAGGCCGCGCACGAGATGACGCCACAGTGGGCATCCGGTGTCACGGGCGTGCCCGCCGCCCGGATCGAGGAAGCCGCCGAGATCTGGGGAACGTCGGCGACTGGCATGCTGCTGCACGCCCGCGGCATCGAGCAGCACACGAAGGGTGTCGACAACTGTCTCGGTGCGATCAACCTGGGCCTGGCGACCGGCAAATTCGGCAAGCCCGGATGCGGCGTCTCGACGATCACCGGCCAGGGCAACGGTCAGGGCGGACGCGAACACGGCCACAAGTGCGACCAACTCCCCGGCAACCGCGACATCCGCAACCCTGAGCACCGCGCGCACACCGCGGCGGTGTGGGGCTGTGACGAGTCCGAGATCCCCGGACCGGGAATCCCGGCCGAGGCGATCATCGAGGCGATCCACGCGGGCGAGATCAAGGGTCTCCTGTCGATCTGCTTCAACCCGCTCGTGTCGGCACCCGACGCGAACTTCACGCGCGAGGCGCTCGACAAGCTCGAGTTCTTCTCGGTGATCGACTTCTTCCTGTCCGAGACCGGCCAGCACGCGGACATCGTCCTGCCCGGTTCACTCCAGGAGGAGGACGAGGGCACGACCACCAGCGGTGAGGGCCGGATCATCAAGATCAACGCGGCGGTCACCCCACCCGGTGAGGCCAAACGCGACTGGGAGATCCTCTGCGCGATCGCCGACCGACTCGGCGCGAAGAAGTACTTCGATTACGACAACACCGAACAGATCTTCGACGAACTGTGCCGTGCGTCGTCAGGCGGCAAAGCCGACTACACGGGTGCCACCTGGCAACGGATCGAGGACGAGATGGGCCTGTTCTGGCCGGTTCCCGAGGTGGGACACCCGGGCACGCCACGCCTGTTCGAGGGCGGACGATTCCACCATCCCGATGGCAAGGCCCGCTTCCACGGTGTGCCGTTCAAGGAGTCCGCCGAAGTCGTCGATGACGAGTACCCGACCTGGCTGACCACCGGCCGCGTCGTCAGCCAATACCTCTCGGGGACCCAGACCCGGCGCATCGCGAGCCTCGTCGAGCAGTATCCCGAGCCGCTGTGCGAGATGCATCCACGACTGGCCGAGACCCTGGGCGTTGCCGACGGCGACATCGTGAAGGTGTCGTCCCGTCGCGGTGAGGTCATCCTGCCGGCCAACGTCGTCACCACGATCCGACCCGACACCGTGTTCATCCCCTATCACTGGCCCGGTGGCAAGTCGGCGAACCTGCTGACCATCCGTGCGGTCGATCCCGGCGCACAGATGCCGGAGTTCAAGGTCGCCGCCGTCAAGATCGAACGGGTCGGGGGCCACAGCGACTCCACCGATGCCCGCGATCTCCACGTCGGCACCGGGCAGGAAGCGAGCCATTCATGAAGTACGGCATCGACGATTCCCCGATCTTCGTGATCGACCAGAGCCGCTGCATCGGCTGCGAGGCCTGCGTGCAGGCGTGCATGGAATGCGGGACCCATCGAGGACAGTCACTGATCCATCTCGAGAAACTCGATCGGGCGACGTCCACCCAGACCGCACCGATGGTGTGCATGCACTGCGAGGACCC
>NZ_JBAVYV010000390.1:0-3781 GCF_049588435.1 Ilumatobacter sp.
GTCGAGGCCGGCTCCGGTCGCCGAGCGTGACACCGCCCGTTCGCGCTGATCGAGATCGACGAGCGTCGCGGGCATCCAGCGGTAGCGATCGGCCGGAAGCCGCCCGCCGTTCCAGACCGGAACCGTCACCGCCGTCTCAGATGTGAGCGTCGTGAGCCGGGCGATCGCTCGGATCGCCCGGCGATCGGCATCGGACTGCCCGCCCCACAATCCCAGTTGATCCCCCTCGTCGGCGCGGATCTCCTCGGGCGTCAGCCGCACCGACGTCACCCCGCCCGTGATCTCGTGTTCGCTTCCGCGCGGGAGGTTGATCCAGGCATCGAGCTGCCAGCGCACCCGTTCGACCATCGCCGCCGCCGACATTCCGGCAGATCGGTACCACGACCGTTCGGAACGTTCACCGTGCTCGGTCTCGAGCAACACGACAAGCCGCGTGCACACACGACCGTCCGCAGCGAGACGATCGGCCAGCTCGTCGGCCAACTGTTTGGCGACGAACACGACCGCGTCGCTCTGTGCAGCCGGATCGTCGAGGACCCGCACCAGCCGACGTTCCGGTGCCGGATCGGTGGTGCTCGCCGGGCGGACATCGGCACCGGACGCCAAGCGATGCGCATGTATCCCCACCGGCCCGAACCGACCGAGCACATCGGACGGATCGAGTGCCGCGAGCGCACCGAGACGACGCAGACCCAACCGCCCGAAGAGGTCGATCAGGTCGGTATCGACCTCGTCGAGCGTCTGCAACCATCCGATCGGGAGAGGCGCGCAGAACTCGCCCGATCCACCGGGGTCGACCACGATCGGGCTCTGTCGACGGACACCGAGTCGCGCCGCGACGCCGGAGGCGAAACGACCGTCGGCCACACCCACACCCACACCCACACCGAGACCGACACCGGCCCGCACCCCCGACACGACATCGCTCAGATGCGTGGCCATCGCCTCGTCCCCACCGAAGTACCGGGATGGACCGCGTGCGGCGACAGCCAACCACCCGGGCTCGACCACGTCGACACGCGGCGCGATCTCGGCGACCGCACGGACGATCGACTCGAATTCACGCGCATCACGCGCCGGGTCGGCGTCGAGCAGGGTGATGCTCGGACACCGCTGCTGCGCTTGGCGACGACGCTGTCCGATCACGATGCCCTCGTCGGCGGCGGCGGGTGTGCGTGCCACGACGCGGTGTCCGCGCATCACCGCGGCGGGCTCGTCACTCCGACATCCGGCGGCGACGACCGGCCAGTCGGGACACCAGACGGTGACCATCCGGACCGGGTCGACGCTCGCGCTGTTCTCCGTCCCGATCTCGTCGTGACTCATCCCGGCGTGACTCATCGCCACGTCAACCCGCGAGGCGACGGTCGTTCAGATCGGTCACCGCGACCGACCCGGTCATCTCGGACATCGCGGTCATCTCGGCGGTCATCTCGGCGGTCATCTCGGCGAGCAGCTCGGCCTGCGGGTCACGTTCGGGCGCCTCGGCCATCGCGATGCGGGTCCCCTCCCCCATCAGCTCGATCGAACAGGACCGCGGCGTCTGCATCCTCCGTCCGCTCGCCTGCACGTCGACGATCCGCCGCTGAAGATGGCCCGCCCCATCCTCCAATCCGGTCCAGACGGTCCGTTGTGTCGTCATTTCGACGTCGCAACCGAACGCACCGACGGGACCGAGGGCCACGGCGACCGCCCCCTTCTGCTGCACCCGCGTCCGCAACGTGCGCACCGGCGCCGAGGCTCGATCGCGGTGCACGGTCGGTACCCGGGTCAGGACCAGGTCGAAACCATCGACGGCGGCACCCATCACGTCGATCCAGCCGAGTCCATCCGCCGTGTCGATCCGCACCACCCGCTCGAGTGGCACCCCGAACTCGGCGGCGGCGTCGGTTCCGAACGTCGGCACGTCGACGATCGCCATCCAAGCGCCCTCGGCGAGAGCATCACGGACCAGGCCGAATGCCACCGATCGCGCCGCTGCACCCCGGCACGACACGACCTGGCCGCGCACGAGACCGTCGGGGATCAGCTGATCGAACGGCTCCGCGATCGGCAGTGTCCGCTCACGAGCCAGAACGACCGGCTTGACCCGTTCACCCAATTCGGCGAGGACACCACGCAGCGCCTCGCCACGTCGAGACGGAGCGGGAGATGCGGCAGGAGACGGTGATGGCAGACGATGGTCGACAGCGATTTCCATCCTTCGACTGTATCGAACAGATGTTCGATACAGCAAGGGGTCGATCGACCGAGATGGGCTACTTGTTGTTCCAGCGCTCGCGGGCTTCGCGGGCACGCACGAGCAGATGCATCGGCACCTTCTTCGCGGCCTCGGTCAGCGCCGAGTCCCCCCCGGCATCGCCGCCGTCGGAGGCGGCGGCCTCTGGTTCGTCCGGCTGGAGATCCTCGAAGGTCGGCGGCTCGACGCCCGGCTTCCAGTACTGGTACATGTCACGCACGACATCGGCCAGACCCTCGGAGGTGAACCCCTTCTGAAGGTCGACGGTCACGATGTTGGCGTAGATGTGCAGCGAACCGACCTGGCCGGTGGCGAAGAGGCGGCGTGCCAACTCGTCCGACGGGCTCGGCCCGAACGCATCGGCAACCGACGCGTAGCGCTCGTGCCCTTGCCCCGACAGGGTTCGGTTGAGTTCGAAGCGGACGACGCCCGGCAACGCGCTCGGCTTCTCGGTGACGGCAACCAACTGACCCATGGAGGAGACAGGCTACTGCCCTCACCGCGCCGCGAGGGCATCCGCGAGGACGTCGGGGAACTCGTCGGGCGTCGTCGACGTCACCGTCGCCCCGAGCGCCGCCAACGCTGCGGCGTGCTCGTGATCGTGCGCCGGCGTGCCCTCGTCGCTCAACGCCAGAAGGACGACCACCGTCACCCCCGCCGCGACGAGTTCTCCGACACGGCGACGCATCAGCTGACCGTTCCCACCTTCGAACAGGTCCGAGATCAGGAACAACACGCTTCGGCGCGGTCGGTCGATCTCGCGTTGACAGTGAGTGAGCACCGAGGCGATGTCGGTACCCCCGCCGAGCTGCACGCCGAAGAGCACCTCGACGGGGTCGTGCAGGAACGGGGTGAGGTCGGTGATCGACGTGTCGAACGCGTAGAACCGGGTCCGCAGCGTCGGGAGTCGGGCCAGCACCCCGGCGAACAACGACGCGTACACCACCGAATCGGCCATCGAGCCCGATTGGTCGACGGCGATGATGACATCGCGAGCGAGACTCTGCTGGCGACGCCCGTGTCCGATCAACTGCTCGGGCACGATCGTGCGCTGCTCGGGAAGCCAGTGCCGCAGGTTCGCCTCGATCGTGTGCGGCCAGTCGATGTCACCGGGGCGGGGTCGTCGGGTCCGAGCGGCGCGGGCCAGCGCACCGCGTACGGCGCGGCGGGTCTGGTCGGTGAGTCGTCGCTCGATGTCGGCGAGGACCGTGGCGATCACCTGTCGGGCCGTCGCGCGGGTCTCGTCGGGAAGCAGTCTGTTCAACTCGACGAGCATCGTCACCAGCGCGATGTCCGGCTCGACCGCTTCCAGGAGTTCCGGCTCGAGCAGCAGTTGCCGAAGGTCGAGCCGCTCGACCGCGTCGCGTTGGAGAACCTGAACCACCGGCGTCGGGAAGTACCGGCGGATGTCTCCGAGCCAGCGGACGACACCGGGTTTCGAGCGTCCGAGCCCGCCGGCACGCCCGCCTCCACCGCGCCGCGACTGCACGGCCTCACGATCGTAGAGCGCGCCGAGCGCAGCATCGATCCGCGCGTCGTCGC
>NZ_JBAVYV010000391.1:0-1599 GCF_049588435.1 Ilumatobacter sp.
ACCGACCCGTTCGAGCCGGTCGGAACCGTCGACGTGGGTGACGTGGGTCTCGGTGCGCACCGAGATGTTGTCGATGTTGGCGATTTGGTCGACCAGGTACTGCGACATCCGTTTTCCGATGTCGTCGCCTCGGATCAGCATCGTGACGTGCTTGGCGAACCGGGCCAGGTGAACCGCGCCCTGGCCAGCGCTGTTCGCTCCGCCCACCACGACCACGTTGGCGCCGGCGAGCACTGGAGCTTCGACCGACGCGGATCCGTAGTAGACACCACGTCCGCGTAGCTCTCCGGCACCCGGGGCATCCAACTCGCGGTATTGAACCCCGGTGGCGATGATCACTGCGGAGGACCGAAGCACCGACCCGTCGTCGAGCTCCAACATCCGGTACTGATCGTCGCGTGACAGTCGCACGACGTTGCGCGGGCTGACGAATGACGCCCCCAGTCGTCGGGCCTGGGTGACGGCGCGCCGAGCGAGATCCTCACCCGAGACCCCCTGCGGGAAGCCGAGGTAGTTCTCGATCCGAGAACTCGTCCCGGCCTGACCGCCGGGAGCCGCCGACTCGACGATCGCGGTCGTGAGTCCTTCCGACGCGCCGTACACCGCCGACGCCAAACCGGCGGGTCCCGCACCCACGATCACCAGGTCGTAGTACTCCGACTCGGGTCGGTCGGTGAGCCCGATCAGCGGGGCGACCGTGGAGATCGAAGCGTCCGGAATGGCTTCACCCTCGGCGGTGATCACGACGGGAAGGATTGGGTCGGTGAGCGCTGCAAGCAGCCGTTCGGCCTCCGCTGACGCACCGATTTCGAGCCAGCGGAACGGTGCATGGTTGCTGGTGAGGAACTGCCTCAGTTCGTGGGACCGATCCGACCACCGGTCGCCGATCACGCGCATGCCGACCTCGCCAGGCACGGTGTAGTGCGCCTGCCAGACCTCGAGGAGATCGTCGAGAATCGGGAACAGTCGTTCTTCGGGAGGATCCCAGGGCTTGAGGATGTAATAGGCGACGCCGGCATCGTTGATCGCCGCGATCGCAGCGTCGGTATCCGCGTACGCCGTGAGCAGGACGCGCCCCGCCGTCGGCGAACGCTCGCTCACTTGTTCGAGGAGCTCGGTCCCGCTCATCGTCGGCATCCGCTGGTCGGACACCACCAACGCCAACGGATCGCCTCTCAGAGCCAGCCGTTCGACGAGGGCGAGCGCATCGGTTCCCGACGCTGCGGTGAGCACCCGATAGTCGCCGCTGTATTGGGTCTTCACATCGGATTCGAGCGAGCGCAACACCTCGTTGTCATCATCGACGAGCAGGATGGACGGCCGAACGGTCATGATGGTGCACCTTCGCTGGAGGGGAGTCGTACGGTGAATGTCGTCGCGCCCGGAACTGACGCCACGCTCAGACTGCCTCCATGGCGTTCGACGACGATCTGATGTGAGAGATTCAGTCCGAGACCGATGCCCTCCCCGGGAGCCTTGGTCGTGACGAAAGGATCGAAGATGTTCTCGATGATGTTGGCGGCGACACCGGGACCGGTATCGGAAAATTCGAGCACGACGTACCCGTCCTCGCTGCGGACGTCGAGATCGATTCGGCCG
>NZ_JBAVYV010000392.1:0-3963 GCF_049588435.1 Ilumatobacter sp.
CACGCTGCTCGCGTGCTGCGGGGCGACGCCGGCCACCGGTCGGGTCGCCGTGCGTCCGGAATCGCGGTGCTTCGACCTCGGGCTCGGTCCGAGCGGGCATCGTCGACGTGGTTCCGCGAGCCGCGAGTTCGGAACGGGACGGCTGGCGTGTCACTCCCGAACGCAACGTCGGCTGGCCGGGGCGACCCGCGGCGACCGGGCGACTCAGCGGTGACTGTGCGAGCGGGCGGCCCATTGCACGCACGGAACCCCGCGGTGGCGTCGCGGTGTGCTGCAGCTTCGTGAGCTGACGGCGGAAATCGGTGACGGAGGAGTTCGGTCGGTTCTCGACCCTCGAGCGGAGCATCGGGGGAATGAGTACGGCGAGCCACGCGGCGGCGACGACCAAGAGAATGAGTTCAGTCATGAGATGTGGTGTGCGTGAGGGTCGGGAGTGGTCGCGCCACTCTCTCCTGTTGCAAGTATGACGAGTCTATGACGTTTATGACGCGTCATGCAACGACCACCGTGTCCTGCGTCACTGCCCATGCCTCGACCTCAGCCCTTCGACGCCTGTTGGTCGGGGTCCGCGCCGGCGTCGGGATCGCCTCCGGCGTCGTCCATCCGCCGATACGTGCCGGAGCGTCCGCCGGTCTTCTCCCACAGCGTGAGCTCGCCGATCACCATCGCTCGGTCGGCCGATTTGCACATGTCGTACACGGTCAGCGCAGCGACGCTGCACGCGTGGAGGGCCTCCATCTCGACACCGGTACGGTCGACGGTGTCGACCTGCGCCTCGATGGCGACGAAGTCGTCACCGATCTCGAAGTTGACCGACACCGCCCCGATCAACAGCGGATGACACAGCGGGATCATGTCGGAGGTTCGCTTGGCGGCCTGGATCCCGGCGACGCGGGCGACCGACAGGACATCGCCCTTCTTGACCTCACGGTTGGCGATCGCCGTGGTGGTCTCCGGCTTCATCGACACCGTGCACCGCGCGACCGCCCGACGGTGCGTCGGCTCCTTCGGAGTCACATCGACCATGCGTGCCCGACCGAGTGGATCGAGGTGGGTGAACTCGAGATCGCTCATCGGACCCGCACGGTAGTCGCAGGCGTCCCACGCGACCGCGTCGCGCAGAACGGGGATGTGCCCCGGGAGCACCCGGTGCGTGCCGGCGGGCGGTTGCGCACCGCGCTCCGGATACCTTCAGCGGAATGGAATCGAACGGACTCCCCTACGACGCGATCGAGACGCTGCGCACCGACGGTGTGGCGTTCATCGACCTGGTCAGCGACCACGATCCGGCGACGTCGATCCCGGGCTGTCCCGATTGGAACCTGTCCGACCTCGCGTACCACCAGGGCGAGGTGTGGCACTTCTGGGGGCGGATCGTGGCCGGGCCGATCACCGAACGCGGCCAACTCCAGAGCATCCGCCAGATCGAGCGGCCGACCGATGACCTGATGGTCGACTGGCTGGCGCTCACGCACAACGAGTTGTTCTCGGCGCTCGTCGACGCCGGAATCGATCGCGAGGTGTGGACCTGGACCGGTGCCAACCGCGACACGGGCTGGGTTCGTCGACGGATGGCGCAGGAAGCCGCCGTCCATCGTTTCGACGCGGCCAACGCGACGGGTGACCCGTACGAGGTGCCCACGCCGATGGCGGCCGACGGCATCGACGAGTTCCTGATGTGGTTCGCCGGTACCGAGCGTCGCGACGGGGAGATGAAGCCCGGAGGCACGGTTCACCTGCACTGCACCGACACCGACGAGAACGACGTCGCCGGTGGCGAGTGGTTCGTGTCGAGCCTGAAGGAGCCGAGCTGCACCTTCACCCGCGAGCACCGCAAGGGCGACGCCGCCATCCGCGGGCGAGCGCACGACATCTTGATGTGGCTGTGGCGGCGTAGCACCGAGGGCATCGAGATCATCGGCGACGAAGTCGTGGCCCGACGCTTCCGCGCCTACACCGACCTGAGCTAGATGCACATCGGTGCCTGGCACCGATGTGCGTCAGCCGCCGATCTGGCTCA
Source organism: Ilumatobacter sp. (assembly GCF_049588435.1). Classification (GTDB taxonomy): domain Bacteria; phylum Actinomycetota; class Acidimicrobiia; order Acidimicrobiales; family Ilumatobacteraceae; genus Ilumatobacter_A. The sequence continues at coordinate 2,021 of NZ_JBAVYV010000392.1, forward strand.
TCGACTTCGCAGGGCGGGTGAAGCTCACCTGGTTGATCTGGTGACCGGCCCACTTCGTCGCGACGGCAGCTTCGATGCGCTCGGCGATCTGATCGTCACTCTCGCCGTTGCGCAGCGCCGTGAGGAGATCGAATTCCTTGGTGGCGAACAGGCACGTGCGGAAGTCGCCGTCGGACGTGAGGCGCACCCGGTCGCAGTCACCGCAGAACGGCTTGGTGACGGTCGGGATGATTCCGATCCGTCCACCAGGTTCGCTCTCGTCGCGATCGAGGAACCGGAAACGGTCGGCCGGGGCCGCGCCGCGTGACGGCATGACCTCGATCGGGTAGACCGCGTTGATCATCTCGACCATCTCGTCCTGGCCGACGACCGTGTCGTTCACCCAGTGTCCATCGGCGTCGAGCGGCATGAACTCGATGAAGCGCATCTCGACATTGCGTTCACGTCCGAAGGTGGCCAAGTCGACAATCTCGTCGTCGTTGACACCACGTTCGATCACGGCGTTGATCTTGACGGGGTCGAATCCCGCCTCCTGCGCCGCGGCGATGCCGTCGAGCACGTTGTCGAGTTCGTCGCGCCGGGTCATGCGGTGGAACTTCTCACGATCGAGTGTGTCGAGGCTGATGTTCACCCGCTTGAGCCCGGCGTTTCGGAGGCGGACCGCGAGCTTGCGCAGCGTCGCACCGTTCGTCGTCATCGACAGATCGATCGGACCACCGGAATGTTCGAGCTTCGCGAGCTTGCTCACCAGGAGGGGAAGCTGTGCGCGCACGGTCGGTTCGCCGCCGGTGAGGCGGATCCCACGCACGCCGTACCGCTCGACGAAGATCCGGGCCAGGTGTTCCATCTCCTCGAACGACATGACCTGGGATCGGTCGAGCCACTCGAGACCGTCCTCGGGCATGCAGTAGGTGCAGCGGAAGTTGCAGCGGTCGGTGATCGAGATCCGCAGGTCGCGGATGTGCCGACCGAACGGATCGATCAGATCCTGATGCTCGTGGACCCCAGCCATTCCCTCACGGTACCGGCGGGCCACCCGGGACCAGCCACCGGTTGCCCGGTGCGGGTCTACTGGTCGCCGCGGAGCAAGAGTACTGCGACGTCCGATCCGGCACCGAGGCCGTCACCGTCCGGGATCACCGCCATCGCATCGGCCGACGCCGTCGCGGCCAACTGATGGCTGCCCTGCGCTCCGACCGGGACCACGTGGTAGCGGCCGTCGTCGGCGAAGTGCCCGTTCACGCGGGTGAAGTGGACCTTGCCATCGGCATGACGACCGAAGTCGACATCGGCGATCCCGATCAGGTGCTGGCGGGTGAGGCTGGTGTGGCCCATCATCCGCCGCAACGCCGGGCGCGCCATCAGCTCGTAGCTGACCATCGAGCTGACCGGGTTGCCCGGAAGACCGAAGATCGGCACCCGCGTGCCGTCCTCGCGCGTGAGCGTGCCGAAGGCGAACGGCTTCGCGGGCTTGATCGCCATCTGCAACCACGTCATGTCCGCGATCCGGCCGAGTACCGCCTTGACGACGTCGTAGTCGCCCATCGACACGCCGCCGCTCGACACGATCGCGTCGCAGTCGAGTGCCGCTGAGCGCAGAACGCGCTCGAGTTCGGCCTCGTCGTCACGCACGACACCGAGATCGACGACCTCGCAACCGGTCTCGGCGAGCATCGCCGCGAGCATCGTCTTGTTCGACTCGCGAATCTGGCCGAGTGCGAGTGGCGATCCGTCGTCGATCAGCTCGTCGCCCGTCGAGAGCACCGCGACACGCAGCCGTGGGTAGACGTCGACGACCTGGGCGTTGACGCTCGCGAGGACCGCCTGGACCGCCGGGGTGACCGTCGCTCCTGCCGGGAACACCTGGTCGCCGATCCGCACGTCGTCGCCGGCGCCACGCACGGCTCCGCCGGCGGGCACCGTTGCCGACAACCGGACCCGCT
>NZ_JBAVYV010000393.1:0-2078 GCF_049588435.1 Ilumatobacter sp.
TTCCGGACCAGCGCTCCCAGGACGTGGAATGGGGATTTCGAGTGTGGAACCGAGGTTTCTACATCGTCCCGTTGTTCGACGCCTGCGCGCTTCACCAGGGCCCACGGGACCGGCCAGGCGCGATCGACGGCGACCAGAGCCCAATTCACTCCATGCTCACCGACCGTTGTCCGGTGGGGTTTCGTGCGTGGGACAACGACGGTGGATTCACGGTGCCGCTCGTCTCGATCTACATACCGGCCTACAACGCCGAGGACACGATCGTTGGCACGGTGCAGAGCGCGTTGGACCAGACTGTGCGCGATCTCGAAGTCTGCGTGGTGAACGACGGCTCGACCGACGCGACGCTCGACCGATTGTCGGAACACTTCTCCGATGAGCCACGGGTACGCATCGGGAACCAGGAGAACGCGGGAATCGGTGCTGCATCGAACCACGCGGTTCGAATGTGCCGAGGTGCGTACATCGGACAGCTCGATGCGGACGACGAACTGACCCCGGACGCAGTTGAGCGGATGCTGGCACCGATGCTCGCCGACACGCGCATCGGTGTTTCGTACGGGTCACATGTCAAGGTGGATGCGAACGGCGATCGGATCGGAGATGCCTGGACGGCCCCTCGATTCAGTCGCTTCACGTTGCTCCACATCATGATCGTCCATCACTTCCGGCTGTTCCGGGCGCGAGATTGGAACCGGACGACCGGATTCGCAGAGGACATTCGCAACGCCATCGACTACGACATGTTCTTGAAGATGTCGGAGGTCACCGAGATGGTGCACGTCGACGAGAGGGTGTATCGCTACCGGGTCCATGGCGAGAGCACATCCCAGAAGCACCAGCCGACCCAGTACCGCAACCACGCTCTCGTTGTGGCCCGTGCGCTCGAACGCCGCGGTCTGGCAGCGGACTGGACGATGGAGCCGCTCGACAACGACGATCCCCGAAAGTACCGTTTCGTGAAGACGCAGGCTCCTCGGCGATCTCTGGAATCGCCGATGTCGCCGATCGACGCGGGAGGCGATCGTGCGGAGAGCGTCTGCGGTCCGACCAGAACGGACGAGCCGAGTGATGATCCGCTCGCCGCCGCATCAATTCAGCGCAGAATCAGAGGTGGCGTCGTGAGGAAAAACTTCGGACGCGTCATCAGCACCAGCCGCCAGATCGCGGCCTGGTATGCGTCGCCGTCGGGACTCATCTCGGCCGTCGCGCTGTTGGTGGCACTGGGACTCGCCGGCACGGGACACGCAGGCGCAGCCGTGTGGGTGCTGGTGGCGTGGCTCGGCGGGCTGATCCCGTACAAGTTGTCGCGAGAACGCGCCGAACGAGCCCGACACCTTTCCGAGCTGTCCGAGGAGTTCGTTCGAAGCGCTGCGGAGCGCTCGTCGATGGAGGACTCGTCCTTGACTCCGACCGTCGAGAAACTGGCGGCGTGGCAGGAGATTCTGGACCGTCGGTGCGCGGTCGTCGAGGCGAGGATCGCGACGGTGGAGCTCCGCGAACCAGTCGACGAAGATCGCCAACGCTGACTCTCACGGCCGCATGGTCGCCGACGCGATACGGGCGGAGGCTAGGCCCAACGCTTCAAGGTGTCGATCGCTCCCGTACCGGCCCACCGCAGGGCGCGGCGCGCTCGAGCCGGCGGCGCCTCCGTAACGGCCGCCGACTCATCGGCTCGACCACCTTCGAGAGTCTGGTCGTTCGCATCGACGAGGCCGAGCGCCGACGCATCGGTCCACCACGTGCCGAACAGCTCGGCCGCCACGTCCAACGGATCGCGATCCGACGCGACCGAGTGCGCCCGACGAAGGCTTCGTGATCGAACGAACGTCGCCTCCGACCCGGCGCCCGGATCGATGATCGCACGGATCACGCCCACGCCGGTCTGCTTGAAGATCTTCGCGACCGAGTCTCGGGTCGTGTTGCCCCAGCGGATTCTCTCGGGGAGGTGTCCCTGGATGAGGACCGGATCGTACTCGTCGCCTCGGATGTCTCCCTCGACCAGGACGACGTCGGGTTCGAAGTCGACGGCCGCTGCTGTGTCCGCGCGGATCGCCACCATGGGGACGAGGTCGTGC
>NZ_JBAVYV010000394.1:0-4254 GCF_049588435.1 Ilumatobacter sp.
GCGCAAGCCATGCGAGGTCAACCTCGGCAGCTCGGCTAGCTGGACGAACCGTTCGAGCGCCCGGTCGTACGACCTCGGCAGCACGAGCCCACCCTGGCGAGTGGCGATGATCAGATCGTTGTCCTCCCACTCGACACCCGCAGCGAGCCGCTCGGCAGCCTGCTCGGCTCGACGGCGAGTGAGCACCCTCAGCGTCTCGTCGTCGAGCGGGATGGTGCGGCGCGACCGTTCGTTCTTTGCGTTGCTCCACGACGCACCGGAGCGGACGGCGACGAGGCTCTCGTCGATGCGGAGCGTGCCGGCCTCGTCATCGAAGTCGTCCCACTTCAACGCGAGCAGCTCGCTCCGCCGCAGTCCGTAGAGCACATTCAGCCGGAACGCGATCGCCCACCGATGCCACGAGGTCGCTTCGAGGAATGCCTCGACCTCGTCGATCGTCCAGGTCTCGGTCTCCTTCTCGCGCTTCGGCTTCGCCACCGTGCGGGGAAGACCCACCCGCGCCGCCGGACTCCGAGGGATCAGGCCCTCGTCGACCGACTCGCTCAGCGCCGCCCGGAGCACCGTGCGACAGATCTGCACCGATCGCCTCGACAGCTTGCCGCCGTTCGCCAGTCCTTCGATCCATCCGGCGACGTCGTCGCGGTCGAGCATCGAGAGTTGGATGGCACCGAGCCCGGCCTCGATGTGCGGAATCGCCCAGGCGTACTGCTCCTGCGCCTTGGGTGTGATGTCGGTTCGGCCGGCGACGTAGCGACGCACGAGCCAGCTCACCGTTCCCTTGGTGACGGCCACGTCCTCGGCACGCGACTCCCGAGCGGCGGCGTTGGCCGAACGCTGGGACTGGTACGTGCCGAGCTGTTTCGGCTTGTGCTTGCCCGTGACGGTGTCGATCCCGTCGACGCGCACGACCCACTTCCCGCGCTGCTTGCGGACCGTCGGTTGACCGGTTGCCTTCCACGCCATCGGCGCTCCCATCGATACTCAGCCGCCCCAGGACTGATACATCGATGATACAACGGCGTGTCAAGCCGAACGCCGAGCTGAAAAACACCAGCTCAACGTGGTCGGGGTGGGGAGATTCGAACTCCCGGCCTCCTGCTCCCAAAGCAGGCGCGCTAACCAAGCTGCGCTACACCCCGTATGTGTGGCGGGCCAACCTATCGGGCTCGGACTCTGGCACGGCCGCGTCTCACAACGCGATCGCCCCACCGAGGCGCGGAGGCTCCGGCCACGACCGCTCCCCCGGCGCGAGGCCCACGGCCTCATAGGCCTTCTGCAACTGATCGATGTGCAATGTCCCGCGTCCGGTCGGTCGCTCGAGGTTGGTGATTACACCGACGACGTCGAGATGGGCGCGCCGGAACGTCGCGTCGTGCCCGTGTCCCACCCCGGCCAGCACGTGTGCCAGTTCGTGTGCGCCCGTTGCGATCGTGGCCTGGGGAGCGGCGATCGCGATCTCCACCGCCGCGCGATCGGGACCGCTGACGGAACAACGCGTCCCCGAGGACATGGCATCGGAGCGCATCGACCGCACGGTCGGCGTGAGACCGGGCCACCAGGGATCGGCCACGACGCCACCGACTGCCTCGGCGACCGCATCGAATCCGACGATCTGCTCGAGGTCGGTTCCATCGAAGGCAGCGAGCTCGGCGGCGTACACCTGAGCTCGATCACGATCGGCGGTCATCGTTTCCCGCGGCCGAGCGATCGACGTCCACCGAGCCGCGTTCGGCCGACATCGACACGCTCGGCGGCCGCGACACCGCGGGCGAAGCCATCGGCCAGAACCGCTGACGGAGCCGACGCCGAGCGCACCCTCCCCCAGGATTCCTGCGCGAACGCGTCGACTCGTGCGCGTCGCTCACGCAGCACGATCGCCGTCGTGTCGGTTCCATCGGACTCGGCGGCCGACGATTCGACGTTTGCACGCGTCTCGGCCAACAACTCACCGATGCGGTTCGAGAAACCGAAGAGGAACGCCCGCCGCTGCCGTTGGGTCGACGCACCGGTCGCTCCCCGGAGCTCGGCCATCTTGGATGCCACCTGCTGGTGCAGCGATGCGTACATCATCTCCACGACCGCAAGGTCGGCTCGACGCCCGGCCAGCGTGGCGACACTCCCCTGCGGCGTGGACCGATACACCATCCGGACGTCGTGGCTGTCCGCGATGTTGAGCAGGAGATCGAGGCGTCCGCGCACGTACGCGCCCCGTCCGACCTCGATCTCGACCAGCCCCAGGTCGTCGGGCAACGACCGGTCCGCGATCCGGTCCGGCTCGATCCGATGCCTGGCGACCAGCTCAGCCGCCTTGCGGGCGAACACCTCGGATTCGTGTTCATTGTCGGTCCGGGCGGCCTTGTCCAACAGTTTCCGGACCCGCTCGACGAGGATCTGTTCAGATGCAGGCGATTGGGGCCTCGGTGGTTCTGCGCTCACGACGATTGATTGTCCCCGCCCAAGGGTACGTTGCGTTCAGGGAGGACGAAGATGACGATGACGAACTTGTTACCCCCAGACACGAGCGGGAATGTGACGACCACCTCGAGACCGGATGAGAAGGAAGACGGACGCAGCCTCCGGCGCCAACGCAACCGCGACGCGGTGATTCGTTCACTGATCGAGCTCATTCGTGAAGGCGATCTCGCTCCGACGGTTGGCAGGATTGCCGATCGCGCAGAACTGTCGCACCGATCGGTCTTCCGCTACTTCGACGACCTGGACGATCTGGCCCGGACCGCGATCGAGACGGAGTTCCGTGAATCGCATTCACTGTCCATCGTTGCCGACGTCGGGCTGGGGACGCTGACCGAGCGGATCGACCGTCTCGTCGACGCAAGTCTCGTGACCCTCGACCGGACTCACCTTCTCGGCCTCGCAGCTCGAGCGCGCGCCCAGGAAATCGCCGAGGTCGACCAGGGCCTCACGCTGATCTTCCAACTGCATTTCGATCAGATCCGCGCCCACTTCGCGCCCGAACTCGCCTCGATGGAGCCCGACATGGCGGACGCGATCGCCAACTCGATCGCGATCACGACGTGGTTGGATTCGTACGACCTCCTCCACCGCACGTTCGGTCGGTCGGTCGATGACATCTCAGCGATGTGGAGAACCACCCTGCGCGTGCTGCTGACCTGACGGCTCTCGGTGCCGCGACGAGCGTGACCCGCTATCCTCAAGTCCACTTGCGGACGTAGTTCAACGGTAGAACCTCAGCCTTCCAAGCTGATGATGCGGTTTCGATTACCGTCGTCCGCTCCACGCAAAGTCCCTGGTCAGATGCTTTTCTGGCCAGGGGCTTTGTCGTTCACGGCGCCGGCACGATCAGGCCCGGCGAGTACGCGAGGTGGCGGAACGCACATCCATGTACCTCGCCTTCACTTCCAACTCGCCTCAGTACAGACTAGATGCTCAATCTTTCCTGACGCCGAGCGGGAATCAGTCCTCGAACAGGCACTCGAGGGCAGCGACGACCAGGAACGGCCTTGCCGCCGCATCCGCCGCCGGTCTTCGAGGACGCCCTCCCGGCGAGATTCCCAGCGACGAGTTCAACGGTACGACGAATCACGAGAGGCTTGCCAGCGTGGGAGGCCATGACGAACCCGTCGAGGCAGCCAGGTAGACCTGCTCCATGACCGCTCACGCCGTGTTCATCACCCACCGCACCAAACCGGGTCAACGATCCAGCGCTGAAGCACTCTGGAACAAAATCATGAAGCCAGCGATCACCGCCAACCCGAATCACCTTGCCTACGTCTACACGCTTCCCGTTGACGAGCCGGACGTGATCCGTGCATTCCAGCTCTACCGGACTGCCGATGACGCCGCAGCATTCCTGCGGACACCCGAGTATCTCGAGTACGCAGGCGCCGTCGGCGAGCATCTCGACGGGCCGCCTCACGTCGCCTCGGCTCCTGCGGCGTGGGTCAAGCCGTGATCGGCGGGATCGATCGACGATGTCGTGCGCTGCCACGCCGAGCCATCGCTGCGCCGACACTGTTGGCAACCAGCTGTTCGTCGCTGGCCAGGTCCCACTCGATGTGAGTGGCCAGATGTTCAGCCGGCACAACCGACGCAGATCGGCGTGGCTGGCAGTGCATCCAGACGCTCGCCCGCGATCTTGAGACCGCAGATCGTGCAGGTTCCGTACAGCCCATCGTCGAGGCGCTGTTCGGCGGCGTCGATGTCGGCGAGCGTGGTTCTCGTTTCGTCGAGGAGTCCGCGATCTGCTGGCGTTCCCAGGCAATGGTGTTCCCT
>NZ_JBAVYV010000395.1:0-1622 GCF_049588435.1 Ilumatobacter sp.
ACCCTGCGGTGTTCAAGCGCTGGCTCGAGCTCCCCAACCTGCACGACATCGATGCCCGCCTCCAGATGATGGACGAGTTCGGAACCGACTTCCAACAGATTCTCACACTGTCGTCGCCCCCGATCGAACGGATCGCAAACGAGCAGGAATCACCCGCTGTGGCCCGCCTGGCCAACGAAGCGATGCTGACGCTCACGCGCGCGCATCCGTCGCGCTTTCCCCACTTCGTCGCGTCACTCCCCATGAACAATCCGGTCGCGGCCGTCGACGAGGCCCGCTACGCGATCGATGAGCTCGGGGCCTGTGGTGTCCAGATCTTCACCAACGCGAACGGCACACCCGTCGACGACGAACGCTTCCTCCCGCTGTATGACCTCATGGCGGCGTACGACCTCCCGATCTGGATGCATCCGACCCGTGATGCGTCGACGCCCGACTTCGCGACCGAGGAGCGATCCGAATTCGAGATCTGGTGGGCCTTCGGCTGGCCCTACGAGACGAGCGCTGCCATGGCTCGAATGGTTTTCTCGGGTCTCTTCGATCGCCACCCCGATCTCAAGGTGATCACGCATCATCTCGGGGCGATGATCCCCTTTTTCGAAGGTCGCATTGACGCCGGCTGGGGCCAACAACTCGGAAGCCGCACCTCCGACGGCGCGCTGGGAAGCAACATCACCCGCGCTCCGATCGAGTACTTCCGCCAGTTCTACGCCGACACCGCCATCTCCGGATCGGCGTCTGCCACCCGGTGCGGGCTCGATTTCTTCGGCTGTGAGCACGTGTTGTTCGGCAGCGACTGCCCGTTCGACCCCGAGGGCGGGCCTGGATTCATTCGCAGCATGATTCGCGTCATCGACGAACTCGACATCAGTGCGCAAGACCGCGGGTTGATCTACGAAGGCAACATCATGCGCCTCATTCGGAAACACCTCACCACCGACTGACCCCGACCCGGCTCGGTCGCCCACACCGAGCCATCCGACCCATCGAGAAGTAGCAAGGACAACGACATGCCCACTCGCACCACCCGCATCATCATGAACGGCATCACCGGCCGAATGGGCTACCGCCAACATCTCCTCCGGTCGGTGCTGGCCATCCGTGAAGCGGGTGGTGTCGAACTCCCCAACGGCGACCGGCTTCAGGTCGAGCCGATCCTCGTGGGCCGCAACGCAGAACGAGTGGGGGCGATCGCGAAGGATCTCGACGTCGCCGAGTGGACTACGGACCTCGACGACGCGCTCGCCGACCCATCCGCGACGATCTACTTCGACTCGGCGCTCACCGCCGTGCGCAAGCCCGCGATTCTCAAGGCCATCGCCGCCGGCAAGCACGTCTACACCGAGAAGCCGACTGCCGAATCGGTCGCCGACGCAGCAGAGCTTGCCGATGCCGCGGACGGTGCCGGGGTGATCAACGGCGTGGTGCACGACAAGCTGTATCTCCCGGGGCTGCTCAAGCTGCGGCGGCTGATCGAGTCGGGGTTTTTCGGGAGGATCCTCTCGGTGCGCGGCGAGTTCGGCTACTGGGTCTTCGAGGGCGACTGGCAGCCTGCGCAGCGCCCCAGCTGGAACTACCGCACCGAAGACGGCGGCGGCATCATCGTCGACATGTTCCCGCAC
>NZ_JBAVYV010000396.1:0-7858 GCF_049588435.1 Ilumatobacter sp.
GCCCAGGCCCGCGCCTGATCGATCACGAAACGCAAGCGGCGCCAGACGTCTCGAGCGTCGGCGCTTCCGAGCGCGACGTCGAACACGCGCCGTTCCTCGACGACCACGCTCAGCAGATCTGCCGCGCCGAGCCGCGGGACGCGCTCGTTGATCGAACGGACGTGACGGAGCGCATCGGCGACCGGATGGTCGACGAGATCGTCGGGCGGCGTGGAGAAGATCCCCCACGTGCCTCCGTGGCGTTTCCACTCCCAGAGCTCGACGTCGCTGCAGCCGTACACCGGGGATCGCAGCGCGGCGATGAGCGCGAGTTCGTCGGTGGGGTCATCGGCGGCGCGCAGGGTCATCAGCAGGTCGCGGACCTCGGACGTCGCATAGACCACCGAGGCGTTCTCGGCCCGGTACGGGACCGCCACGGAGCGGAGCGCGGTTTCGAGCGCGGGCAGCGACAGGCGCGTCGGAAGCAGGATGCAGATGTCTCCCGGTCGACACGCGCGCAGCTCCTTGGTCTGCTCGTCGACGACCGTCCAGCCCTCGGCGAGCGCGGTCGTCACGGCACCGACGACATCGACGGCTTCGCGACGACGCAGTTCGTCGGCGCGGCCCGTGGTTCCCTCCCACGACTTGTCGGCGAGATCGGCGTGGTGCTCGGCTCCGAGCACGCTCACGGTCCCGTGCTCGAGCAGGTGGGTGGAGCGGCACGCATCGAGCGATTGGAAGGCGGGCTGCGTGTCGACCGCTTCGGCGATGATGCGGTCGAAGACGTCGTTGGTGAAGTCGATCACCGCCGTCGTGGACCGGAAGTTCGCGCTGAGCCGGGCGGTGTCGGCGCCGACCTGATCGGCGGCGCGCAGGTACTGCTTGATGTCGGCGCGTCGGAAGCGGTAGATCGACTGCTTCGGATCGCCGACGATGAACAGCCGACCGTGGAGCGGCGTGAGTTCTCGCCAGTCGGTCTCCTGCAGCGGATCGGATGGATCCGAGGTCAGGCGAACAGCGATTTCGAGCTGGATCGGATCGGTGTCCTGGAACTCGTCGAGCAGGACCCGCCGGTACCGGTCGTGGAGGGCCGCGCGAACCTCGGAGTCGGTGGTGAGCATTCGACGTGCCCGCACCAGGAGGTCGTGGAAGTCGAGCACGCCCGCGTCGACGCGACGCTCGGCTGCGTGCAGGACGAACCGTCCACAGATCGCGCCGGCGAGGCGCTTGCGATACCGCCGGACGTGATCGAGCGTGGCGCCGATCGTGTCGGAGAGGTCCGCCTCACGGTCGCGGAGTTCGTCGAGAGCGTCGACGCCGAGGTGCTTCCATTTCCCCTTCGCACCCTTGCGCTCGGGGTTGCCGATCGATTTCTGCAGTGCGACGAGGAGCTCGAGTTGGACCGAGAGCTGGTCGGTCGACCCGAGTTCGACGGCGGCGTCGGCGATCTTGGCGACGAGCGCGGCCTGGGAGTCGTCGGGTGGGGTGTCGGCGCGTCCGATGTCACGTGCGACGTCGATGATCGGATCGAGGTGGACCACGAGCGGACCGGGGTCCGACCGGTCGACGATCGTCTCGACGAGGTCCCAGTTGTAACGGAAGTCGGTCGCGACGCGCCGCAGGTCCTTGTCGACACCGAAATTCTCGAACTGACACAACTCGAAGAGCACGCGGCCGCCGTCGAGGGGACTGCTGGGTGAGGGTTCGGACAGCAGCGCGTCGAGGAGCTCGTTCCATTCGTCGTCGAAACGCAGGTTGCTCTCGAGCTCGTCGAGCACGCCGAACCCGGGTGGGAGCCCGGCTTCGATCGGGAAATCGTTGAGGATGCGGCGCGCGAACGCGTGCAGGGTGCCGATGGGTGCGTGGTCGAGGTCGTGGAGCGCCCGTTGCGCCTCGGGGGAGGTGCGCTCGCCGAGTTCCTCGCGGATGCGCGTTCGCAGTTCGGCTGCTGCCTTCTCGGTGAACGTGATCGCGGCGATGGTGTCGATCGTGATGCCGGACTCGACGAGGTTGACGACGCGGGCGACGAGGGACGACGTCTTGCCCGCACCGGCACCGGCCTCGACGAACAGGGTCGTCTCGAGGTCGGTCTGGATCCGGGAACGATCGGTCTGGTCGGGCGGGAGCCGAAGAGTCGCGGTCTCAGTCATCGGTGTTCTCGCTGTCGTCGTCGGTGTCGCCGAACCACCGGGCGATGCGGCTGTCGTTGCGCTTGGCGGTCCAGCGCTCGAAGGCGTCGGTCGTTCCGAGTTCGTCGGGCTCGCAGTACACGCACGGCGTGTAGACCCGGAAACCCGGCGCCTCGGGAACCTGCGGGAACCAGCCGGACTCGATCCCGTCGACGACGTCGCTCAGCTCGGAGCGCACGATCGACCAGACCTCGTCGTCGAAGTCGATTCCGAGGCGGGCGTAGCGTCCGCGGTCGAACATCGAGTATTCGGCTCGGATTCGGGTCGACGCCGGATCGTCCGCTGCACCGACGAAGGCGAGTGCGGCAGCCGCGTAGGCGGGAAGCTGGAACGCCGAGCCGGCGAGCGTCGGGTCGGTCTCGGTGAGCTTCTTGAACGTGTCGGCCTTCCCCGTCTTGTGATCGGTGACGATCAGGCGCCCGTCGGCCCACCGGTCGAGTCGGTCGATCGAGCCGTGGATCGGCAACTGGCGTCGATCGGAGAGGTCGAGCACGATCTGCATCGGGACGTCGGCGTCGCGGTCGGGGAACCGGTGCTCGGAGGCGAGAATCGTGACGCCGTTCGCTCGGATGATGTCGCTGTCGTGGCGGAACCACCCGAGCAGATCGCGATGCATCCGGGCTCGCTCGGACGCCCACGTGGCGGGGCGGCCGGTCCGACCGGTGCGTTCGGCCTCGGTGCACATCTCGTCGAAGTGTCGTTCGAGCGCGTGCCGGTGCTCGTCGGTCCATCCCGTGTCCGTCGGTTGCGGCAGGACGCCGCTCAGCACGTCGCGATGGAGCGCGTCGAGCACGTCGTGCTGGACGAGCCCGCGATCGAGCGCGTTGATGCTGATCTGGCTGTCGGGTTCGTCGATCGCGTTGACCCCGAGCAGATAGCGAACGAAATACGCGTGCGGACACGACGCCCACGTCTGGATCTGCGTGGGCGAGACGAGACGCGCATCCGCGGGGACCGCTCCGGTCGCTCCGGACAGGATGGGAACGTCGACGGCGGACAGGTCACCGTCGAACTCGCTGAGGTCGAGGTCGGCACGCGCGCCGACGAGCGTCAGACCCCGTCGGGTGGCCGCGTCGTCGACCACCTGGGCATCGAGGTGGGTGAGCGGCCCGGACCCGGCTGTCCGGCGCAGCCGGTCACGGAGCCGCCGCTCCCGCTCGCCCGGTGCGAAATCGATCTGCTGGATCCCGACGAACGACGAATCGATCTCGTCGATCCGGTCGTGCTCGACGTGGGCGAGCCAACGGGTCGGCTGATTCGTCGTGGTGGCGCGCAGATCGCCGCGCGGCAGCGTGACGACGGTGTGCGCCGACGAGATCGTGGCGATGAACTCGTGGTGCAGGCGGCGTGCTCGTTCGTCGTGCGACGCGAGCCCGGCGCGCTCGCGGTCGACCGAGCTGAGCAGCGGGTCCGCTCGTGGGCCGGGTGGGAGGAGGCCCTCGGCTGCGCCGAGCACGATCGCGACGTCGATGACCATCCCGCCGGCCGAGGCGAGCGTACCGATCGCGACGCCGGTGCCGATCCGACCGTCGCGCACTCCCACGTCGTCGAGTTCGTTCTCGAGGACGGTCCGGAATTCGGATCGGGTGACTGGATCGGACACCGAATCGAGCGATTTCAGCCGCTCGAGCGCGCTCATCAACGCCTCCCACGCCCGGTACTCGGCATCGCTGAGGTGAGCGATCGCCCCCGTCCCGAGCCAGGTGTCGAGTTGGGTGGTGCACCATTCCACCCACTCGCTCCACGGTCGAGTGGCCTGAGGATGTCCGAGGGTGGTACGCAGTTCGGCGATGAACTCGAGCAACGACGTCGCGGGCGGGCCCCAGCGCTCGTGGCCGGTCAGCGCGGAGAGGCGCGGGATCCAGTCCTCGTCCCGGCTCACGCCGGCGCGACGGCTCACGCGTTCCCATTCGGCCGTGGGCCGATTGCGGCCATCCGGTCCTCGCGCCGGGACGTCGGCGAGCAACTCGAACAGCGGACGACGTTGGAGGCCGCGCCGGTCGACGTCGAGGAGATCGAGCAGGAGGCGCGCCGCGATGCGCTCGGTGAGTTCGGTCCCGCCGCGCCCGTTCCACGCGATTCCGTCCGCAGCCAGATGATGTTCGACGAGGCGGGCGTACGGCCGTTGACCGGGCCAGAAGACGGCGATGCGCTCGAACGGGACCGGGGTACCCGTGAGTTCGCCGCGAGCGGCTTCGACGATCGTGCGTACCGCGATGCGCACTTCGTCGTCGGCGTCGGTCGTGGAGACGATGCGTGCCGGCGTTGCGGGCCGCACACCGGCGGACGGGGCCGGCCGAGGGATCTGCAACTGGTCGAGTACGCGATGCTGCTCGTGGTCGGCGGAGTCGTCGCCGGTGAAGGCCACGACGACGGCGACCGGACTCGCTGCGGCGAGCTGCTCGACGAACGCCTGACTCAGTGCATCGAACGGTGCCGGAAGGTGGAGAACGAGCCGTTCCAGGCCGGCGACCGGTTCGGAGCGGAGCCGCTCGGTCGCACCGGCCAGCAGGTCGGCCTCGTCGTACCACCGGCGTTGCAGGATGCGCGTGACCGCACGGCTCACGCGAACCGCCTCCCGACCGCGTCCGCTCTGTGCGAGGCGTTCGGCGCCCTCGTCGCCCGCCAGGCGCAGCTCCTGGTGCAGCTCGCGCAGGGCGACGACGGTTGCCGGGTGGTGCGCGACGGCCGCGTAGCTCCCGGGTGCCTCGTCGAGCACACGGCGCACGGTCAGTTCGAGCAGCGGGGTGGACACCGGTTGGCGATCGGCATGCGCGAGGCCGGGCCCGGCGAGGAGTTCGGCGAGCCGGTTGAGCGTGATCATGTCGACGCCGAGGATTCCGGGGCCGCGACCGAGCGAGCGGCGGGCCATCACGCCCGACACGTTGGTCGGGACGACGACGGTCACCGGAGCGAGGCGATCGGATCCCTTGGCCTGGTCGATGGCGCGACCCAGCGTCACGATCACGTCGGAGGGGGCGCATGCCATGAGCTCGAATGCCACGGACCCATCGTAGGGATGGGGTACTTCAGAGATGGCTGGTCGACGATTCGAGCGCCGGCGGAGGTCAGATCAGGGCCGAGAGCGCAGGGGCCAGGCGTTCGAGCGTCGCCATCGTGTTCGGATACGGGACGATCTCGACGCGGGTCACTCCGACCGAGGAGAATTCGGCGAGCGTTTCGATGATCTGGTCGTTCGAGCCGGTGATGGCAACGCCGAAACCGATGCTCTCGGCGACATCGGCATCACCCGGCTCGACGAAGACGCCGACCGAACGACCGATCGTGGCCGGGTCACGGCCGATCGATTCACAGATCTGATCGAGCTGATGAGTCAGGGGCTCGAACGCACTCGGAAGGCTCGACGTGGTCGCGAACGCGCTCCAGATGTCGGCGTGTGTGGCGCTGAGCGTCATCGTGCGCGGCGCGTGCCCACCGAGCATCAGCGGCACCTGGCCGGGGCGGGGGCCCTGGGGTACGACCTCGGCGCCTTGTGCTCGATGGAATTCGCCCTCGAAGGTCACCGTCTCGCCGCGCAGCATCGGTACGACGATCTCCAACGACTCGGCGTAGCGCGACACCGTCCTGCCGCCTGGGTAGCCGAACTCAGCTGCTCCACCGCCGTCGTGACCTGCGCCCAGCCCGAGGACGAAGCGTCCGCCCGAAATCTCGTCGAGCGTCTCGGCCGCGTTCGCGATCATGGCGGGATTGCGCTGAAGCGCCGAGAGCACCCACGTACCCACCTGGATCGACGACGTACGGGCAGCGACCGCACCGGTCATGGCCAAGCACTCCCACCAGCCTCGAGGGCCGGACCACTCCGGGAAGCGCCACACGATCTCATCGGCCGTCCACACCGTGTCGAGCCCGATCGCTTCGGCCTGCGTGGCGAGTGCGACGATCTCGGTCCAGCGGGGCGTGGAACCATCGACCGGTTGCTCCAGCAACGGCAACACGAGACCGAACCCGAGATCGCTTCCCACGAGCACAAGGTAGTGCGGCGCCATCTCATCGCAGAGCAGGCCTCGGCACCGCCGAGAACTCCGTCGACCAAGCCGCCCACCTGTCGCGTAGCGTGCGAGGCGATGTCAGGCGCAGCTGATCGCACCCCCGTCTTCGATCGGGCTGCGGAGTTCGTCTCCGAGATGTGGAGTCACAGCGGCCCTGGTTCCGAGATGCACGTCGGCGATCTCGTCTGGGGGACGTTTCACCGCTGGCCGAGCGCCGTCGAAGCGGTGCGCCTGTGGCCCGACAGCGTGGGGCAGACCCAGGTGCTCACGATGTTCGACGGCTCAGGCGTGTGCGATCTCGTGGTGCGTCCCGGACCGGCGGGCCTCGAGGCGGCCGCGCGGGCGTTGGAATGGGCGGAGAGGGCAAGCGCTGCGACTGTGGTCGGTTCCGAGCCGTTCGAACTCCGCGTCGGCCGACGACTGCAATCCACCGAAGTCGTCGAACTCCTCCGTGCGAGAGGATTCGAGCGCCGCTCCATCGGTGTTCCTGCGATGAGCCGAACGATTGCGGACGCGGATGTCGCTTCACCCACGATTCCCCGCGGGTATGCAATTCGCGAGCTTCTCCCGGACGATCTCGCGTCGCGTGTCCAGTGCTTCGAGGCCGCCTTCCCGGGACGAGAACTCTGTGTCGACGCCTACCGGGCACTGCGAGCTTGTCCGACATACGTCCCGCGTCTCGATGTCGTCGCGACCTCACCTTCGTCGGAGGTCGCAGCGTTCGCAACAATGTGGCTGGACCCGTACAACGGCGTCGTCCAGATCGAACCAGCCGGCTGCCACCCCGACCACCGTCGCCTCGGCCTCACACGAGCGGTCATCCTCGAGGCCCTCCGCGAGTCGGTCGAGCTCGGCGCGTCTGGCGCGCTCGTCCGGCACGTCAGCACCAATACCGCTGCCCACGCGCTCTACGCATCGTGCGGGTTCACCACGAGCTGCGAGCACAACGGTTTCGTCAAGACGATTCCGCGAGCCGACTTCGATCGCTGATCTCGTCAATCCGAACGCGGAACGGAGACGTGGACCGCGGCGGTCACGGACTCATCGAGCACGTCTTGCGTCGTCGTGCTCGGCGATCACGACACCACCTCCACCCGGGTAGACGTGG
This sequence comes from Ilumatobacter sp., assembly GCF_049588435.1. Taxonomy (GTDB): domain Bacteria; phylum Actinomycetota; class Acidimicrobiia; order Acidimicrobiales; family Ilumatobacteraceae; genus Ilumatobacter_A. Next base: position 7,287 of record NZ_JBAVYV010000396.1, read on the forward strand.
CGAGCGACCGTTCCTGCGACTTCACCTGGCCCACCGAACGGTTTCATCAGGTCGGCGGTATCGCGGAGCTTCCGGGCTCACGGGAGCCGGAGGGTGCGGCAGCCGAGGTCGTCCCGCATCCGTTCCTCGGCGCGGTGTGCGACATCGGGATTCGCTGCGAGCGCCACCACCGCTCCTCCGGATCCGGTGTAGTTCGCGGATGCGCCGTGGGAGCGGGCGGCATCGATCATCTCGACGTGCGCCGGATCGAGTGACATCACCGAGGCGCGTGCGTCGAAGGTCGCATCCATCGCCTGCCCGAGTGCAGCTGAGTCGCCGGCATCGATCGCCGCGACGGCGCGTCGAGCTGCCGTGGCCGCCCGCTTCATCGCTTGGACGACTGGCCGATCGGAGGCGCTCACACCGCTGTGAACGGCCCCGCTGTCCCCGGCGGTCTCGGGTCGGTAGGCGACGAACATCGCACCGGGAACCGGCCCGAGCCGACGGTACGTGCCGGCCTCCAATCCGCCCACGGTGCGAAGGTGGGTCGGTCCGAACTCCATCGCCACGGTTCCACCGAGGGACTGGACCAC
>NZ_JBAVYV010000397.1:0-12814 GCF_049588435.1 Ilumatobacter sp.
GGTGTGGGGGATCTCCCCGGAGTTCGATGGATCCGGGCTGGGCGCGCTGACCCACGCGATGCGCCACGTCGCGACGGTCGGCAGACCGGTCGGCGGATCGGGAAGCGTGCCCGAGGCGATCCTCGCCTCGTTCCGCGCAGCTGGCGGCACGCTGCGGACGGGAACGAAGGTCGTCGAGATCTGCTGTTCCGGTGACGCGGTCAGTGGCGTGCGCCTCGACGACGGCTCGTTCGTCTCCGCTCCCGTCGTCGTGTCGGCGTGCAACCCGCACGACACCTTCCTGCGCTGGTTGACCAATCCGCCGGCCGTTGCACGCGACCTGATCGGTCGCTGGCGCGACGTCCCACATGCTGACGGCTACGAGTCGAAGCTCGACGTGATCGTCGATCGAGCGCCGACGCTGAAGCACTCCGATCGGACGCTCGGGCCGACCACGGTGATCGCCCCCGACCTCGCCACGATCCACCACGGCTGGGAACTGATGCAGGAGGGCACGGTGCTCGACCGGCCCGGACTGCTCGTCAACGTGCCCACGCTGCTCGACCCGACGATGGCCCCCGCCGGGCTCCACGTGCTCAGCCTCGAGGCGCTGTACACCCCGTTCGGCCTCGCCGGTGGGTGGCCCGGCTCGAACGAGCCGCGTCGCTGGCTCGAGGCGTTCGCAGAACTCTGCGAACCCGGGATGCTCGAATCGATCGTGGACTGGCGCGCGATGACGCCCGACCGCTACGAGTCCGAGTTCCACCTGCCCGCCGGGCACGCGACCAGCTTTGCCGGCGGCCCGCTCGCGGCATTCCGGAACCCGAACCCGGAACTGACCCGGTACGAGACCGACATCGACGGGCTCTTCATCACCGGAGCAGCGACCTTCCCCGGCGCCGGCGTGTGGGGCGCGAGCGGTCGCAACTGTGCGACCGTCGTGACCACCTCCGCGAACCGGCGATCGTGAACCGGCGATCGTGACGCGCGGAATCCGCAGGGTCGATCTACGGTTGTCTTCCACATGAGCAACGGATCTCTGCATCTCGGGCGCGTCCTGGGGATTCCCGTACGCGCCCACTGGAGCATGGCGCTCGTCGCCGCGCTGTTCGGCGTCAACCTCGCGGGAGCGTTCGGACTCGTCGCCGGAGTCGCTGCTGTCGCCGCGTTCTTCGTCTCGATCCTGGCCCACGAGTTCGGCCACGCCCTGGTCGCCCGTCGCTACGGAGTCGAGACCGAGTCGATCGACCTCTGGGCGCTCGGCGGGGTGGCCCGCCTCGATCGGGAGCCCCCGACGCCGCGCTCGGACGGCCTGATCGCCGGTGCCGGACCGCTGGTCAGCCTCGTCATCGGGGTCCTCACATTCGGTGCGGCACTCCAACTGCAGTCCAACGTGCTCGGCTGGGTCGGAATCGTGAACCTGGCGCTCGCCGTGTTCAACATGCTTCCCGGAGCCCCGCTCGACGGCGGACGCGTGCTCCGCGCCGTCCGTTGGGCCCGAACCGGCAGCAAGTACCGGGCGATGCGGGACGCAGGCAACGCCGGACGGGTACTCGGCTGGTCGCTTGCCATCGTCGGCATCGCCCTGATGGTGTACGGCACGTCGGGAATCTTCATCGCCATCACGGGCGTGTTCATCGCGATGAACGCCAAGGCCGAGATCGCCGCCTCCTTTGTCGGTGAGCACCTCGATGGCGTCAAGGTGCGCGACCTCACCTGGTGGGGGCTGGCCCACGCAGGTTCGGACATGGACGCCGACTCGATGATCGACCAGCGGGCGCGCCTCGGTGAGGCGGGCGCCGTTGCCGTGGACGCGAACGACGACGGTCAACTCGACGGGATCGTCCTCGAGGACCAGCTGTGGGCGATCCCGACCGAACAGCGGGCCCTCGTCATGCTGAACAGCCTGATGGTGCCCTTCAGTCAGACCGCCCGCGCGAACCCCGATGACGATCTGTCGTCGGTACTCCCCCGGCTCAACCCGCTGCGCCCGGTGGTCACGGTCTGGAACGAGGGAAAGCTGATCGGGATCGTGCCGCCGAAGGCACTTCGCCAGCGCCTCGACAGCGCCCAGGCCGCAGCCGCCGGTCGCGTGTGACCCACGATGCACGTCGGTGCCAGGCACCAACGTGCAGCTTCTGGGGGTCAGGCGTCCTTGACCGCCCAGTCGCGCTTGGCGACGGGGTCCTGGTCGCTCCAGGGGAAGTTGATCCACTGGTCGGTGCGCTTCCACACGTAGTCACACTTGACGACGGAGTGGGACTTCTCGTAGATGCAGGCGGTGCGGACCTCGCCGACCTTGCCCTCGCAGAACTCCTCGACCGACTTGAGCGTGTGACCCGTGTCCGCGACGTCGTCGACGATCAGGATCTTGCCGTGCGACAGGTCGACGAAGTCGGGAGCAGGCGGGAGGATCCGGGGCACGTCGAGACGCTCGTCCACACCGGTGTAGAACTCGACGTTCATCGTGTACACGTTCTTGATCGACAACGCATAGCCCATCGCTCCGGCCGGGAGAAGCCCACCACGGGCGATTCCGAGGATCATGTCGGCTTGATAATCGTCGTCGGCCACCATCTGGGAGAGACTCCGAGTGGCCTCGCCGAGCATCTCCCAGGTCATGATCTCGCGTTCATCCGACATGGGCAGCGAACCTACCGGACTTGCCGCTCGTCGGCCCACTCACCGCGCGTCAATCCGATGGATCGGGACTCGACGCGTTGTCGACGAGGACGAGCGCGACCGGATCGGGCCCGTCGACGAACGCCAGCACCGCGTCATCTCCGCGAACCGCCTCCGCCTCGTCGCCGCGCACCAAGAGCAATCGATCGTGCTCGGTGCCGTCGCTCACCCGGCCTTCGCCGAAGCGCCGGGCCTGACGATCGCCGTCGAGTCTGAAGTCCACGCCGTGATCGAGGAGCACCGCCGCGATCACGTAGGCGAACGGGTGGCCGAATCCCATCCGACTCTGGTCGATCACCACCGGTCCGTCGAACATTTCCAGCTCGGCCGAGGCGAGCTGGCGGACCATCTCGGAGGTCGCGCGTTCGCCTTCGACGTACTCGTCGCTCTGGGGCATCTGCTGGGATGTCGGGACGTTGAGTGCGAGGAGCACGACCGCCGCGGCGGCGAAGCCGATCGGCCCGATCGAGCGGTTGTATCGCCGCGTGGCCCGTTCGACGGCGATCAACGCTCCGATCACGAGGAACGTCGCCGTCGGCCACAGCCACCGGTAGTTCGCAGCTGCGAGACCGAAGCGAATCGGCGGCAACTGCGCGGCGTCGACGACTCCAGCCGTCACTGCGAGGAAGGCGACGACGAAGCCCGCGGTTGCCGTTCGGCGGTGTCGCCGGAACGTCGCGGCCGCCCCGACGGCAAGGGCTGCCCACATCAGCACGAAGAGCACGACGCTCGGATTCCCGGCCAGCGTCGCCAACGGTCCGTAGTCGCGAAACCCGGGTCGGAAGTAGCCGCGTGGGTCGGCGAGTACGGCGGACACGATCCGCACGGCGGTTCCCCACCCCGGTGCCGAGGTCTCGCCGGGTGACCGCAGCACGTTGGTCACGTTGCCCCAACCGAAGAACTGGTCGATCACAGCCGGACTCCACAGGATCAGGCCCGTCACCGCAGCGATCGTCCACGGACGACGGAATGGACCGATCCCACCGGTTCGTCGAGCCGCGAGCACCTGACCGACGACGGCGGGCAGGCCGACGCCCGCCACGAGGATCGGATAGCTGAGATGGGTCTGGCAGACGAGCGTCCCGGCCACGACGAACGGCACGAGTGCCCAACGGTCACCCGCAGCCGCGGCCCAGGCCGAGACGAGTACGCAGAGGTACGGCAACATCAGGTACTGGTGCTGTTGGGGAGTGATCAGCATCTCCGATCCCATGACCCAGGTCAGGAGGGCGACGGCGGTCATCGCGGGGATCACCGATCGCCAACCGCCGATCCGGTGGACCAGCCATGCGATCGTGAGGATCGCCAGGACGTGGACGGCGACGACCCCGATGGCGGTTCCGCCCATCGGTGCGATCTTCGTGAACGGGGCGAGCAGATAGAGCTGCAGCGGCCCGAGATTGTTGACGTCGACCGCGACGTCGGCGGTTCCGGACGACCAGGCTCCGAGAAGCGGGTGATATCTCGTCGCGACGTCGAGCGAGCGGACGGTGAAGTAGGCGTTGTCGGTGTGGGGAACCCAGGAGCCGACGGCAGCGCGCGCCCCGGCGAAGAGGACCGAGAGCGCGACGAGTCCGGTCAGGGCCAGCGCGATCACGCGCTCCCGGCCGGTGCTCCCCGTCGACATCGGCAGCGAACCTACTGGCGTTGTCGTCGGTCCGTCAGCCGCTCACCGGTTGTCGAGGAGGGCCGCCAACTCTCGAAAGACGCTGGTCGGCACGTGTTCGTCCAGATTCGAGATGTTCGCCGTGATCGCCACGGTCGTGTCGGAGTCGCTGTCGTGCATCACGAGCGCGGTGTAGCCGAGCCCTTCGCCCGTGTGCCCCCACCAGCCGTCCAGCTCGCCGATTCCGAGACCGTAGGTGTCGTATTCCGGGCCCTCGTCGAGCGGGCGGGCCTCCGCGCGCTGCGCCTCCCCGCCGTCTGCGATCCCTTCGCCGCGAGCGAGTGCCGGGCCCCACTCCAGGAGGTCGTCGATCGTCGTGGCCATCGCCCCGGAACCACCGAACACACCAAAGGTCGGCGGGGCAGCACTCAGGCCGTCCCCGTCGGGCTGATACCCGGTCGGGACCGAGTCCGCGATGTCGGCGGCCGGCGGCGCGTAGAGCGTCGAATCCAGACCGAGTGGGTCCAGGATCTGCTCGTCCAGTCGCTCGGCCATCGACTGGCCGGTCGCGGCCTCGATCACCATGCCGAGGAGGAGGGTGTTCGTGTTGATGTACACGTGTTCGGTGCCCGGCTCGAAGATCAGCGGCTCTCCGTCGATGTAGGAGAGCAACTCGGCGTCGGTGAAGTCCCGCGTCAGGTCGGCGACGAAGTCCTCGGCGAACGCGCCGTTCGCATACTCGGGGAGGCCGCTCGACATGTCGGCGAGTTGGAAGAGGGTGATCTCGTCTCCCCCCTCGACACCGTCGACGTATTCGTCGACCGTGTCCGTGAGCGCGAGGACGCCCTCGTCGGCGAGCTCGAGGAGCATGTTGACCGTGAACGACTTGGTGACCGACCGCAGCGGCCAGGTCAGCCCCGGTTCCAACGGTGTCGCCGACTCGAGGTCGGTCACGCCGAACTGCTCGTTCCAGATCTGTCCGTCGCCGAACTCGATCGCTACCTCGATTCCGGGAACGTCCGCACGGGCCTGCTCCGCCTCCACGATGGCGCTGGCCTCCGTGATCAGGTCGTCGCGATCTCCGGACGCATCACCGGACGCATCACCGGACGCATCACCGGTCGTGAGCGGAAGGTCGATGGCGGCGGTCAGCGCCTCGCCGATCAGCAGCGCCGGGTCCGTGCATGCCCCGTCGGTGCGCCCATCGGGAAGCGCGAGCGCATCGGGAGGGCAGTCCCCCGACTTGATGTCGCTGTTCGCGAACACGACGATGGTGGTGCCCGAGTCGAGATGATGCTGCATCATCGTGTTGAATCCGGGGAGTTCACCGCCGTGCCCGTACCATCCGTTGGTCACACCCAGCCCGAGTCCGTAGGCGCGCGCCGGGGAGTTCGGCTCCACGTCGGTCAAGGTCGAGGCGATGCGCTCGGCTTGCATCTCTGCATCGAGCAGTTCGTCACCCGTTGCGAGCGCCTCGCCGTACACGAGCAGGTCGTCGACGGTCGAGATCATCGCGCCGGCGGTCGATCCCCACGAGGGATTCCAGTCGGTCGCGTCGATCGGCACGGCATCCTCCTGCCCTTGCGTGCTGTACCCACGAGCGTGTGGCGTCGGCAACGTGGCATCCGTCGGGAACAGCGTCTCGTCGAGACCGAGTGGCTCGAAGATCGCTCCCTCCAGGACTTCGTCGATCGGTTGACCGGTGACCTGTTCGATCACCATGCCCAAGAGCACGGTGTTGGTGTTCGAGTAGGAGAACCCCGTACCGGGCGCGAACTCCGGTTCGGCCCCGGCGACCAGCCCGACGAGTTCCTCGGGCGTCCACGCAGCGAAGGGATCGTCGAACAGCTGCTCCTGGAAGGTTTCGTCGAACGTGTACGACGGAATGCCGCTCTGCATCATCGCCAGTTCGCGGAGTGTCGCCGAAGGATTCGCGGTGCCGTCGATGTAGTCGCCGATCGGATCGTCGAGCTCCAGCTCGCCGGCCGCGGCCAGTTGGAGCAATGCGGTGACCGTGAAGGTCTTCGTGACGCTTCCGATGCGCTGGTGAACGTCGGCGGTCATCGGTTCGGTGCCCTCGATGTCGGCGGAGCCGATCGTCGCGATCCACGTCCCCTCGGGTGAGCGGATCGCCATCACCGCTCCGGGCGCGGACACCTGTGCGAACGCGTCGCTCCCGGCTTCGGCGAGCGTCGCTGAGGTCTCCGCGTCGACGCTGTCCTCGACGATGTCGATCTGGCCACCCTCGACCGCGACGCCGGATGGACTCGACGAGGAGGTGGCGGTCTCGTCGCCGGTCTGGTCGCCGGACTCGTCACCCGACTCGACGCGGGACTCGACGGTGGTTGCAACCGAGGTGGCAACGCTCGAATCGCTGTCACCGTCATCACCGCATGCGGTGAGGATCAGCAGCGCTCCGATCGTGAGAGCTGCGGTGACGCGATGGATCCGACGAGTGCCGAACATGGTGGCTCCTTGGCTCAGGGTGGGGGTGGGAGTCGCGATCGCCCGCATTCGTGAACCGGCCCGAGCTGGGACCGGACTCATCACGGATACGTGTGGAGCTGACGATGTGACCGATCATGGACTGTAGCCCGAACATCCTTTCGATGCCCCCGCGCGTCGTTGTGTCACGAGATCGGGCAGGCCTCTGCCAAGCACCGCGGACGCCGTGGAGACTACGCCCCCGCAGCTGTCAGAGGCAGATGTCGAACGGTCGCACGGGAACTCGGTCGAGGAGGCGCTCCACCCCGGCCTGGCGGAGCGCGTCGCGGATCGCGGCGACGACCGCTGGGGTCGATGAGATGCACGGCGGTTCGCCGACACCTTTGGCCCCGAGTGGCGCGTGCGGATCCGGTTGTTCGATCAGCGTCGCCACGACCGGCGGCATGTCGAGGAAGGTCGGCAGCAGATAGTCGGTGAAGTTCCCGTTCCGGATCACACCGTCGATCTGGATGATCTCCTCCATCACGGCGAGGCCCAGGCCCTGGGCGATGCCACCCTCGATCTGGCCGATCACCGAGAGCGGATTGAGTGCGTTCCCGACGTCCTGGGCCGTCGCGATCTGCACGACCTTGACCAACCCGAGTTCTGGGTCGACATCGACCACCGCGCGATGAGCGACGAAGGCGAATGCCGTGTGGCAGTTGCCCTGGCCGTTCTCGTCGAGATCCTCGGTCTGGGGGTGGTGGTACTCGATCGTCTCGTCGATGTCGAGTCCGGCCGACGCCTCCGTCACCGGGATGCGTAGATCACCGGCGGTGTCGATCACATCGGTTCCGTCGATCAGCAGTCGGATCGGGTCGATGCCGTGCGCGGTCCCGACGGCTTCGAACAGTCGCTCGCGCGCGGCTCGACACGCGGCATCGACCGCTCCCCCGCTCATCCACGTCTGACGCGATGCCGACGTCGATCCCGCGGACCCGATCTGGGTGTCGATCTGGTCGAGCACGACGTCGTCGACGCCGAGGATCGACCTGGCGATCTGACCTGCGATCGTGACGAAGCCCTGGCCGACCTCGGCCGTCGCGAACTTGAGCGTCGCCACCCCATCGGCGAGGCGGCAGCGCGCGGTCGAGTAGTCGTCGAAGTTCTCCGAGTACATCAGGTTCTTGATCGACACCCCCCACCCGATCCCGCGGACGACGTCGCCCGCATCGGCCGTGCGTCCGGCACCGCCCGGCAACTTCATCACGTCGACACGACCGTCGGCGAGTTGACGGCCGCCGACCGGTTCGTCGGGGAGCGGGAGCGCAGCTGTCTCGAGGATGCATTCCTCGACCGGTGCGACGTTGAGGACCGGCTGTCCGGTGAGCAGCGTGTCGCCCGTCTTCATCGCATTGCGCAGCCGGATGTCGATCGGGTCGAGTCCGCAGGCCGCCGCGAGCCTGTCCATCTGTGACTCGTACGCGAAGCAGGCCTGCACCGCACCGAACCCGCGCATCGCACCGCACGGAAGATGGTTCGTCCGCACGGCGTACCCGTCGACGACCCCGTTCGGGCAGGCGTACGGGCCCTGCGCCATGGTGATCCCGTTGATCAGCACCGCCGACGAGGTGGACGCGTAGGCGCCGCCGTCGAACACGAATCGAGCTTCGACCGAGACCAACGTTCCGTCGGCGTGGGCGTGGTGGCGCATCCAGATCGTGGCGGGATGTCGGTGGACGTGGCCGAGGAAGCTCTCGCCGCGGGAGTAGGCCATGCGCACCGGGCGACCGAGCCGCAGGGCCAGGAGGCAGGTGTGCACCTGGAGGCTGATGTCCTCGCGGGCGCCGAACGCTCCCCCGACGCCACCGAGCACCATCCGGACCTTGTCGACCGGGAAACCGAGACAGGCGGCGATCTGGCCCTGATCCTCGTGCAGCCACTGGGTGGCGACGTGGAGTTCGACTCCGTCGGCTCCGGAGTCGGGGTAGGCGATCGCCGCTTCGAGGCCGAGGAACGCCTGGTCCTGCATCCCGATCTCGTAGGTTCCCTCGACGGTCACGGCCCCGGTCGCCGACGGATCGCCGTGGACGATGTGCTGATGCCGGATCAGATTGCCGTCCGGATGAATCGGATCGTGCCCGCCCGCGATCGAGATCTCGGGGTCGAGCAGTGGCTCGAGGACTTCGTAGGTGACATCGATCGCGACCAGCGCTCGACGCGCGGTCTCCGGATCGATGGCCGCGACGGCAGCGACCGGTTCGCCGACGTAGCGCACGACGTCGGAGGCGAACACGGGCTGGTCCTGACTGATCAGTCCGTAGGTGGCCTTGCCGGGCACGTCCTCGGCGGTGATGACCGCTTCGACGCCGCTGATCTGCCAGGCCTTGCTGAGATCGATCGACACGATCCGGGCGAAGGGATGCGGCGAACGCAGGGTCGCCCCGAAGAGGCAGCCGTCCGCGCTCAGGTCCGACGAGAACGCGAACGTGCCCTGGGTCTTCTCGAGTCCGTCGGGACGAACGGGCGAGTCGCCGATCGTGCCCGGGCGGGCGTTCGTGCCGGTCTCCGTAGCCGGCTTCTCGACGACGCTCATGACGCGACCTCCACTGCGTTGTCGTTGTCCCCGCCGGATCGGCGGACTGCGACCTGCTGGACGGCATCGATGATGCGGCCGTATCCGGTGCAGCGGCACACGTTGCCCGCCAGCTCTTCTCGGATCTCGGTGTCCGTCGGGGTTCCGGTCCGTTCCAGGAGATCGTGGACGGCCATCACCAGACCCGGCGTGCAGAAACCGCACTGCACCGCGCCGGCGTCGACGAAGGCCTGCTGCACGTCGCTGGGAGCACCGACGGGCGCCACTCCCTCGATCGTGACGATCTCCTGGTCGACTGCGGAGGCACCCATCACGAGGCAGGAGCAGACGAGCACATCGTCGACCATCACGCTGCACGAGCCGCACTCGCCCTGCGTGCAGGCGCCCTTGGATCCCATCAGACCGATGCGGTCGCGGAGGACGTCGAGCAGGCTCTCGCCGAGCCACGAGTCGGCCACGTCGTGATCCGTCCCGTTGACCCGCAACGTGAAGAACTCGTTGTTCATCTCGTTGTTCATCTCGTTGTTCATGACGCTGTTCATCTCGTTGCCTCGTTCGCTCGATCTGATCCGCCGCCGTCGAACGCCCGTCTGGCCAGGCGTCGCGCGAGGACGCCGACGGCGTGACGCCGATAGTCGGCTGTCGAGCGGTGATCGCTGATCGGCGAACTCTCGTCGCTGACGAGCGATCCGAGTCGGTCGAGCGCACCAGGTTCGACGCGTGCGGCGTTCCAGTCGACGTTCGATGCCAGATACTCCTCGGCGGCATCACAGCGGATGATCGTGGGGCCGACCGAACCCAACGCGATCGCAACCTTCCGGCGGTCGGTGTCGACGGCCAGACATGCGCTGGCGACCGCGATCACCATCGCGTTGCGCACACCGACCTTGGCGTATCCCTGCCATCCGGTTCGCTCCGGCAGGATGATCTCGGCGATCAGTTCACCCGGTGCGAGCGACGTGCGCTTCACCCCGACCATCACGTCGTGGACCGACGCCGTTCGTTCGCCGTCGGCCGAGACGATGCGGATCTGCGCATCGAGGGCGGAGAGGACCGGCAATCCGTCACCGGCGGGAGAACAGGTGGCCAGATTGCCGCCGAGCGTGCCGGCGTTGCGGATCTGGGGCGACCCCACGGTGCGCGACGCCTCGGCCAGCGCCGGCAGCAATTCGACGAGCGGCGGTTGCATCAACTCGGAGTAGGTGACACCGGCGCCGATCGTGACCGTGCCGGCCGTCGCGTCGTGGCGCCACGAGCGCAGATCGGTCACCCGGTTGAGCGCGATCACGAGGTCGGCTGGGCGGCGATGGCCCTCGTTGATCTCGACCATCGCGTCGGTACCACCGGCGAGCAGCATCGCATCGGGACGGTCGGCGAGAAGTCGGACGGCATCGTCCAGGGAGGTGGGGACGGCGAGCGTCATGGCCGGGATCTTACAAACTGTCAAGGGTCGGACCGGGGAGCTTCGACCGGTTTCATCTCCCCGAAACGAACGACCCGCCCGGCCGATCTCGTCCGCAGCCTGCCGATGCCGGTCGGCCTCGTGAACAGTTCCGGCGCTCCGTGCGCGAACAGTTCACGAGAACGGACCGGGTGGACGGGATGGGGTCAGACCTCGTAGGGGCAGTGTCGGCAGCCCGAGGCGCAGCAGTAGGCGCGGCGGGCCAGGAATCGAGCGGTGAAAACGCTGAATCCGCTGGCCGGGTCGGTGTATGTCGGCACGTTCTGCTCGATCGCAGCTGCGTGGCGACTCGAGATCTCCTCGAACTGCGGATGATCGGGCGAGAGCCTCGAGCGGTGTGGTGTCCGCCAGTCCTCGCGCAGCGTCGAATCATCACCGGTGACGCTGTCCACGGATCGAGCCTACGAGCGGCTCCGACTGGTACGTTCGGCGCCGATGGCAGTGCTCGACTCCACGTCGCTCGACACGACCGAGCCGCTCGGTGTCGACATCGGGTCGACGTTGGCGGCGTATCGCCACGGCCGCAACGACCCGACCACCTGGATCGATCGGCTCGGTCGAGGGTCCACGTCGGCAGGACGATTCGTGCGGGCGACCAACACCCCCGATGGCCCCGCATCGGTCGAGATCCGCTGGGCCCCGGATGCCGACCTGTCGGCCGAGGCGTGGGGCCCCGGCGGAGACTGGCTGCTCGCGCAGGTCCCCGCCATGATCGGCGACCTCGACCGAGGCGCGCCCGAACTCGAACTCGACAGCCACCCGGTCGTGGCCCGATGTGTCCGGGCGAATCGCCACAGGCGAATCGGAGCCAGTTCGACTCTGTACCACGAGCTGTTGCCGACGATCATCGAGCAGCGGATCACGACGATCGAGGCGAAGCAGCAGTGGGCCGCCCTGTGTCGGGCCCTGTCCGATCCGGCACCGGGGCCGTTCGCCGGTCTGCTGCTGCCACCGGCACCCGCCGTCCTGCGCCGACAGCCGAGCTGGTGGTTCCATCCGGTCGGGATCGAACGAACACGTGCCGAGCCCCTGATCGAGGTCGCTCGCCACGCATCCAAGATGTGGGCGTGGGCGGACCTCACCCCGACCGAAGCCGCTCGGATGCTGCGACTGATCCCGGGGATCGGCGTCTGGACGGTCGGCTGTGTGCTCGGCCCGGCGCTCGGCGACCCCGACGCGGTTCCCGTGGGCGATTACCACGTCAAGAACATCATCGCGTGGAACCTGGCTGACGAGGCCCGCGCCAGCGACGACCGTATGCTCCAGCTGCTCGAACCGTACGTCGGCCAACGTGGCAGGGTCGTCCAAGCGATCCTGTCGCACGGCGACGGTGCACCGAAGTTCGGTCCGAAGCAGCGGATTCTGCCGATGCGTCGCTGGTGACGCACGAGCGACCCAGGTCGAGAGTGAACGAGTTCCGATGATGACGAACAACCGAACGACGACGTCTCGAACGGCGGGCCTCCCATCCGATGACACCGGTGTGTCCGGTGTGTCCGGTGTGTCCGGTGTGTCCGGTGTGTCCGATGGAGCGGACGACGTCGATGGCACACACTCGACGGTGGAACGTGATCGGTGGCGGCGTGCCGTCGCCGTCGGAATGCTCGCCTATGCGGTCTCGCGACTGTGTGTGATGGCGGGTGCCTTCGTGCGCGCCTCACAGATCGTGATCGACCAGCGCGAGGACGGTGAACCGGAGAAGGGCGCGCTGGAGGTGATCAGCGAGGTTCTGACCTCGTGGGACGGCCGGTGGTACCTCGAGGTCGTTCGTCTCGGCTACCCGGACCGGATCCCGGCGAACATCACCTACGAACAGACCGAGGCGCGCGCCGCGTTCTTCCCGCTGTACCCGGGTGCGGTCCGGGTGTTCGACTTCGTCCTGCCGGGCGGCGACACGATGGCCGCCCTCACGTTGAACTTCCTCCTCGGAGCCGTCGCCGTCCTGCTCGTCGGAATGATGGCGCGACGGGTGTTCTCGTCGGCGATCGCTGCACGCTCGATGGTGCTCTTCGCGATGTTCCCCGGGTCGTTCGTGTTGTCGTTCGCCTACTCCGAGGCCCTGTGC
>NZ_JBAVYV010000398.1:0-10101 GCF_049588435.1 Ilumatobacter sp.
ACTCCGGGTCGCGCACGCCGAAGCCGAGCTCACCCGACCAGGCCACGACCCCCTCGTAGTCGGCATCCCCCGACGGTGAGGTGGCCCGCATCCAGGCCGAGGTCAGCGGGGCCACGACCTCGGCGTCGGTCCAGTCCTCCCAGGGCATCTGCTGCGGCAGCCCGTCGTCGTCGACCACCAGCTCCGCCTTGGTGTAGATGGCGTCGGCCCGGTTGGTGAAGGAGAACTCGAACAGCTTCGACTCGGTGATGGCCTCGGTGGGGCAGGCCTCCACGCACAGGTCGCAGTGGATGCACCGGAGGTAGTTGATCTCGTAGACGAAGCCGTAGCGCTCACCGGGGCTGACCGGCTCGCCGGGCGGGTTGTCGGCGCCGCGCACGTAGATGCAGCGGGCCGGGCACACGCCCGCGCACAGCTCGCACCCGATGCACTTCTCCATCCCGTCCTCGTAGCGGTTGAGGACATGACGTCCGTGCAGCCGCTCGGGCTTGGCGATCTTCTCGTCACCCTTCAGCTGCGCGGACGAGGTGCCCTTCTTCTTGGCACGACGCCCACCGGAGTACTCGGTGGTGACGCGCTTGCCACCGAACAGGCGGTGCTGCCGCATCGTCACGGCAAATCCTTCGAAGTAGCCCATCAGACGGGACTCCCTTCCTGTTGAGGCTCGGCCGCTCGCTCACGGTTCTTCTGGCTGACGCGCAACGCCGCCATGAACAGTGCGATCGCAGCGATGCCCACCACGATGCAGATGCCGGTGACCCGCAGCGAATCGACGAAGTCGCCGTTGGGTGAGAACTGGCGGAGGGCGGCGAGGAGGAGGAACCAACCCAGGGCAACCGGGATCAGGACCTTCCAGCCGAAGTCCATCAACTGGTCGTAGCGCAAGCGGGGCAGCGTGGCCCGGAGCCAGATGTACATGTAGAGGAACACCAGCAGCTTGAGGACGAACCAGAGCGTCCCTTCGATCGCGCCGGGGATGAACGGGATGTCGAGCCCGCCGATCGGCTGCGGACCACCGAGGAACAGCGTCACGATGACACCGGACATCGTGATCACGTTCATGAACTCGGCGAGGAAAAACAGGGCGAACGCGATGCCGCCGTACTCGGTGTTGAAGCCGGACACCAGCTCCTGCTCGGCCTCGACGAGGTCGAACGGAGGCCGGTTGAGTTCGGCGGTCGTGGCGATCAGGAAGATCGCGAAGGGAACGATGCCGGTCGCGATGATGTTCCAGTCGAGGACGCTGTTCTGCGTCTCGACGATGCGTGACGTCGACAGCGATCCGCTCGCCAGCAGCACCGCGGCGAGGCTCAGCCCGAGGGCGGCCTCGTAGGAGATCATCTGGGCCGAACCGCGCACCGCGCCGAGGAGCGGGTACTTCGAGCCCGAGGCCCAACCGGCGAGCATCACGCCGTACACCGCGATCGACGACATCGCCAACACGAACAAGATCCCGATCTGGGGGTCGGCGAGCTGGAGTCGGGTCACCTGACCGAAGATGGTGACGGTTCCGTCCTGGCCGTCGGTGAAGTCGCCACCGAGCGGGATCACCGACCAGATCAGGAAGGCCGGGACGAACATCAGGTACGGGGCCAGCCGATACAGGAACGGGTCCGAATTGCTCGGGCGGAACGTCTCCTTGAAGAACGCCTTGATGCCGTCGGCGAGCGACTGCATGATGCCCCATGGCCCGGCCTTGTTGGGCCCGATGCGGTTGTGCATCCCCGAGACGACCTTGCGTTCGCCCCAGATCATCAGCATCGTCGCCACGAGACTCACGACGAAGATCACGAGGACCTTGACGATGATGATCATCAGCGACGTCCAGAGCAGTCCTCCGGTACCGAGCGGGTCGATGCCGATCATCACACCACCTCGATCTTCACGTCGGTCACCCACGCCGTGGCGTCGATCAGGTTCTCGATGACACTGCCGCCCTGGTTGAACGGGGCCCACACGATCCCGCGTGGGACCGCCGGATCCGCGACGATCGGCAGGATCGCATTGGCCTGAGCGCCGATCAACTTCACGTCGTCGCCGACGGTGGCGCCGAGTGCGTCGATGTCGAGCGGATGGAGATGCACCGCTGCGCCGGGCGCGAGTTTCGCGATCGAATGGGACATGGCCGTACCGATGGCCCGATCGTAGAGCTTGCGTCCCACGACGAGGCGATGGTCGTAGTTGTTGCGCTGGCGACCGTGGCGCTCGACGGGGCTCAACGGCGCGGGGACGACCTCGGCGAGCACGCCGTTGGGATCGGCGCTCAACGCGTCGGGCGTGACCCCGGCGAATCCGGCCACCTGCGAGGCGATTGCCGCCGTGACGTCCGCGACCGTCGACACGTCGGCGATGTCACCGTCGAAATCGAGGAGGAGCGACAGCTCGGTGGCGATCATCCAGTCGGGGCGTGCCGTTCCGGTCGTCGTCACCTTGTCGGCGACGACCGAGACGCGACCTTCGATGTTGGTCGTGGTGCCGGCCTTCTCACCGTACGCGGCGGCAGCCAGAACGACGTCGGCGAGCTGTGTCGACTCGCTGAGGTGGGTGTCGATCGAGATCACCCGACGCGCTCCGGCCAACGCCCGACGGGCCAGATTGGTGTCGGGGCAGTCGTTGAGCGGGTCGGCACCCAGCAGGATCAGCAGCTCGAGCTTGCCCTCGGCGGCCGCGCGCAGTGTGGCGAGACCGTCGTGATCGTCATCGGCCGGTGCCATCCCGACGCTCAGCGCGCCCACCACGTTGCCGCGACGCAACGCCGGGAGAACCTTGGCGTTCGGGTTGAGTTCGAGGATCGCGGCGAGCGTGGCCATCGTCTCGTCGGGCGACTCGGCGAGGTTGGGCCGACCCACGACGATGACGACATCGTCACCGGCGAGCAGTTCGGCGTGGCGTGCCACCTCGTCGGCCTGGAGACCGGGCTGGTGGCGCACCGTGTGGCGGGCATACCGGGTGAGACCGGTGTCGACGCTCGAGAACTCGACGAGTGCGGACCCGCCGTCGGTCGCTGCCTCGCGCAGGCGGAGGTAGAGCACCGGGAGCTCTTCTTTGATGTCGGCGCCGAGCAGCACGACCGTCGATGCGGACGCCGCCTCGTCGATCGTGGCGCGGTCGAGGCCGAGGATCGACGCGGGAAGACCGTCGCCGAACTGGGCGTCGCGATAGATGATGCCCAAGGCGTCGGCGAGCTGAGCCCAGGCGAAGGCGTCCTCGTTCGTCCCGCGGGCACCGCCGAGCAGACCGATCGAATCAGGGCCACCGGCGGCGAGCGCGTCGCCGATCAGTCGAGCCGATGCGCCGAGCGCGCGGTTCCACGAGGTGTTGGCGAGCCCGGCCTCGGTCTTGACCATCGGATCGGTGAGGCGGAGGTCGGAGTTGACGGCCTCGAAATCGAACCGGCCGCGGTCGCACAGCCATCCGTGGTTGACCGGATCGGAGTCGACGCCCTGATAGCGGAGGATCTCGTCACGGCTCGACTGGACCACGACGCGGCAGCCGACCGAGCAGCTCGTGCAGGTCGACTCCTCGGCCGTCAGGTCCCACGGGCGGGCCTTGAACCGGTACGGCTCGGCGGTGAGTGCACCGACCGGGCAGATCTGCACCGTGTTGCCCGAGAAGTACGAGGCGAACGGCTCGTCCGGGAACGTCATCACCTGCGTCTCGTTGCCGCGCTGGGTGAAGTGGATCAGCTTGTCGCCGGCCACCTCGTCGGCGAAGCGGGTGCAGCGGTCGCACAGGATGCACCGCTCGCGGTCGAGCAGAACCAGGTCGGAGATCGGGATCGGCTTCTCGTAGTGCCGCTTCTCCTCGACGTAGCGACTCTCGCCGGGACCGTGACTGAAGGCCTGGTCCTGGAGGGGGCACTCGCCGCCCTTGTCGCAGACCGGGCAGTCGAGCGGGTGGTTCGCGAGCAGCAGTTCGAGCACGCCCTCCTGCATCCGCTTCGCCATCGGCGACTCGGTCTCGATCTTCATGTCCGGTGCGACCGGCACCATGCAGGACACCGTCACCTGCGGGCCGCGGCCGGTGTCGGTCTCGACGAGGCACTGTCGGCACATCCCGACCGACTTCATCCGCGAGTGGTAGCAGAAGTGCGGGATGTACGTGTCGTGACGCTCCGCAGCGGCGATGATCAGCTCGCCCTTGCGGGCCTCGATCTCGCGTCCGTTCAGCGTGACCTTGACGACATTCGGATCGGGCTCGGGCTTGGGATCGGGCTCGGCGGCGTCGACGGCCTCGTCGGTGTCGACGTCCTCGCTCTGCTCGGTGTGCGCGACCTCGTCATTGGTCGCCTCGACCGGTGCGGTCGCCTTGGTTTCGTCTGTGCTCATGAGCCTGCCACTGCGACGGGGATGGAAATGCGCTTCGGTGCCGGAACCACCCGTGCGTCGAACTCCTCGCGGAACAGCGTCAACGCGGAGTGGACCGGAACATAGGCGGATGGGCCGACGAAACAGATCGTCGTCATCTTGTACGGGAACGGCGTCGCTTCCAAACCGAGACGCTCGGAAGCGGCGTGAGGCATGTCACCCGGACAGATCGACTGGCCGACCTCGAGGATCTGATCGAGGTCCGCATCGGTTCCGTGCCCGGAGCAGACCCGCTCGAGAATCCGCAACAACCAGGTCCCGCCCTCGCGACACGGGGTGCACTTGCCACACGATTCGTGGGCGTAGAACCGGACGAGGGTGAGCGCTGCCTGCGGAATGTCGGTGGTCGAGTCCATCACCATCACGGCTCCGGAACCGAGCATTGAACCGGCCGAACCGGCTTCCTTGCCCTCGAACGGGATGTCGAGTTGGTCGGGCAGGAACCACGGAGCCGAGCCACCACCCGGGACGAACGCCTTGAGTTCGTTGTCGTCGCGGATGCCCTGGCAGAACTCGTCGCCGTAGATGATGTCGCGGAACGTGGTCGTGCCGTTGACGATCTCGTAGACGCCGGGTCGCTTCACGTGACCCGAGATGGCGACCATCCGGGTTCCCGGCGACGTCTCGGTGCCGATCGACGTGTACGCCGCCGAACCCTTCGACGCGATGTAGGGCAGGTTCGCGAGCGTCTCGACGTTGTTGACGATCGTCGGCTGTCCGTACAGACCGACAGCAGCCGGGAAGAACGGCGGCTTCAGTCGCGGCATCCCGCGCTCGCCCTCGAGCGATTCGATCAGCGCCGTCTCCTCACCGACGACGTACGCGCCCGCACCCCAGTGCAACACGATGTCGACGCTGAAGTCGGTGCCCATGATGTTCTTGCCGACGTAGCCCTCGGCATATGCGTCGTTCAACGCGGCGGCGATGCGCTCGTGCGCGAGCGGCATCTCGCCACGCACGTACAGGAAGCACTGCGACAGGCCCGCGGCGTAGCACGCGATGAGGCAGCCTTCGATCAGTTGGTGTGGATCGCGCTCCATGAGCAGACGGTCCTTGTACGTGCCGGGCTCTGACTCGTCACCGTTGACGACGAGGTAGCGCGGCCACACGCCCTGCGGCGTGAATCCCCACTTGACGCCTGCCGGGAATCCGGCGCCGCCGCGACCGAGGAGTGTGGAGGCCTTGACCTCCCCGGCCATCACCTCGGGGTCGCTCTCGAGCGCCTTCTTGAGGCCGTCGTACCCACCGGTTGCGAGATAACGATCGAGCG
Organism: Ilumatobacter sp.; assembly: GCF_049588435.1. Classification (GTDB taxonomy): domain Bacteria; phylum Actinomycetota; class Acidimicrobiia; order Acidimicrobiales; family Ilumatobacteraceae; genus Ilumatobacter_A. Next base: position 5,638 of record NZ_JBAVYV010000398.1, read on the forward strand.
TGTGGCTGTCCTCGTACTCGAAGCGTGAGGTGACGACCTTCGGGCGGTCGCCCTCGTAGAAGCCAGGGGTGAAGTCGCGGGTGATCGCGGTGCTCATGAGTCGTCTCCCACGCTGACCGGAATCCATCCCGGACCCGAGTTCACGTCGTCCGGATCGGGGGCACCGACGAACTTGTCGGCGGGAATGTGCTGGCGGTTCCGGCCGAGCGTCCCGTGCGGGGGAATCTCGGCGGCGAGCGCGCCGGCACGCAGATCGTCGATCAGCCGATCGAAGTCGTCGGTCGTCACCCGGTACTTGTGTCGGTAGTTGACCTGGAGCGTCGGCGCCTCGGTGCACGCGGCCTGACACTCGGCGGCCTCGAGCGTGAACATGCCGTCATCGGTGGTCGAGCCCGCCTTGATACCGAGCTTGTGTTCGGCGTGGTGCATCAGATCATCGGCGCCGAGCAGGGCGCAGCTCATCGTCTGACAGACGTTGATCACGTACGTGCCGACCGGCTCGAACTTGAACATCTCGTAGAACGTCGCGGTGCCGATCACCTCGGCGGGCGTGATGTCGAGCAGTTCGGCGAGGTGGCGCATCGCGTCCTCGGTCACGTACCCGTTCTGCTCCTGGGTCAGGTGCAGCAGCGGGATCAGCGCCGACTTTTTGCGCGGATACCGCTCGATGATCTCGTGCGCCAGCACGACATTGGAACCGGACAGACGACTCATCGATCAACTCCTCCGAGGACTGGGTCGACGCTGGAGATGACCGCGACGGCATCGGCGACCAGCCCGCCGCGCATCATGTGCGGGAGACACTGGATGTTCGTGAACGACGCGTCGCGCATGTGCATGCGGTACGGCGTCGGCGACCCGTCGGAGGCGATGTAGCAACCGACCTCGCCACGGGGACTCTCGATCCCGACGTACACCTCACCCTCGGGGACCTTGAACCCCTCGGTGAAGATCTTGAAGTGGTGGATCAACGCCTCCATCGACTCGTCGATGCGGGCACGCGGCGGAGGCGTCACCTTCTTGTCCTGGATCCGGGTGTCGCCCTCGGGCATCCGGTCGAGGATCTGATGGACGATCTTCATCGACTCGCGGATCTCGGCGAGGCGGATCGCGTAGCGGTCGAACGCATCGCCGTACGAGCCGACGATCACGTCGAAGTCCAGTTCGTCGTACTTCATGTACGGCAGGTCGCGACGCAGGTCCCACGGCACGCCGGTGGAGCGCACGATCGGCCCGGTCGCACCGAGTGCGAGGGCCTCGTTCGGGGTGATCACGCCGACGCCTTGGAGCCGTTCGCGCCAGATCGGTTGACCGGTCATCAAGATGTCGTACTCGTCGAGCCGCGGCGGGATCAGGTCGAGCAGGCGCATCACGCCGTCACGCCAGCCGGGCGGCAGGTCGGCTGCGACACCGCCGGGGCGGATGTAGTTGTGATTCATCCGCAGCCCGGTGACCTCCTGGAAGAAGCGGAGGACCTCCTCGCGCTCGCGCCAGCCGTAGATCATCATCGAGACCGCACCGAGGTCCATGCCGTTGGTGGCCATGAACAACAGGTGGCTCGACATCCGGTTGAGTTCGGACATCAACATCCGGATCCACACCGCACGCTCGGGGATCTCGTCGGTGATGCCGAGGAGCGCCTCGGTCGCCATCGAGAACACGAGCTCGTTGTTGAGCGGACTGAGGTAGTCCATCCGGGTGACGTTCGTGCCCCCCTGCATGTACGTCAGCGACTCGGCGGTCTTCTCCATGCCCGTGTGCAGATAGCCGATGATCGGCTTGCAGCGCAGTACTTCCTCGCCGCGCATCTCGAGCATCAGGCGCAACACGCCGTGCGTCGACGGGTGCTGCGGACCCATGTTGATGATCATCGACTGATCTTCTTCGGGGTCCTCGGGGAGGTCGCCGAGCTGGGCGGCCTCGGCTTCGGACATCCGCAGGACGGAGCCGATCTCGCGCATCAGCTCGCGCGCCTTGGTCTGGCTGCGCGGCTTGAGCAGCTGCGCTCCCTCGTCGGTGTTCGGGATGAACACCGCGTACTGGGATGCGGTCGTGACGGTGTCGCTCATGCGTTCGCTCCCTTGAACTGCACGGGGATCGAACCGATCGCATAGTCCTTGCGCAGCGGGTGGCCGTCCCAGTCCTCGGGCATCAGGATGCGGGTCAGGTCGGGATGATCATCGAACACGATGCCGAACATGTCGTAGGTCTCACGCTCGCACGCCTCGGTCCCCGGGTGGAGGTCGAACATCGATGCGATCGACGGATCGTTCTCCGGTACCTGGACGCGCAGGCGCATGCGGCGCCGATTGCCGATGTCCAACAACTGCACGACGACCTCGAAGCGTTCGGGGTCGATGCCGTCCGGGAGGGGACGCTGCATGTACTGGAGGTAGTCGACGCCGCACAGGTCGACCGCCATCGTGTAGCCCTCGTCGGCGAGCGTGCTCGCGACGTCGAGGTACTGCTCACGGGTGGGATACACGACCTGCTGGCCGCGCGCATCGGTGAGGGGACAACCGTGGAGTTCCATCAGGCCTTGCTCCCCAGCAGGACCGGCGTCGATCCAGCCTCGATGTGCTGCACCTGGATGTTCGCGCCCGCTCCGGTCTCCTTGCGACGACGGAGGATCTCCTCGTTCTCGATCAGGCCGTGGAGCTGCTCGATCGCGTGGATCAGCGTCTCCGGGGTCGGCGGGCAGCCCGGTGCGTACACGTCGACCGGAACGACCTGGTCGACACCCTGGACGATCGCGTAGTTGTTGAACATGCCGCCCGAGCTGGCGCACACGCCCATCGAGATGACCCACTTCGGTTCCATCATCTGGTCGTACACCTGACGCAGGACGGGAGCCATCTTCTGGCTGACGCGTCCGGCGACGATCATGATGTCGGCCTGACGCGGGCTCGCGCGGAACACTTCCATTCCGAAGCGCGAGATGTCGTAGTGCGCGCCGCCGGTCGCCATCATCTCGATCGCACAGCATGCGAGACCGAACGACGCTGGCCAGGACGAGCGCGAGCGCGACCAATTCACCAGGTCCTCGAGCTTGCCCGTGATGACGTTGTGCGTCAGCCCGCCCAGTCCGTCGTCGAGCACATCGTTGACGATGCCCATGTTGCGGTCTCCTTACGCGGCGGGTTGATTCGTAGTGGTGCTGAGGTCGTCGAGACGACCCTCGGTTCCGACTCGACGGATGGTCGAGTCGAGCGACCGGGCCGGCGACACGATGTCGGCGTCGGCCTGCAGGCTCCGGTACTTCTGCACCGGACCCCAGTCGAGACCGCCTCTCGCCACCTCGTACACGAAGGTGAGGAAGAAGACGACCGAGAAGATCAGCACGGCCCAGAAGGCGTACGCACCGAGTTCACCGTGCGACACCGCGTACGGGTACACGAAGATGATCTCGATGTCGAACATGATGAACAGCATCGCGACGATGTAGAAGCTGACCGGGAAGCGTTCCGGAGGCTCGCGCGAGGGGACGATCCCGCACTCGTAGGGCGCCTCCTTCGCAGCGGACGGTCGACTCGGCCCGAGCAGGCGGGACGCCAACAGACTGAGTGCGCCGAACACGATGCCCAGGAGCATCAGGATCACGATCGGCAGGTACTGGCCCATCAGGCGGTCGCCACGGCCTTGCTGTTGGCGAGGTTCTCGGCGAGGTGCCGGTCACGACGATGGAGCAGGTAGCAGAGGGCGAAGAAGATCGCCCCGCCACCGAGGGTCAGCACGACCGCCGGCTGACGTCGCGCGCCCAGGTCACGGACCATGTACACGTACTGGCGCTGCTGGGTCTCGTCGATCGTCGGCGACACCGGTGCACGTCCGTCCTCGGTGCGGGTCTGGACATACGGTGCGGCTTCGACGACCACGAAGTGCGGCTCGTGGAAGAACGCCAGGAAATCGAGCGAGTCGTTGTCGAGGCCCGGGATGTTGCCGGCCTCGATCCGCGGCGAGCGATCGCCACCGATGTCGTAGATGTTGGTGATCGCGTATTCGCCGGCGGCGTACGCGCCCTCTTCCTCGAGCAGCACGTTCGCCTCGGCCGATGCCTGACCGAATGCCGGCGACGCAGGATCGAGCGTGACGAAGCCTTCCTCGGTGAGCTCCTCACCGACGATCTCTGCTTCCTCGGTGGGCGTGGCGTCGGCGGGAATCTCGGGAAGGACCTCGAGGACTCCACCGCTGCGCAACGCGTTCGTGTCCTGGAGGACCGAGGCGCCGGGGACGGGTTGCCACGTCGGATCCGGGCCGCGCAGGCCGATGCCGTAGATCCACCAGGTGAGGCCCATCAACATCATCCAGCCGGCCAACCCAGCGAGGGTGACGAGGAACGCGAGACGCGATCCCATGTTCGTCATCATGATGAGATAGATGCTGCCCATCAGGATGACGACAGAAATGATGACGGTGAGCAGCCCGCGAATTTCGGGCTCCCAACCGATTGCCAACAGATTCATT
>NZ_JBAVYV010000399.1:0-13952 GCF_049588435.1 Ilumatobacter sp.
CTCACGGCACCTCTTTTCGAACCATCCCTGCCGCCTCTCGCGAGGCGCCAAAGCAAGTAGGTACGAGTGTCCACAGACACCACAGCGGCAACGGTGAGCGACGACGACGTCACCCAGCCGACTCCACGCCCGACAGCCACCGCTCCCGCTCCGACCCCACGTCGCAAGCCGAACGGTGACGCCGCCAAGACCACCGCCAACTACGACGCTGCAGCGATCACCGTGCTCGAGGGTCTCGACCCCGTGCGCAAACGTCCCGGCATGTACATCGGCTCGACGGGCCTCGCCGGTCTGCACCACCTGATCTGGGAAGTCGTCGACAACTCGGTCGACGAGGCGATGGCCGGTCACTGCGACCGGATCAGTATCACCCTCACCGCCGACGGCGGGTGCAGTGTCGCCGACAACGGTCGCGGGATCCCGATCGACCCGTTCAAGTCCGGCGAGCACGAGGGCAAGTCCGCGGCCGAGGTCGTGTTGACTGTCCTGCACGCCGGCGGCAAGTTCGGCGGCGACGGCTACAAGGTCTCCGGCGGCCTGCACGGAGTCGGCGTCTCGGTGGTCAACGCTCTCTCGTCGAAGCTGATCATCGAGGTCGATCGCGATGGCAAGCGCCACGAGCAGACCTATGCCGAGGGGGGTGCGCCGCAGGGCAAGATGAAGGTCGTCGGTGAGACCCCGAAGCGCGGTCGCACGACCGGTACGACGATCACCTTCTGGCCCGACGAGACGATCTTCCAGGCCGAGGGCGTCGAGTTCGTCGCCCGCACCGTGCTCGAACGTCTCCAGACGATGGCGTTCCTCAACAAGGGTCTGATCATCGAGTTCCGTGACGAGCGCCCGGAGCGCGAGCAGGAGATGACCTACCAGTACAAGGGCGGTCTGATCGACTTCGTCAAGCACCTCAACGCGACGAAGGATCCGCTGTTCAGCAAGGTCTGCCAGTTCGAGGACGAAGACGACGACGGGCAGATGCTCGACGTCGCGATGCAGTGGAACACGGGCTACCACGAGGGCATCCACGGCTACGCGAACGGCATCTCGACCATCGAGGGCGGAATGCACGTCGAAGGCTTCCGTTCGGCGCTTACGTCGGTCATCAACAAGTACGCCCGTGAGAAGAACCTGCTCAAGGAGAAGGATCCGAACCTCTCCGGTGACGACGTGCGCGAGGGCCTCACTGCGATCGTGTCGGTCAAGCTCCGCGAGCCACAGTTCGAGGGCCAGACGAAGGCCAAGCTCGGCAACGTGCCGATGCGTTCGTTCGTGCAGAAGGCGACCAACGAGCGCCTCGCCGAATGGTTGCAGGAGAACCCGACCGAGGCGAACAAGCTGGTCAAGAAGGGTGTTGCTGCCGCGCAGGCACGCGCTGCGGCGAAGAACGCCCGCAACGCGATCCGTCGCAAGACGGCGCTGTCCGGCGCGGGCATGCCCGACAAGCTGAAGGACTGCCAGTCGAAGAACGCCGATGAGTCCGAGCTCTTCATCGTCGAGGGCGACTCGGCAGGGGGCACGGCGGTCGATGCACGTCATCCGTACAGCCAGGCCATCCTCCCCATCCGCGGCAAGATCCTCAACGTCGAGCGGGCGCGCGTCGACAAGATGCTCAAGAACAACGAGATCCAGGCGCTGATCACTGCGATCGGTGCCGGTGTGGGCGACGAATTCGAGGTCGAGAAGGCCCGCTACCACAAGGTGATCTGTCTGGCAGATGCCGATGTCGACGGCAGCCACATCCGCACGCTGCTGCTCACGTTCTTCTTCCGGCAGATGCGCGAGATGGTCGAGGCCGGCTACTGCTACATCGCTCAGCCGCCGCTGTACTCCACCGAGATCGGCAAGGAGAAGGTGTATCTCAAGGACGACGTGGCCAAGGCAGCGTTCCTCGCCGAGCGCCCGAACCACAAGAAGAACTTCGCCCGCCTGAAGGGCCTCGGCGAGATGGACTGGGAAGAGCTGCGGGCGACCACGATGGACCCCGCGACCCGCACGCTGCTGCAGGTCAACGTCGACGAGGCCGCACGTGCCGACGACATCATGTCGACGCTGATGGGTGACGACGTGGCGACCCGTCGCGAGTTCATCACCACCAACGCCCGCGACGTCCAGAACCTGGATTTCTAGGTTTCGTGGTCACTCGCTCGATTCTCCGATGACTTCACTCCAGGACACTTCACATGACTGACACGACCAACACCGGCGACGACGGAACCCCGAACGACCCGATTCAGCCGATCCCGCTCTCCGACGAGATGGAGAGCAGCTTCCTCGAATACGCGATGTCGGTGATCATGTCGCGAGCGCTTCCCGACGTGCGCGACGGTCTCAAGCCGGTCCACCGCCGAATCATCTGGGACATGGAGGAGCAGGGCTTCCGTCCCGACCGCGCCCACGTCAAGTGCGCCCGCGTCTCGGGTGACACGATGGCCCGATTCCACCCGCACGGCGACTCGGCGATCTACGCGGCGCTCGTGCGCATGGCGCAACCGTTCTCGCTGCGTCACCCGCTGATCGACTTCCACGGCAACTACGGATCGCCCGACTTCGGTCCCGCCGCCTCGCGTTACACGGAATGTCGCCTCGACCCGTTGGCGATGCAGCTGCTCGCCGACATCGACGAGGACACCGTCGACATGATCCCGAACTACGACGGGACCACCGAGGAGCCGCTCGTCCTGCCCGCACGATTCCCAAACCTGCTGGTCAACGGCAGCCAGGGGATCGCGGTCGGCATGGCGACCAACATCCCGCCGCACAACCTCGGCGAAGTGATCGACGCCGTCGTTCACCTGATCGACAACCCGGATGCCCCCGTCGAGGCGCTGATGGAGTTCGTCAAGGGGCCGGACTTCCCGACCGGTGCCTACATCCTCGGGCGCGCCGGGATCATCGACGCCTACCAGACCGGTCGCGGATCGGTGAAGACCCGGGCGAAGGCGACCATCGAGGAGACCAAGAACGGTCGCTACGAGATCGTCGTCACCGAGCTGCCGTACCAGACCAGCTGTTCGTCGATCGCCGCCCGCATCGACGAACTCGTCACGGCCGGCGACCTCGAGGGGATCTCCGACGTCAACGACGATTCATCGGGTGGCAAGACCAACCTGATCATCTCGCTCAAGCGCGACGGAAACCCGAACGTCATCATGAACAAGCTGTTCAAGATGACGCAGTTGCAGTCGTCGTTCTCGATCAACATGGTCGCGCTCGTCGACGGCGTTCCTCGTCAGATCAACCTGCGCGACGCACTCGTCGCCTACGTCCGCCACCAGGTCGAGGTGATCACTCGCCGGACCGAATACCGCCTCGCCAAGGCCGAGCGACGTGAACACATCCTCGAGGGCCGGATCAAGGCGCTCAACGTCATCGACGAGATCATCAAGTTGATCCGGTCGAGCGACGACGTCGCCACGGCACGTCAAGGGCTCATGGCGGAGCCGTTCGAGTTCTCCGAGGTGCAGGCGAACGACATCCTCGACATGCAGCTCCGCCAGCTCACCCGGCTGTCGCGGATCGACCTCGAGACCGAGCTCGCCGACATCCGCGCGAGCATCGAGGACCTCCAGGACATCCTCGCCCGTCCCGAGCGCCTCAACAGCGTGATCAAGGACGAGATCACCGCGATCCGCGAGGAGTTCGCCACACCCCGCAAATGCGAGATCACGTACGACGACGGCGAGATGTCGATCGAGGACCTGGTCGACGACAAGGAACTGGTCATCGTGATGACCCAGGCCCAGTACGTGAAGGCCGTGCCGGCCGGATCGTTCAAGATCCAGGGGCGCGGGGGCCGCGGCGTGTCGGGCGGCAAGCTGAAGGTCGACGACATCGTGCGCCACGTGCTGTTCACGACCGCGCACGCGCACCTGTTGTTCTTCTCCAACCGCGGCAAGGTGTACCGCCTCCGCGCACTCGACATCCCCGAGCGGGAGCGCACCGCGAAGGGCATGCCGATCGTCAACCTGCTTCCGTTGCAGGCCGACGAGAAGATCCAGGCGATCATCGACACCCGCGAGTTCGCGGGTGATCGCTACCTGTTCTTCGCCACGAAGCAGGGCACGGTCAAGAAGACGACCTTCACCGAGTACGACAAGAGCCGCCGCGACGGGTTGATCGCGATCAACCTCAAGGACGGTGACGAACTCGTCAAGGTGATCGAGACCGGCGGAGACGACGACATCTTCATGGTGAGCAAGGGTGGGATGACCATCCGCTTCAACGAGAACGACGTCCGTTCGATGGGCCGTACCGCCGCCGGTGTCCGCGGGATGAAACTGAAGAACGCGCAGGATGCCGTCGTGTCGGTCGATGTGGCCCGCGACGACACCGCGATCCTGGTGATGACCGGGGCCGGCTACGGCAAGCGCACCCAGCTCGACAAGTTCAACGTGCAGGGTCGCGGTGGACAGGGTGTCAAGGGCATGAAGCTCACCGGAAAGAAGGGTGAGGTCGTCGCCGCATTCATGGTCGGGCTCGACGACGAGATCGTCGCCGTGTCGAACAACGGGATCACGATCCGGATGGGCGTGCGCGAGATCTCGTCGCAAGGACGCGACGCGACCGGCGTGCGGATCATGAACATGGACGACGGTGACGTCGTCGGCTCGGTCGCTCCGATCCTCGCTACCGACGAAGAAGCCTGACACCCTCGGCCGGAAACCGGCCCACTCGATCATCACGATCCTCCTCGCCGCCGTGTGGTGGCCGACGAAACACGTGCCGACGCACGTCCGTTCCGAGGAGATGAGCGATGACACCCGTCACCACGAACCGACCAACCGTTTCCGACCGTCCGGTCGGTCCGACCGGACAGCGAGGCGATCGCGGCCAGGCCGCGATCCTGGTGATCACGATGGTTGCCGTGCTCGCCGTCGTCTTCTCGCTGGCGGTCGCGACGATGGGGCGGACGTCCATCGATCGCACCCGGGCGCAGACAGCGGCCGATGCTGCGGCCCTTGCGGCGCTGGACGGGGGAGCGAACGCAGCCGCCGACCTCGCGAGCCGTCACGGCGCGGTCGTGGTCGGTTTGTCCCGTTCGGGCTCCGAGGTCACCGTCACCGTCCGCCTCGGTGACGTCAGTGCGACGGCGCGTGCATCGGACGCGCCGTGAGCGGACCTCGGTCGGCGCGGACGACGAATGGTCGCAGTCGTCGGCATGGATGCCCGCTGGTCGTCTGACCCCGCACGGACGAGCCGAACGCCTACACTCCTTCGAGTGAGCAAGACCGAGCGTGCCCTCACCTCGTCCGAGCCCGGAGACGCGCTCGAGGAGTTGTTCGACGATGACTCCTTCGACGCGGCATTCGGTGAGGCCATCGCGTCCGCTGGCCAGGAGTTCGGCATCGCGGGAGCCGCCTCGGAGCCCGACACGATCGACGAATCCGATGATGTTGAAGCGCTCGTCGAGGACCTCGAGCCCAACGCTCCCGACGAACTCGACACCGATCCGGTCGATGAATCCGACGTCGACGCGTCCGAGCTCCACGAAGCCGCCGACCCCGAGTCCGATTCCGCCGACTCCCTCGCTGCAGAGACGCTCACGGGCGACGCCCGCACCGACGACGACGTCGATGACGGCGAGCACGACGAGGTGGGCGAACCCGAGCTGCGGTCCGAGTCGGACGACGATCCCGATGCCGTCACCGACAACGCGGTCGACACCGACACCGACTCGGCAACCGACACCGACTCGGCAACCGACTCCGACACTGCCACGGACTCCGACACGGACCCGAGCGGGGACATCGCGGTTGCTGCCGTCGATCAGGTCGATTCCGATCTGGACACCTCGACCGATGTCGATCCGGATGACGACGGCCCGACCACCGAGCTCGCCGCACCTCGCCGCTCCGATGCCGCGCTCGACGACGCCCCCACACCGGTCAACGAACCGGTGTTCGCGGCGCAACCCGACGGGCTCGTTCAGCCGCTGACCGATCCCGACGTCGACGGCGAGTCCGACGACGAGGTCTCCGACCGGATCCTCGAAGAACTCCGGCGGGCCGAGATCGACGGACCGGTGATCGCCTTCGCCCCACAGGACGACACCACCGCCGCCCGTCGGCGTCCGAAGCAGGCGGCCGACTACGACCCCGCTCCGGTTCCGATCCCGGCCAAGGTTCCACGCGTCCTCGGTCGCAAGGCTCGGGTCCGCAAGGTCACCCGCGTCGTGCGCAGCGTCGACCCGTGGAGCGTGTTCAAGATCGCGCTCGTCGCGAACTTCGTGATGTACGTCATCGTGCTGACCGCGAGCGTCCTGCTGTGGAACGTGGCCTACGCGACCGGAACGGTCGACAACGTCGAGCGGTTCTTCGAGTCGTTCGGCTGGAACTCGTTCGAGTTCGACGGCGGCGAGTTGTACCACGCCGGTTGGATCGCCGGACTGTTCGTCGTGATCGGACTGACGGGCCTCGCCGTGTTGGCGGCGACGATGTTCAACCTGATCACCGACCTCGTCGGTGGTGTTCGCTTCACCGTGCTGGAGGAGGAGGTCGTCGAAACTCGTACGTCCCCCTTGCGCCGATTCGTCGTGCGCCGCTCGGAGCCCGAGGTCCCCGCGGTGATCCGAGATGCGTCCGGCGCGATGTATCGCGAAGCGGTGGTCGACGACACCGGTGCGATCGCACGGCCGACCCGATAACGTCTCCGACCTGTCGGGGCTATAGCTCAGTCGGTTAGAGCGCATCGCTGATAACGATGAGGTCCCTGGTTCGATTCCAGGTAGCCCCACCACCCGACACCGGCGAGAGACCGTTTTGATTGTGCAGATGGTGACGTTCATCTCGTGAAATTCATTCGTCGAGTCCTCGCCGCCCTGACCGCCACCGTGTTGGCCGCGGCCGCAATCCGACTGGGCGGCTCGGAGGGAACTCCGCCGCAACACGGGGGATGGCAACCATTGGAACTGCCCGAATGAGCCCGGTCGAGACCCGGCGCGACATCCGGCGAGTCGCCGTGTTCGGACACGGAGTCGTCGGCAGTCGCATCGTCAAACACCTCACGGCGCATCCCGCGCGCACGGTGGTCCAGATCGATTCCCGTCGCGAGCAGATCGCGACGACCCCGTTCCTCGACGATGTCGACGTCGCAGTTCTCGCGCAGCCCGGCCCGCACCATCGAGACACCGTCGCCTTGCTCGACCGCGGCATCGGAGTGATCTCGGTGGGCGACGAGGTCTCCGATGTCGGAGCGATCATCGGTGAGTCCGAACGGGCACGTCGGCGTGGCATTGCGCTGGTCGCGGGAGCGGGGATGTCACCGGGTCTGGTCGGCTTGATCGCCCGTCACCTCGCCTCGCAGATCGCCGTGGTCGACGAGATCCATGTCGCGATCCACGGCACCGCCGGGCCGGCGTGTGCTCGTCAGCACCATCGTGCGCTGGCCGGGAAGGCCGGCGCCTATCACGAGGGCACCTTCGTGTCGTTCCGTGCAGGAACCGGGCGTGAGCTCGCGTGGTTCCCCGAACCGGTCGGTGCCTACGACTGCTATCGCGCCGAAGTCCCCGCACCGTTCGTTCTGCATCACTCGTTTCCGGAGGCGAACCGGATCACCGCGCGGATCTCGGCGAACCGCCGCGACCGCCTGACCTCGCGGCTGCCGATGCTGACTCCACCGCACCGTGAGGGTGGCGTGGGAGCGTTGCGCGTGGAGGTTCGTGGCGCGGAGGAGTCGGGCGCGCGGGTCACCCTCATCGCGGGGATCGCCGAGATGGTCGGCACGGCGGCTGCGGCGACGGCGATCGGTTTCCTCGAAGCATCGCTCAGCGGAACCTTGCCCGCCGGATTGAACCTGGCGGGCGACGACCTTCTCGACACGACGAGCCTGCTGCGCACGATCGAGCGGTTCGGAGTACGACTACAAGAGTTCAACGGGGTGCCCAGTGCCTGATCCATCGAACGAGACATCGACCCAGCGTACGGATGCGCCACCACCGTGGCTGCCGCGGGGCGAGATGGTGCACGTGCATGGCCGTGGTGAGTTCTTCATCCGACGTCATGTTCATCCCGACCCGGACGCGCCCACGGTGCTGCTGCTGCACGGCTGGACCGCCTCGGCCGACCTGCAGTTCATCGCGGCCTACCGTGCGCTCGCCGAACGGTACTCGTTCGTCGGGATCGACCACCGTGGCCACGGCCGCGGGTTTCGGTCGAATCAGCAGTTCGAGATCGCCGACGTCGCCGACGACGCGGCGGCGGTGCTCCGAGAACTCGGGATCGAGTCGGTGATCGCACTCGGCTACTCGATGGGCGGACCGGTTGCCCTGCATCTCGCGCGCCGTCATCGAGATCTCGTCGACGGCCTGGTCGTCCAGGCAACGGCACTCGAATGGCGCGCGACGCTGCGCGAGCGGCTCACGTGGAGGATGTTGCCGCTGATGGGAGTCGCCCTGAGATCGTGGACCCAGCCGCGACTGCTCCGCCGAGGGATCGACTACGTCGTGTCCGATGATTCTCCGTATGCGCCGTACCGGGACTGGATGACCGCCGAGACGATGCGCAACGAACCGCGGGTGATGGTCCAGGCGGGCAAGGCGCTCAGCCGCTACGACGCCCGTGACTGGGCGTCAGCGCTCGGTGTGCCGGCGGCGATGCTGCTGTCGACCGAGGATCGACTCGTTCGGCCACGCAAGCAACGCGAACTGGCCCGTGCACTCGATGCTCGGATCATCGAAGTTCCGATGGATCACCTCGGAGCGCTCGACATGCCCGATCAGTTCGCGTCGGCGACCGTCGAACTGGTGTCGTCGGTGGTCGACGATGTCGCTGCCGCTTCGGTCGCCACGAACGACTCGAACTGACGGCTCAGCGACTCGACCACGTCGGTGAGCCGCTCGATGCGCTCGTCGAAACTCTCACCGGTGACCATGTCGGACAGCGAGACGCGCACGCTGACGATCTCTCGTGCGAGGAACTCGGTGTCGGACTGCGTGCGCTCCGCCACCTCACGATCGATCTCTGCGGCCACCCGGTCCCGTCGTTCCTGACGGTTCTGTGCGAGCAGGATCAGCGGTGCTGCGTACGCCGCCTGAATCGAGAGTACGAGTGTGAGCAGCGTGAAGCCGCGTGACCACGGGTCGAAGATCAGCGGGTCGGGGGCGAGCGTGTTGTGCAGGATCCAGATCGAGATGAACGCGGTCTGGTAGACGAGGAACCGGGCGGTTCCGATGAAGTTGGCGATCGACTCGGCGAACGAACCGAATGCGTCGGGATCGACGGCGACGCCGAGTCGTCGCGCGGAGCGCGGCGAGCTGAGGTCCTGTTGGCGCTTCATCGCGCTCTCGGGTTTGCCGTCGGTTCGGAGCCGGGAGCGCGCCGCTGACGTTTGCGCCAGTCGGTTCCGAGCATGCGGTCGATGACGTCGTCGACGGTGACCGCGCCGAGCAGCCGTCCGGCGGCATCGCACACCGGGATCGCGAGGAGGTCGTAGCTCGCGAGTTCGACCGCCACGTCGTGATCGCTGATGTCGGCCGAGAGGACCGGGACGTCGTCGAGCAACTGTCGGAGCTCCATCGACGGGGGCTCGCGGAGCAGTCGCTGGACGTGAACCACACCGAGGAACTTTCCGGTCGGCGTCTTGAACGGCGGCTGACACACGAAGATCTGCGTGGCGATGCTGACGACCCAATCGGGATCGCGCACCTGAGCGAGGGCCTCGGCCACCGTGGCGGACGCACCGAGAATGATCACCTCGGGAGTCATCAGACCGCCTGCGGTGCCCTCCTCGTAGGAGAGCAGACGTCGAACGACCTCCTCGTCCTCGTCGTCCATCGCGTCGAGCATCAACTCCTGTTGGACGGCGTTCATCTGACCCAGCAGGTCGGCGAGGTCGTCGTACTCCATCTCGTCGAACACGCCTTCGAGACGCTCTCGATCGAGGCCTTCGACGATCCGGACCTGCTCCTCCTCGGTCAACTCCTCGAGCACATCGGCCAGCCGCTGATCGTCCAGCGCGTCGGCGAGCTGGCGGCGCTGCTGATCGGGGAGAGCTCGGATGACCGCGGCGACGTCGGTCGGGTGGAAATCTCGCAGACGCGCGGCTTCGGCCTCCATCGCGGTCGGGTCGTCGAAGAGTCCCGGCACCTCGTCGGCATCCGCGAGGCGATATGACGATCGACGACCGAGGCTGCCCTTGCGGGCCAGGCGCACCTTGTCGATCTCCCACCAGGACGAACGCCCGTCACTCGCAGGGAGGAGCCCGATGTCGCTGACGGTCTCGTCGCCGATCCGGCGGTCGATCAACTCCTGGCCGATCAGCACCTCGCCCGGGCGCGGCTTGAAGGGGTTGAGGTCGACGTCCCAGCTCTTGAGCCGGGCGCCGTCGCCGTTGAGGTCCTCGACTCGATTGGCGTTGACGAAGATCCGGCGCTGTTGGCTGCTGGCCACGAAACCGACGAGGCGCGGGGCACTCGCGGGTTTGCCGTGTCGCTTCGGGCGGCCGGGCACGGCGACCAGATCCTCGATCCGGCCGATCGACGATCCGCCCGCGTCGAGCAGGGGGAGCCGCATGACGCGAAATGCATAGATCAGCTCGCCGGCCATGGCGCGAGGCTACCGGTGCGTCCCGATCGCCCCGGGAAGCGGCGGCGGGTGCGGTCGAGTGGGTGTCAGGTGATCGCGCCGAGGATCCAGAGTGTGGCCATGCCGGCCACGAACGTCCAGATCAGATTCTTGCGCCAGTAGGCGACCCCACCCGCGACGACCAGGGCGGCGAACTCAGCGAACTCGACACCGCCGAGCCCGTCGCTGCCGACTGCAAGGTTGACCGTCAGTGCGGCGAGCACCGCGGGTCCGACGTTCTGTAACGCCCGTTCCACCGAGCTGGGCAGAGTGCGATCCGCCAGGATCAGGATCAGTCCGCTGCGTGCGAAGTAGGTGCCGAGTGCGCCGCACGCGAGTGCGATCAGGGCAGCGGTCGAGCTCATTTCCTGACGTCCTCGGTGCTCGGACGATCGGCGCGTCGTTCGCGCTCCTGGATGATCCAGTCCGCGAGGGCCCCGGCGGCGACGCCGGTGAGGGCTCCGACCACGATGCCGAGCCTGTCGCGGAGGTCGACCGTGGCGAGCGAGACGAGGCCGCCGACGATCGCCGCGACCGCGGCCGGCACCCGCTTGATGGCGAACAGCGTGAGGCCGGCGAACATCACCGGCGGAGCGAAGTCGAGTCGCCACGAGTCGGGGATCACCGGTCCGACGAGCATCCCCATCGGAACGGCGATGTTCCAGACCGCGTAGAGCGTGATGGCGACGGTGAGGAAGTAGCGCCGGAACGCCGCCGGGTCTCGACGTGTCTGGAGCGCGGCGAGAGCGAACGTCTGATCAACGAGCAGGAACGGACCGAACCAGCGCATCCAGCGGGGCTGGTCCCGGAAGGTGGGGGCCAGCGCTGCGCTGTACATCAGATGGCGGGTGTTGATCACGAGCACTGCGGTGACGACGGCCCACAGGGTGGCCGTTCCGGCGAGGGTGATCATCGCCAGTTGTGCCGCGCCCGCGAACACGAGCGGCGCGGTGAGCCAGGCGATCCACTGGGGCATCGCCGACTCGGTGACGGCCAGGCCGACGACGAACCCGAACGGGATCGCCGGGATCGCGAGGGGGATGACGTCCGCGAGCGCCTGACGGTCGAACCAGCCGTCGCGGCTGGTCTCGAGGTCCGTCTGGGTGGTCACGAGGCGACGCTACCGATCACCGTGGTGGCGCCCGATGTGGTTTCGGTCCGGACCGGGTACCGACACCAACCGTCTCCCGCCCGAATCCGGATGGGTGGGGTCAGGTCGAGGGTGGGGCGGTGATCGCGACGAGGGTGTCGTTGAATGCGACACCGCCACCCCAGTCGGTGAGCATGTCGCTGGTGAGCGCGTTCGCGACCTGTCCGTCGCGATGGTGATCGCCCCACCATCCGAACGGAATCGAAGCAACGCCCGGACGAAGACGATCGGTGACCTTGACGACCACTTCGATCGACGCCCGGTCGTTGGCGACCTGCGCGATGTCGCCATCGGTGAGGGCGAGCTCGCGCGCATCGTGCGGGCACAGCTCGACGAACGGACCACCCTCGGCGGGGCCGTGCTTCGGAAGGTGCGCGTAGCCGGAGTTCAAGAAGCGCGCGTGGTGCTTCGGGGTCAGCAGTTGGATCGGGAATCGCCGACGGAGCTCGGCATCGCCCCCGAGGCTCTCGCGCGGCGCGATGAACGTCGGAACCCGAGGCTGTCCGAGCGCCTCGAGCCGGTCCGACGCGAACTCGACCTTGCCCGAGTCGGTCGGGAACGGCGTCGTGTCGTCGGGGTCGCCGTAGGGCCGACCGTCGTGCGGATAGGGGGCGCGCAGCCAGCGTTCACGTCGCAGTTCGTCGAGGTCGATCGTTGGCAGTGCCTGTCGCATCAGGGTCTCGTCGTCGTCGTACAGCGACGGCTCGTCGAGTTCCATCGCGGCGGCGATCCGTCGGAACAATTCGGTGTTGTTGCACGATTCGCCGAGCGGTTCGACGGCCGCGGCGTTGTAGCTCACCCAGAGGTGGCCCCACGGGAAGACGACGTCGTCGGATTCGATCTGGGTCGTCGCCGGCAGCACGATGTCCGAGTAGCGAGCGGTCTCGGTCAGGAACTGCTCGTGGGTGACGACGAACAGGTCGTCGCGCTCGAGTCCACGGCGGATCAGTTCGGCGTTCGGCACCGTCACGAGCGGGTTGCAGTTCCACACGATCATCGCGTGGATCGCAGGATCGAGTTCGGTGAGCACCGACCCGAGGCGGCTCATGTTGACCGTGCGCGGTGGGAGTCCCGCGTCATCGGTGGGGATGAGATCGGGGCGGACGAGGGCACCGAGGTCGATCTGGTTCTCGGTCCAGTATCCGACACTGCGCGAGAAGCCTCCGCCGCGATCCCGCCACGCACCCGTCAAGGCGGGGAGACAGCTGAGCGTGCGGAAGAACATCGCACCGTTCTCGTGATGCTCCGCTCCGATCAACGTGCGCAGCGCCGTCGGTCGCGTGGTGGCCACGTCCACGGCGAGTGCCTCGATGACCTCGGCGTCGACGCCGCACATCGTCGCGGCGCGAGCCGGGGTCCAGTCGGCGACGGCGTCGCGCAACTCCTCGAAACCGGTGGTGTGCGCGGCGATCCACTCGTCGTCGGCGAGCCCGTCGCGGATGATCACGTGCATCATCGCCAGCATCATCGCGATGTCGGTGCCCGGGAGTGGCTGGATGAAGCGATCGCCGCGTGATTCGTCGACCGCCTCGGCGGTGAGCGTGCGGATCGGGTCGATGACGACGATCCGCGCGCCGGCGGCGCGGGCCGCCTCGATCGTCGGCCACAGGTGCCGGTTCGTCATCCGGGTGTTGGTTCCCCACAGCACGATCAGTCGCGAGTGGATCATCTCGGTCGCTTCGAGGCTCGCACCCGAGCCGTTCGTCATCGCCGTGCCCGCCCCGACGGTGACGCCGCAGATCGCACGCTCGAGTTGGGTCGCGCCGAGGTGGTTGAAGAAGCGTGAACCAGCGCCGAACATCGAGAGCAGGCTCTGGTTTCCGGCATCGGAGTAGGGCAACAGTGCCTGGCCGCCGTGCGTCGCGATGACGTCGTTGAGCCGTGTGCCGATCTCGTCGAGGGCCTCGGCCCACGTGATCCGCTCGAAGTCGGTGGAGCCCTTCGGCCCGACGCGACGGAGTGGGTAGAGCACCCGATCGGGGCTGTGCACGCGGTCGAGGAACCGGTTCACCTTCGGGCACAGCTCCCCGAGCGAGAACGGATGGTCCGGATTGCCGCGGAGCTTGACGGCGACCGGAGTCGGGCCCGAATCGTCGACGGTGACCGTCCAACCGCACGAGTCGGGACAGTCGTGGTGGCAGGTGCCGTGGACGAGCCGCTGTGTGTCCGGTTGTTCCGCGATCACCATGGTTCGAGGCTAGGAGTCGCGGACTGCCACCGTCTGGCGAATTCCGGCCACGATCCTC
>NZ_JBAVYV010000400.1:0-27747 GCF_049588435.1 Ilumatobacter sp.
TGAAGCGGCTCGATCACGACGAGATGGTGGCCGAGCAACTGAAGCAGCTCGCGTCCAAACGGCCCGATTACGACGAGGTCATCCACCGTGAGGAGAGCGAACTCATGATGACCCAGCCTCGCTATCGCTGAGCGGGGCGAAGAGGTCGACGGCGTTTCCGTCGGGGTCGTGGACGGTGGCGTAGCGCTGTCCCCAGAACGCGTCCCATGGTGCGAGGTGACTGTGGTGGCCGGTCGCGACGAGCCGGTCGTAAACGGCGTCGACCTCGGCCGGCGAATCGCACAGGAACGCGAGCGCCACACGCGACGAGCCGGTCGGAGCCATCCACGTGTCGTCGAACGACGAGATTGTCGAGACCGGATCCCACGCGATGCGCAATCCGTTCGGCAACGTGATCTCGACGTGCGGTTCGGCCTCGGCCCCCTCGGAGATGTCGAGCCCGACGAGACGGTAGAAGGCGAGCGAGACAGCGAGGTCCTGGGCGACGATGCCGATCATGTCGAGGCGAGGGATCATGCGGTCACCGTAGTTCCGGTGTCGGCGGCCGTCGGCTCGACCGATCCCGCTACGCTCGCACCCCTGTCGGGCGCATAGCTCAGTTGGCTAGAGCGCTTCCCTTACAAGGAAGATGTCGGGGGTTCGAGTCCCTCTGCGCCCACCATATAAGCCCTGCTATATCGCTATTTCGGCAGTGTGAGTGTCACGTGTGAGTGGCGCCGGGACCTGATCGGGGTCCCTCCGGATGGACGTGCCGTCGCGGGACGAGGGCACTCCGCCTATTGCGTCGGATTGATCGGCAGCGTTCGGATCCGGATGCGATCACTACCGTCGAACACCACGAGCGCTCCCGAGGTGAGATCGGACTCGATCGCGTCGAGGTTCGCCAGGATGAGTTCGGCCACCGCCTCCGCCCGACGCCGATCGTGACGTCGCAGGAGGAGCACGGAAGGCGCATCGTCGCCACTTCGAGCGAGCAGCTCGCCGAAATCGGTGTCGGCAGTGATCACAACTCGGCCATCCAGTTTCGCTCGCGTCAGCACGTCGACGTCGGGTGCTCGGCTCAGTCCAACGTCGCGGGTGTGGATCGCGTCGTGCCCTGCAGCGTTCAACAAGTCCGCCAGCAGCGGCGACTGATTCTGGTCGAGGAGAAACCTCACGCCGGCAGGCGAAGAGGGAGTTCGCGCTCCTGGACGGCGAGTGCCGCGTAGTGGAGCGCCTCCGAGATGTCACCGAGTTCGAGGTCGGGATGCTCACGAAGAATCTCGTCGTTCGTCATGCCGTCAGCGACCATTGCGACGACCGTCGCCACTGGGAACCGGAGATCGCGGATGCAGGGAACACCGCCCAACTTGTCCGGCGAAGTCGTGATGCGTACGAACTCCATCACCGCAGCGTACAGATCAGGCGATCGCTACCTGGGCGAGGTATCGGCGTGCGGGCCGGCAAGCCCGGCTTCGTCGGCACGCGAATCGCTGTTGTCGATGTCGTCGATTCCTCGCGGCCGGAATGACCGCAGCGGAGATCATCGTGAACTTCCCCGAACTCATCGCCGATCACGTGCAAGCCGCGATCGTGTTCACCGCTCGTCGAGAACGGCAGTTCGCCTCACCGACTGACGCCTTGCTGCCTGATGACGTCCGCTTCGCCGACCAAGCGATCGACGAACGATTCCAGCTCGCGCACTCTGAACCTGTCGCACCGGCGGATGTGTACCGGTACGAGCTCACCCCGGCTGATCAGCTCGTAGAGCATCGTGCGCCCGATCCCGAGTAGCGCGGCTGCTTCCTTCGCCGACACGAGCAACGGCCGGGCCTCACCAAACCCGATCGCTGCGGTGTCGATTCCTGTCTTCATGCTCACCCAACGGGAACGAAGTCAGCGAAGCGGAGAAAGAAACCCGGAGTGGCTTCGGGGCCCGGACCACGAGCGAAGCTGACGGGGCCAGCGGGACCGGCGTCGCGTAGCCCGTGAGTCGTTGCTGCCGGACCGGAAAAGCGAAACACACACAGACTATTACCCGGTTGGTGAGCAGGTCGTGAGCGGCTCGAAACGGGTGGCCGTCGGCCGTCTTCTCGCGACCTCGAAATTGGTCAGGCAGCGCGATGATATGGGTGGCGTCGCCCTCGCTTGGCGTCGATCGGGCAGCGATCGGAAGGTGCCGATCACGAGCGCCGCGAGAAGCAGATCTGGCTGTTGTTCTGGGATGATTCTCATCATCACTGTTGTGCGATGATCGTGTTTCTGCGATGATGGTGTGGTGGCCGGGATCGAGTTGCACGACGAGATCGTGGAATGGATGGCTGGCCTCGACTCATCCGACTGGGACCGCACCGTGGCCATCATCGACCGACTCGCCGATCTCGGGTCAATGGCACGCGTGCCGTTCTCCCGAGCACTCGGCGACGGACTGTTCGAGATTCGATTCACGCTCGGTCCGACTGCACGACGCATCACCTACCGATTCACCAAGGACAACCGGATCATCTTGCTGACGACGTTCCGCAAGCAACGCAACAACGAACGTGCCGAGATCAACCGGGCACGACAGATCGCCGACGAGTGCGCTCGGCTCAACCCGTAGAGGAACCTGATGGCCAACTACTCCCGCTGGGAAGACATCAAGAAGCAGCGACCGGCACCCGCCGACGAAACGCGCGCCGGAGTCGAGCAGGACTTCGCACTGGGCCAATTGATCTACGACCTGCGAACCGTCGCCGAGCTGAGTCAGCGTGAACTCGCCGAGCGCATGGGGACCACGCAGTCGGTGATCTCGCGCCTCGAAGAAGGCGGAGGCGCACGCAACCGACTCGACACCCTCGCCCGGGTCGCAACAGCACTGGACCGTCACCTCGTCGTGTCGTTCCCCGAAGTTGTCCCGAAGCGACTCAAGGACGCCGTCCAAGTCGCCTGAAAGCCTCCCCCGACAGCGCATATTGCTCCAGCGGCCAGCCCGTCGGACCGCCCAGAACCGGCAGCGGTGAGCGCCTCCACGAGCGCTGCCGACACGGCTGATCTGATCGGGCTTGACAGGTCGGAAGTGCCGATCTCGCGCACGGTTCGCCGTCGTTCGGAGCGCGCGTTCTCAAGCGGTTCGCGCGGTGGAGGGGGTCCGCGTTCTCCCGGGTGGTTGCGCAGCGTGGTCAGTTGTTGACTATCGCTCGCAGCGGCGATCGATCATGGTGCGAGGATCGCGTGTAATCGCATGGCATCCGGATGTGGGTCAGGAGCAAAGGTCGGAGTTCTGCCATTCGGTGCCGCCCGATTGGTACGTGACCTCGGTGCTGTTGCGCGATGCAACGATGGTGGTTTCGTCCTCGGCGAGAACCAATTGAATGGCGACCGGGCCGTCGGGCGTCGAACTGTCCGGTCTCCAGCCGCTCGGGAACCAGTCCACGTCGGAGGCGCCTTCAGCTCGCCAAACGTGTCCGTTGATCATCGTGTCGAGGACGCGAAACCCGCAATGGGTGCCCTGCTCGAACCGCGCTGGTTCACCCACGTCGATTCGGGACCCTGCCAGCGGCAATTCGTCCAGGTCCGACGAGGACGGGGAACTGCTACATGCACTCACCAACACTGTCAGCGCCATGAGAAGAGCGACGGGCTCGCGGCGAGTCAGGCGCAACATGACTTGATGGTAGATGGGTCCGGGGGCAACGAAGAGCGCGATCACATGCAGCAGGCCGTCGCCGCCGATGACACTGGATGTGCACTTCGTTTCGCACACGGGCGAGCTCATCGGCCGCATCTGATCGGATCACGGTGAGTTCGGAGCGTTGATCTGATTGGTTCGTCATCCTGCATAGTCGTCAGCGTCACGAGCGCATGTCAGCATGAGTCTGATGGATTCGTTCGAGATCCGCCCGGCCACCCTCGATGACGTTGACGCCATCGAGGACTACCACGCTCGATGTTTCGACAAGACCTACGCGTCACAACTCCTCGCCGGTGAGATTTTCGCACCCGGCCGAGCCGGGATGAGGAAGCAGTTTCGTGACTGGTTCGAACCGGGCTCCGATGTCGAGACTGAATCGCCGACTTGTATGTGAGGTGCCGGTCGCGGCGGGTTCAGGTTCGTAGCGTCTGGTCGGTCGTTGGTCGGGTTGGCTCGTGAAGCGCTTGCCGCCTTCGGGTTGGCTCTCCCAGGGTTTGCCTCCCGGTCAGCGTCCGGTGGCGGTCTGGCTCAACAGAGGTGAGGTCCCGCTCGTCGGGTCTGAAAGTCGGCATGCCGGCCGCTGCTTATCCGACCCACGGTGCGAACAGGAACGAGCGGCAATGATCATCGGAATCGACCCCCACAAGATGTCCCACACGGCCAACGCCGTGGACCCGGCAACGAACACGACTACAGCGTCGCTGCGGATCGACGCGTCGCTGGTCGGGTATCGCGAGTTGATGCGCTGGTCCAAGCAGTTTCCCGAGCGGCGCTGGGCGGTTGAGAACGCACGCGGTCTCGGCCGGCATCTCGCGCAGTGGCTCGTCGCTCGCGGCGAAGTCGTGCTCGACGTTCCGTGCTCGGCGACGGCGCGGGTTCGCGAGCTGTCTCGGGGTAGTCGCCGCAAGACCGATGTCATCGACGCCGCAGCCGCGGCGAGCGTCGCAGCACTGCACGGCGACGCCACCGTCGTGACGGCCGAGGATCACACCACGGTGTTCGCGCTACTCGAGGAGCGGCGGGCGAACGTTGCTGCGCAACGGGTTCGGGTCGCCAACCAGTTGCATGCGGTGCTGCGCGACCTGACCCCTGGTGGCGCAGCTCTGGCGATCACTGCGAAGTCTGCGTCGACGTTGTTGCGATCGATTCGTCCTGCGTCACCGGCCGAACGCACTCGCAAAGAGCTCGCCCAGGACCTCGTTCGTGAACTCCGCACCGCCGACGCGAGCCTGGGCGACATCGAAGCACGGATGACCGTCGCACTCGACGAGCACGGCACCCGGCTGCGTGAGATTGACGGCATCGGCGCAGTCACAGCGGTCCGTCTCATCGGTCGAACCGGCGTCGCATCACGGTTTGCATCCGAGCACGCCTTCGCCACCTACGCCGGCGCAGCCCCGATCGAGATCGCGAGCGGCGAACACGCTCGACACCGGCTCTCACGTGCTGGAGACCGACGACTGAACTCAGCAATCCACCTCATCGCAGTCACCCAGGTCCGCATGCGTAACAGCATCGGGCGCGCCTACTTCGACAAGAAAATCGCCGAAGGCAAGACCCGCAACGAAGCCATGAGATGCCTCAAACGACGACTCGCCAACCACATCTGGCGAATGATGATCGCCGACGAACGCCGACGCGCTGTCGTCGACGGCGGCGCCGAAATCGCCGCTTGACAAACACAGAGGAACCCCGGGATCGGTGACTGCTCTGATGTGCCCCCGGTTTGGTGGAGCCGGAACGATCTGGCAGGTTGTCGCAGCGAGCGGACGGTTGGGGTGGCACGGGCTGCGGCTACGCCCGGAAGTAGATCCAGTAGACGAGTGCCGGATAGCTGATGCCGTATCGGGTGTCGGTCTGGCCGAGTCCGAGTTTTTCGATGATCTGGGTTCCTGAGCATCCAGCGGTGTCAGCGATCGTGAATTTGCCGTCGAGTCGGCGCCATCCGGCATCGAAGGTGCCGTTTTCTTGGGCAGCGAACCGCAAGAATCCGAGTTGGCGCGTCGGTTCGTCGGGCAGCACCGTGTCGGCACAGATGTCGTCGGCATTGCTGACACCGTCGTTGTCGGAGTCGACAACAGTGTCCGGGTCGACGCAGTCGGGGATGTTGTCGCTGTCGAGGTCGGGTGACACGCTGGCTGCGTCGAGGGGGTTGGAGCCGCATGCGGTTTCGTCGGTGTCGGTTTGGCCGTCGTTGTCGTCATCGACATCGGCGTTGTCACCGATCCCGTCACCGTCGTTGTCGGCGGACTCGGTCGGGTCGAACGGCAACGCGTCGTCGTGGTTGGCGACGCCGTCTCCATCGATGTCGTCGTCGCAGGCGTCGCCGTCATCATCGCCGTCGAGGTTGGCCTGATCGGCGTTCGCGATGCCGGGGCAGTTGTCGACATCGTCGTCGATCCCGTCGCCGTCGCTGTCGCTGACCGTCGGCGTGTACACGTACGCCGACCCCGAGTCGTCATCGAGGAAGGCGCCGACCACAACGGTGGCACCCGACACCGCCACCGAGTACCCGAAATAGGCGTGTGCGGCGGCGTCGGATGCGGTCAGTTTGGTTTCGGTGTACCCACCCATGCCATCAGGCTCGTACACATAGGCCGACCCCGACTCGCTCCCATCGTCGTCGTCGTAGGAAGCGGCGACCACGATGGTGTCACCCGACATCGCCACCGACCAACCAAACAAATCCTGTGCGGAGCCGTCGGATGCGGTCAGTTTGGTTTCGATGTAGGTACCAACCCCACCAGGCTCGTACACGTAAACCGATCCGGACCGCGCCCCGTGGTCGTCATTGCCGTGGGCGCCGACGACGATGGTGTCACCGGACACCGCTGCCGAAATACCGAACCCGTCGTCTGCGGCGGCGTCGGATGCGGTCAGTTTGGTTTCGGTGTACCCGCCAATGCCATCAGGCTCGTACACATAGGCCGACCCCGACTGGCTCCCCTTTTCGTCATCGTGATAGGCGCCGACGACGATGGTGTCACCGGACACCCCCAACGAATAACCGAACCAGGAGAGCGCGGCGGCGTCGGATGCGGTCAGTTTGGTTTCGGTGTACCCACCATTGCCATCAGGCTCGTATACATACGCCGACCCCGAGAGCGACCCGTTGTCGTCGCTGCCGGGGGCGCTGACGACGATGGTGTCACCGGACACCGCCACCGACCAACCGAAATAGTCGTTTGCGGCGGCGTCGGTGGCGGTCAGTTTGGTTTCGGTGTACCCACCGACACCATCAGGCTCGTACACATAGGCCGACCCCGACTCGCTCACGTTGTCGTCATCGCCCCGAGCGCCGACGACGATGGTGTCACCCGACACCGCCACCGAAGAACCGAAGAGGTCGCCTGGGGTGGCGTCGGATGCGGTCAGTTTGGTTTCGGCGTACCCACCCGCGCCATCAGACTGAAACACATACGCCGAGCCCGAGAGCGCCCCCTTGTCGTCATCGAACACAGCGCCGACGACGATGGTGTCACCCGACACCGCCACCGACACACCGAAATCGTCGCCTGGGGCGGCGTCGGAGGCGGTCAGTTTGAACTCGTCGAAACCAGGCGCAGCGCTCGCCGCCGTGGGCACCAACACGAGACCCAACAGCAACGCCGCCACAGCCCCGAACTTCGCGAGGCCGCGACCCAACCAGGCTGGTCGCTTCACCCGCCAATGCAACCACCAGCCGCCACTCGCCGTTCTGAACCGAGCCCGCCCCGCAGGATCACTCCAGCGCCCCTCATCCACCGTGGTCTGCATGCCGTCCACCTCTCGCTCTTGACCGGCCGAATCGCCGATCCGAACACCGCGAAGGCGAACCGAACGTGAACAGTCCACGAGCAAAACCGCCCGCCAAGGAGATGCTCCGCAGAACAATAGACGAAACTCAGTGCCGCGATCGGAAATTCGCGGTGTCACGGCTCGGAACCCGGCAGACCTGCCGCTTCATGTTCGGCGTCTCGATCAGGCCACCAGTGAAGTCCCCAGGAACCGAACCCTGTGTCGTCCCACGCGATGTACACCACGTTCGGGGCGCCCTCGCTGAACCCACCTATTGTATCGCCCAGCAGTCGGAACCCCATCATTCGTGTCCAGCGCCGAAGCAGTTCGACCACTACGTCGACCACCGGAGCACGACGAGGATCTGGTTGAGACCTCCAAAGGTTCCAGAGTTGATCGCGCGAACCGACGTCTTGGCTGGGCGTGCGGCGGCATCGACACGATCCAGAACAAATGCATCTGATGGCGGCGTGCGATTCGAGCTGCATCAGCCCGACGAGACAGCGTAGTGTTGGGCGATGCGACACACAGGCACGCTCATTGCCGCGCTCGCCGTGTTCCGGTCCACGCGTCGCGATCGTGGGCGGTCCGTTCGCGGTCCCGCTGAGCTGCTGCACCGTTGCCGTGGTCCGCTTGTACCGGTGCCCGCTTCGACGACCATCTCGTGCGGCAACCCATACGCCCGTATCGCTGGTAACGCCGTGGGGACCGCGGGTGGGTGGCAAGGAGGTCGGTGATGACCGAACCACCGGTGGAGCAGAATCGTCGCAGCCGGTGGGTCGGCTTCTTGTTCGTCATGACCGGAATGTTGCTGGTCACGATGGATCAGACGATCACGGTCGTGGTCGTTCCCGACATCGTCGCCGCGTTCGGAACGGACGTCGCCGCCACGACACTGCTGGTGACGCTCTACCTCGTGGTCGCGGCTTCGACGATGGTGCTGATGGGTCGGATCGCCGACCTCCACGGCCGCCGTCGCGTCATCGTGGGCGCGCTCGTCCTGTTCGCTATCGCCACGATCTTGGGTGGACTCGCGCCGAACTTCGGCATCCTGCTCTCGGCGAGGATTCTCCAGGGACTCGTGCTCGGAGCGTACGTCCCTGCGTCGTTGGGTCTACTCAACGTGACATTTCCGGATGGCGATCCGGATCGCGTCAAGGCGTACGCGGTGTTCACGACCGTCGTCGGTGCCGGCCTCGCACTCGGTCCGCTGGTCGGCGGAGCTCTGGCCGATGCGTGGAGTTGGCGAGCGGCGTTCCTCGTCCAAGCGCCGATCGCGGTCATCGGCGCGATCGGCGTGCACCGCTTCGCCAGCGAGAGTCGCGATTGGGGCCGCGACCGCCGCTTGGACCTCGTCGGCGCCGGGCTGCTCCTGGTGGGGGTGGGCAGCATCGTGTTCGCTCTGCAGGAGGGTGGCACCTATGGTTTCATCCGCACCCGGCAAGCAGACATGTTCGGTGTGTTCGAATGGCCATCGGCGGTCTCGCCGATGGCCGTTCTGTTGGCGGTCGGGTTCGCCGCATCGGCCGCTTTGGTGATCGTTGAAGCCAAGCGCGAGGAGCGCGGCTGGCCAGTCATGCTGAATCGAAAGCTGTTGAAGGTGCGATCGTTCCGCAACGGCGAACTGACGGTCTCACTGATGAGCGTGTCGTTCTACGGGTCGCTGCTGCTGATTCCCATCTACACCCAGTTCGTGCTGGGGTTCGGATCGGTGGCTTCCGGACTGATCGTGTTCGCGATCGGCGCCGGGATCACCGTCGGAGGCATGATCGCACAGTCTGCAAGCGATCGGTTCAGCGACCGAACGGCGGGCCTCGGCGCCGTCGCGCTGCAAGCGCTCGCCATGCTAATCCTGTTGGGCGCGGTGCTGGCCGAATCCGGTTGGATCCTCGTCCCGCCGCTGTTCGTCCTCGGTGTCGGCTTCGGCGTGGCACTGGCGCTGCTGTCGGGCGTGCTGATGTCGCAAGTGCCAGACGATCTCGCTTCCCTCGCGGCGGGCACGTCGACCACGATCCGCAACACGACCCAGGCCGTGGGTGCGGCCATCCTCACCAGTGTCCTCCTGGCGACGACCACGGCCGATGTGACGAAAAAACTCGATGCCATGCCGGACATCTCCACCGCAGACAAGCAAACCATCGAGCAAGCGGCCGACTTCTCGGCGAACAATCCGCCGCTCGGGCGCAGCTCGGGCACCGGCGCCCAAACGATCGCCGAGCTTCACGATCAACCCCGGCTCCGCCCAGCCTTTCGCGCACTGAACGATTCATACACCGACGGCACGCTGGCCGCACTGGGCGTTGCAGCGGTCTTTGCCCTCCTCGCGGTCGGGATCGGTCTGCGCATCCCGAAGCAGTCAGCGTCGTCGACCGAGTACAACTAGTGGCGCGTCAAGCAACGTTTGCGCGGTTGACGAGTTCGGTGAGTTGACGGTCTCGGGCGT
Organism: Ilumatobacter sp.; assembly: GCF_049588435.1. Lineage (GTDB taxonomy): Bacteria > Actinomycetota > Acidimicrobiia > Acidimicrobiales > Ilumatobacteraceae > Ilumatobacter_A. The sequence continues at coordinate 9,873 of NZ_JBAVYV010000400.1, forward strand.
GGGTGTTGCGCCAGCGGATGTAGCGGCGGATCATGCGGGCCTGTTCGGCGTGGCTGGGGTGATCGGTGGCCGGCCAACGAGTCCACCGGTCTCGAGAAGAGCGTTGTCTGCTGCTCTCACGAGCCGCCGGGTGAGCGCGAAGTAGCTCGCCGTGGACAGCCGACGCGCCAACGGCGACGACGACTCCAGGTCGGCGAACAAGATGGCCGTTGAACGCCGTTCGGTGCTGATCACCTGCTGCATCCGAGCAAGATGATCGAGATCCTGCTCGAAGACCATCACCGCGATGGTGGCCATCGACGCGGCCGGCTTCAACACGAGCACACCTCCTCGCATCGATCCGGCATCGTCTCGCAGTCGCACGACCGTAATCGCGGTCGGCGGCGCCGAGGAGACCCCGGTGCCGAGAGCCACGTACGTCCTCATCTCGTCGCTGTTCGGACCTATCTCATCGATCAGATGGTGCAGCGAAGGATCGACCTCTGCTTTCAACCGAGCACGGTCGCTGCCGAAATCGGCCAACATCGAGCTTCCCAGTCCGGGAAAGACGGTCTCCCAGAGTGGAGGATTGGGCCAGGAGCGACTCAGCTCGAGTGACGTTGATCCAAAGATGTTCTCGCCGATGACCAGCGCAACCATCGGGGTGAGTCCCGTCTCGTGGTGTAGGAGGGGGCCGGCATCACCACGGTGTTGATGGCCATCGTGCGATTCTCGAAGTAACCACACTTTGAGAGGAACACCGCACGATGACCACCTATGAGTCTGCCCTGCCGGAACTGTCGAGCCGATTGATCGGCACGGATTCGACCCTGACCACTCGCTGTCGGACATTCTGGCTGCCGCACTCCAGGAATTGATCGAGGCCGAGATGAGTCAGGGATGCCTCAGCGTCAACAGCGCGGTGTTGGGCGCTCACTCGCATGGCTGGATCGGCTTCTCGTGGAACGAAGGTGAGGTCATTACCGTCACTCCCAACGAGCCGACTCCATCGCGCAGTCCAATCGAAATCGAGTTCGACGATGTCGTGCAGGTGTTCGGCTCCCCGCCACACACGATCAGCGCCCCGATCAACTTGCCCGTGGTGGAGGTCAGGGTCAACTACCTGGGCCACCCTGTTCCGACCGTGACGTGCACGGCAGCACCCGATCCCGTGACAGACACCGACGGTGATGGCGTGCTCGACGACGACGACGTGTGTCCCGACACGTCCCTGCCGGATGCAGCGCCGACTCGCGGTTTGAAACGGAACCATTACGTCGCTGACGGAGCGGGCAACTTCGGGACCAGCGGGTACACGGTCGCGGACGCGGGCGGTTGCTCGGCGTCGCAGATCATCGCAGCAGCAGAGCTCGGCAAGGGACACACCAAGCACGGCCTGTCCCGCGGTGTCCTCAAGGGCTGGGTCGCCTCGGTCAACTGACCAGACACCGCGTCGTCCGGCGTGCTCCGATCGCCACCGCGTCGGGTGAGACGATCGTCCGGCTGACAGGGCCAGGAACGAACGCCCCCGGGGCTACGGTCGTGCGATGGAGCTCACCGCCGAAGAACTTCGTGTGCTCGGCTGCCTGATCGAAAAGCAGGCAACAACGCCCGAGCAGTATCCGCTCTCGACCAACGCGCTCGTCAACGCGTGCAACCAGAAGTCGAATCGCGAGCCGGTGACCGAGTTCAGCGAGCGCACCGTGATGGACGCAATGCTGCTCGTGCGTCAGAAGGGCCTCGCACGAATGAACAGCAGCGGGCGCGCCGACAAGCACCGCCACATTCTCGACGTTGCCCTCGGACTGGATCGCGACCAACTCGCGGTGCTGGCAGTGATGATGTTGCGAGGCCCGCAGTCAGCTGGCGAGTTGAAGTTGCGCACCGAGCGATACGCGACCTCGCAGGGATTCGGGTTCGAGTCGATCGGCTCCATCGATGCAGTGCTGGCGCAGCTCGCCGACGGCGCCGATCCGTTGGCGGCCAACATCGGGCGGGCCTCCGGCCAGAGCCAGGATCGTTGGGCGCATGCGCTCGGCGATGGAGCGCCCGGCCAACACGATGATGTGCGCAACTCCGCAACGGACCGTGCGGCACCACCCGCCGACTCTGGCCCATCGCTGGCGCAACGCGTGGCGGGCTTGGAGGCGCGGCTCGCGGTCCTGGAGACAGAACTCGGGGTGTCGGCGGGGCCATCGCCCGAGACCGTCGGCGATCCGGACTGAGATACTTCCCGACGGCGGCGGCCCGGTCGCCTCCCCACCGTCACGCGGCCGGCGTTTGGTGGCAGTCCGCCGACGCTGAGTCCACCTGCTGCGTCAGAGGCTTTCGCAGCGTCACGGCGGTGCGTCGACTCTGGCTGCAAACTCCGACGCTGAAACTCGCCGTTGACAAGTGGCATTGTTCCAGATCATCATCCGATTGGCCTCCACGAACCGGTTCGAGACGGTCTACGTGTGGACTATTCCCCGACCGTATCCCAGTCGAGCGATTCTGGAGAAGGACGACCAACATGCCAAACGGACAGAACACCGACGACAAGCTGAGGGATCGGGAGCCTGTGGCTTTCAGCTCAGCGATCACGGACTCGATCAAGACGTTTGTTCTCGCAATCGTCGCATTGGCAGTCGGCTTCGAATGGGTGAATTGGACCGAAGCGCAGACTGCTCTGGTGATCGGCGTGGTTGCAGCGTTTTTCGTTGTGATTACGACGATCTCCACAGCCTTCACTCGCGGGAAGGTCACGCCCAACGTCAACCCGAGAGCAACTGACGGAACCCCGTTGATCAAGAAGACTTGAAGAGGTTGTGAACATCGCGACGTGCCCGTGAGGTGAAGTGCAGCGCGTCTCCGGCCATCCCCACCAGTCCGACGTGTCTCGATCCAGCCTGAGCCCCGATCCCGCGAGCTCGATGGTCGATCTGCGATGCTGCGACACCAATTCATGAGGCGATCGAGACCGCTCAGGGAAACCCGGACGCCGGCTCCGTCGGCCTCGACACGGAAACCCATGTCGGCAGGTTCAGTGTCCGGCGACGATGTCGAACTCGATCTCGTGCTCGTCTCCGGCGGAGTGATCGTCAGCCTGAACGGTGTACTTGTAGTTCACCTTCTCGAACGAGAAAGCCACTTCCTCGGAGACCAACTCGTCGTCGACGTTGCTGCCGTCATTCAGCATCTCGAACCCCGACACCACGACGTTCTCCATGGTGATGATCAGGTAGTCGAGATGCGCACCATCGCTCTCCTTGACCAGGGCGAGCACGACGTCGCTGAACGATCTGCCCTGGAAACAGGCCAGCGCGAGCTGCGCGGACGATGAGTCGGCCTGCTTGTAACAGGTCAGGCTGGACACCAGCGCCCGCGCCCGGGATCGCCCCGCACCGCGCGCCGACGAGGTCGCCTGCTCGATCTTCCAGTGCACCCCGTGCACGTCGATCTCGTTCTCGTGCTCGGCGCGTTGCGATTCGCCCTCGATGTCGTCGATCTTGAGGTAGCCGGAGAGTCCCATCCCAGGTCCTTTCGGTAGGTGTCGAGCGTGGCCACGACCATGCTCAGCAACGAACGACCGACCGTAACTCAGGTGGGGATCATCATGATCCGATTTGTCTCGTCAGGTCGACGCTGGGTGTCGTGGGACATTCGGTTGTGTGCCGACGCGGCGGGTCGTGCCTGGTTCCTTTGCACGCGTGACGGACCCAGCGCTCGAAACCGTGCGTGACCAGTTCCCCTCTGCTGAGAGCGCCATTCACCTCGACCATGCTTCAGTCGGGCCGATCTCCCTCCGGGCTGCCGACGCGATGCAACAGAACGCCATTGCGCACGCGGCGACGGGGTTCGATTTCGGATGGCGCGACGATGTCGAGCGAGTTCGCGATCAGGTTGCGTGGCTCATCGGGTCGCAACCCGACAACGTCGCGTTCGTGCAGAACACCTCGTTCGGTCTCTCGATCGCCGCCAACGGCATCGACTGGCGCGCGGGCGGCAACGTCGTTCTGCCCGCGGCCGGGTTTCCGTCGAACTACTACCCGTGGCTCAACGTGCACGGCCGAGGTGTTCAGTTCCGCACGGTCGCCTGCCCCGACGGTCATGAGTCGATCGACGCCCTCGCCGATTCGATCGACGCCCGCACAAGGGTTCTGACCATCAGCGCCGTTCAGTACTCGAACGGAAGCCGCGACGACCTCGCGGCGATCGGCGACATCTGCCGAGAACGCGGGGTGCTGTTCGTCGTCGACGGGACTCAATCGGTCGGCGCGCTGACCATGACGCGGAAGGCTGCGGGATCGATCTGCTCGCCGTCAGCTCACACAAGTGGATGCTCGGCCCACCCGGAATCGGATTCGTGCATCTCTCCGATCAGGCACTCGACCAGATCCAGCCGAGGAGTTGTGCCGTCGCGATCTTCGCGATTTGCTCGACCTCTACTCGATTCAGATGGTCAGAACGTGAGCTCGCCGCGAAGCACGCTGTCGCCGGAGTGTTCCGGATTCCCGTCGAGTGGTTCGAACGAGAGGTCGACGATCGGGAAGTCTGCAGGATCGAGCCCGGGCGGGAGGTCGTAGCTTCCGTCCTCGCGAATCGGACCGAGCGAGACCAGTTCGGTCAGCTCGGTGTTGATCAGCCACACCTCGGTGAACCCCTCGGGAGCCTCGACTCCGTCGGTGACGACGCGCAGGCGAAGCGAACCGCCGTCGTCGACGAGTTCGGCACTTCCCGTCCCGGTGTCGCCGAGCCGCTCGAGCTCGACGGACGCCACCACCGATGAATCGACCGACGGTCGCATCCAGACCACAGCTCCGGCCGTGACCACCACGATGAGCGCCGCTGCAGCCGCCAGCAACCAACGGCCGCTGGATGGCCGCCTGCGACCGGACAACGGGATCGCCGCAGCGGTGGGCGGTGCCATGGCGTCGTCGGCCTCCTCCGAGACCGCGACGTGGTCCGTGACGGCTTGGCTGCGCTGAACCTCGTCGGCGGCCTCGATGCGGACATCGCCCTGGTCCGAGTCGGCATCGTCGTCGGCGAACGCCGCATCGGCGATGCGGCCCCAGAGTCCGGGCGGCGGGGTTTCCCACTCCACCGGTTCGACGGACGCGGATCGGCCGAGCCGACGGAGTTCTTCGAGCTCGTTCGTCGGCGCGTCGTCAGACATTCTGTCGACCCTTCTCTGTGGATTGCGATGTTCTCGTCGTCGACGGCCGCTGCTCCGCGTTCGGGATCGGGCGGCCACCGAGCTCGCGCCGCATCGTCTCGAGCCCGCGGCGGAGGTCGCTCTTGACGGTGCCGAGCGGCATGTCGAGTTGCGCCGAGATCTCGGCCTGGGTCAGGTCCGAGAAGAAGGCGAGCTCGACGACGCTGCGGGCACGGGGATGCAGGGCCTCGAGCGCTCGGGCGATCAGCAACTGATCGGCGAGTCCGTCGTCGGCAGGCTCGGCGGAGTCGCCGACGCTCGCCAGATCGGCGTCGTCCGTCGGGACCGGAGTCTTCGCCGCCTTGCGATAGGAGTCGAGCACGCGGAAGCGAGCGATCCCGAGCAGCCAGGCCGCGAAGGCCCCGCGCGCTGGGTCGAAACGGTCACGCGATCGCCAGGCGCTCAGAAACGTCTCCTGGACGCAGTCCGCTGCCGTCGCAGGATCGCGCAGCGAGCGAGAGCAGTACGTGTAGACGAGTGCACCGAATTGGTCGTACGCCGCCTTCAGCGCGTCGTCGTCGCCCGCGACCCAACGAGCGGCCACGGCCGCGTCGGCGGAGTCACGCTCCGGAGAGTCACTGGACACATCGCCACGGTATCCATTGGACGCCACACCAAACCTCACCTTCCGCGCCCGACCGCAGTGCTGAGGCATCGGGAAGGAGCAGTTGATCGTGGAAGTCATCTGCAGGGTTTTCGTTGCGAGCGGCCCGTCTGGATCAACTTTTCTCGGAAACTCGCATCCATTCGGCGATGTCGCGGCGAAAGAGACGATGTACCACCCGAGAACAACCCCCAACTCGATCAGGAGATCACCGTGAACAAGCGAATCATCCGTTTCAGCGCAGCCATTGCATCCGTCGGACTCGTCGTCGCCTCGTGTGGCAGCGACAGCGACGATGCTGCGACCACCGACGCGCCCACCGAAGTGACCGAAGCAGCCGAAGCCCCGGCGGACACCGAAGCGCCCGTGGTTACCGAGGCCATGACCGAAGGCACCGAGGCGATGACGGAAGGTACCGAGGCGATGACCGAGGACACCGAGGCGGTGGCCGAGGAGGAATCCGACATCGTCGACACCGCAGTCGCAGCCGGCGACTTCGGCACGCTCGTGGCCGCCGTGCAGGCAGCGGGCCTGGAGGAAACCCTCCGCGGCGACGGCCCCTTCACCGTGTTCGCCCCGACCGACGCAGCGTTCGCCGCGCTCCCCGAGGGCACCGTCGACACGCTGCTCGAGGACCCGTCCGGCGACCTGACCGACATCCTCACCTACCACGTCGTGGCCGGCGAGGTGCCGGCCGCCGATGTCGTCACGTTGGACGGCCAGGAGGTCGAGACGGTGCAGGGTGGCACGTTCACCGTGAACATCGGCGAGGACGGCTCGGTCTCGCTCACCGATGCGGCCGGGAACGAGGTCAGCGTCGTCGCCACCGACGTCATGGCCGGCAACGGCGTGATCCACGTGATCGACGCCGTGCTGATGCCTGCATGACCTGACGACATGCCCCGGCCGGTACCCCCGTCGGCCGGGGCATTCTCGCGTCCGGAGAGCGATGCGACGAGCGTCAGTCGGCGATCGGAACCGGGCGGTGGCCCGCCACCAGACCCGGAGACACGCGTGTGTCGAGCGGTGTCTCGACCAGGTGTGATCGCATCGACCGCACGGTCATACCCGACTTGAGTCGAAGGGTGTAGCAGCGCGACGAGCCGCGAAACTCGACTCCGATGACCGTCGCGGTTCCCGTCTCGGACGGAGCGAATTCGATGTCGTCGGGCCGGACCATCAGATGAGCGTCGGACGGTTCGGATACACCGTCGATGTCGGCGAGTTGGGCGCCGGTCAGGAAGTCGGCCTCCCCCATGAACGAGGCGACGAACCGGCTCACCGGTCGATGGAAGACGTTCTCCGGCGAGTCGAGTTGGGCGACGTGTCCCGCGTGCATCACCGCGACGCGGTCGCCGACGGCGAGCGCTTCGTTCTGGTCGTGGGTGACGAACACGGCGGGCGTCCCCGTCGATCGGAGGATCTCGACGACGTCATCGCGGATCTGCACGCGGAGGTTTGGATCGAGGCTGGCGAAGGGTTCGTCGAGCAGCATCAGCGCCGGGTTCGGGGCGAGGGCACGCGCGAGAGCGACCCGTTGTCGCTCGCCGCCGGACAGCTCGTGCGGATACCGCTCGGCGTAGCCGGACAGGCCGACGAGCTCGAGCATCTCTGCGACTCGGGCCGAGCGCGACGAGGCTCCCATCCGCACGCCGAAACCGACGTTCTTGGAGACCGAGAGGTGGGGGAAGAGCGCGTGCTCCTGGAACACGAGCCCCACCCGGCGTTTCTCCGGCGGCAACGAGGTGTGCTGGTCGTCGGCGATCACTCCATCGAGTTCGATCACGCCGCCGTCGGCCGGGAACAGGCCGGCGACGAGACGCAACAACGTCGACTTGCCGCAGCCGCTCGGGCCGACGAGCGCGAGCAGTTCGGACCCGGCGACCTCGAAGGTCACCCCGTCGACCGCGGTGACCTGGCCGAACCGCTTCGTGACTCCGTCGACGCGGAGGGCGGGTGCGCTCATCGATCAGGCCGGTCGAGTTGGCGTGCGAGCAGGAACACGGGGAGAAGTGCGACGGCGATGATCGACAGGGCCGGGAGCGCCGCCTGCTGATATCTCGACTCGGAGGCGAGGTTGTACACCCACACCGGGAGGGTATCGAAGCCGAACGGCCGCAGCAGGAGGACGATCGGCAGTTCCTTGAGGGCATCGACGCCGACGAGAACCGCAGCGACGACGAACGACGACCGCATCAGCGGGAAGTGCACGCGGCGCATCGTGTCGAGCGATCCCGACCCGAGGGTGCGCGCCGAGGCGGTCATCTCATCGGACACTTGACCGATTCCGGATTCGACCGCCCCCAGACCCGGTGCGAGAAAGCGGATGAAGTAGGCGTACACGAGCACGACGATCGAGCCGGTGGCCACGACGCCGGGCACGTCCAACCCGATGAGACCGAGCAGGTCGTCGAGGGCTGCCACGGCGAGGATCACTCCGATTCCGACCACCGGGCCCGGCACGGCGTACCCCATCGCCGTCACTCGACTCGAGAGCTTGGTCAGCCGGGGACGCCCGAACCGTTGAGCGTTGGCGAGCACGACGGCGACGATCGTGCAGGCCACGACCGCGAAGATCACCAGCTGGATGCTGTTCCACAGGTAGTCCGGGTACTGATCGAGCTGCGGTGTCCCGCGGTCGCTGCGCTGCTCCTGGATCGCCCACACCGCCAGACGGATGACCGGTCCGGCGAACGCAGCGAGCACGACGGCGAGGCATGCGCCCACCGCGCATCCCGAGCGCCATCCGCGGAGACGGACCGGTTCGATCCCAGCACCTGCACCGCCCGACTGTCCGAAACGGGCGCGCCCGCGAGCGATCCGTTCGAGTCCGATCGCGAGCAGGGCGAACGCCAGAACGAGCGTGGCGATCTCCGCGGCGGCGTCGCGGTCGTATGTGCCGCGCCACACCCGGAACACGCCGACCGACACCGTGTCGACACCGAAGTACTGCACCGTGGCGAAGTCGGTGAGGGTCTCCATCATCACGACGGCACCGCCCGCGGCGATCGCCGGTCGGATCAGGGGGAGCACCACCCGTCGGGTGGCCTCGGCGCGACTCGCGCCCAGGGTGCGCGCCGCCTGGTACGCGCCACCGGCCTGATCACGAAGTGCTGCGCGGGACAGCAGGTACACGTACGGATAGAGCACGAGGGTGAAGGTGGCGATGGCGCCCCACATGGAGTCGACGTCGGGGAACCACGCGTCGCGCCCGAACCGTTCACGCCACGAGTCCTGGACGGGTCCGGTCGGCCCGATCGTCGACAACGTGAGGAAACCGAGGATGTAGCTCGGCATGGCGAGGGGCAGGATCAGCAGCCACCCGAACTGTCGGGATCCGGGAAAGCGGTAGGCGGAGACGAGCCACGCGAGCCCGGCGCCCAGGACCGTGGTCCCGATGGCGACGCCGACCAGCAGGACGGCGGTCTGGCGGAGTTGATCCGGGAGCCGCGTGCTCCACTGTTGCGACCAGACATCGGTGCTGGGTCGCAGCGTACTGCCGACGACCATCACCACCGGGATCGCCACGAGCAGTGCCGCGACGATCGACGCGCATGTCCATCCGCCGCGGCCGGACCGCCTCCAGGGGAGCGTCGTCATGGCCCGGTGGTCAGCTGTAGCCGGCCTCGTCCATCAGGCGGACGGCGTCGGGGTTCAACGAGCCGAAGACGCTCGCGTTGAGTTCGTCGCGCACGAAGTCGACACCGAACTCGGTGGCGATCAGCGGTTCGGCGGGTACGTCGGGATTCGCCGGGTACTCGTGGTTCTCGGAGACGAGCACATCCTGTCCGTCGGTCGCCAGCCATTCGAGGAACTGCTGGGCCTGCTCGGGATGTTTGGAGTACGTCGTGACGCCGCCGCCGGAGATGTTGACGTGGACGCCGCGGTCGTCCTGGTTCGCCCAGATCAGATCGACGGGAAGATCGGGGGTCTCCTCGAGGGCGCGGCCGAGGTAGTAGTGGTTGACGAGTCCGATCTCGCAGAGGCCGTCGGCGACCGACTCGATGATCAGGACGTCGTTGCTGAGGATCTCGGCGTTGTCCGCCCATCCCTCGACGATCCGCAGCGCCTCCTCCTCGCCGTGCTCGGCGATCAGGCTTGCGACCAGCGACTGCTGGTACACGTTCGTCGAGTTGCGCATACACACCCGGCCGGCCCATTCGGGTTCGGCGAGTTCCTCGTAGGTCGTCGGCAGGTCGGCGGCGTCGATCTCGTCGGTGTTGTAGATGATCGTGCGCACGCGGACCGCCAGGCCGAACCAGCGATCCTCGGGATCGCGCAGGGCGGCCGGGATCGCCGCGTCGAGGATCGGCGAGTCGATCGAGCGGAAGAGGCCGTCGTCGGCGGCAGCGGCCAGGTTGCCGGCGTCGACGGTGATGTAGGCGTCGGCCTTGGTGTCCTCACCTTCGGCGGCGATGCGCTCACGGAGTTCCGCGTCGTTGCCGGTGAGGAACTCCACGTCGATTCCGGTGTCTTCGGTGAACTGTTCGAAGGCGGTCTCGATGCCGTAGTGGCGACCGCTGTACACCTTCAGGGTGTCGCTGTCGTCACCCCCACAAGCTGCGGCGGTCAGTGCCATCGCGACGACGGCGAGGACTGCGATGGGGGATCGTCTGACGAACGTGGTCACAGGTAGGTGAGCCTAACGGCGCGCTGTGTGTTTGGTGAATTACGGTCGCCGCATGGAACCGTGGACGAGAAACCTGGCCGGACGAGTCGAGGAATCGTGGTTCGACAGCGACGCGCTGAACGGAAATCCGCTCGGCGATCCGGCCCGGCGTCCCGTCTGGGTCTACCTCCCACCCGGCTACGACGACTGCGACGAGCGGTACACGAGCATCTACCTGATCCAGGGGATGGGCGGCCAGGTCGACATGTGGCGGAACCGATCACCGATGCGTCCCAACGTGATCGAACTGATCGACGAGACGTTCTCGGATCCGAACCTCGCGCCGTGCGTCGTCGTGATGGTGGACTGCTGGACGAGCCTCGGTGGCAGCCAGTACGTCGACTCACCGGGAACGGGCCGGTATCACACCTATCTCTGTGACGAGATCGTCCCCTGGGTCGACGCGACGTACCGCACGGTTCCGGAGGCCGCTCGGCGCGGCATCACCGGCAAGTCCAGCGGCGGGTACGGGGCGATGATCACACCGATGTTGCGCCCCGACCTGTTCGGCGGACTCGCGACCCACGCCGGCGACGCCCAGTTCGAAGGATGTTTCCAACCCGACTTCCGCGAGTCGGCGCGTGCGCTGCGGAGCTACGACGGTTCGTTCGATGCCTACTGGGACGATGTGCGGAGTCGACCGGCGATGACCAAGGCGGAGGACATGACCCTGATCAACATCTGGTGCATGGCGGCGTGCTGGTCGACCGACGCCGACGGCACCGTGCGACTCCCGTTCGACACCCGCACGGGAGCCGTCGATGACCATGTGTGGGCGCGCTGGCTCGCGTGGGATCCGGTGCGGATGGTGCCGGGCCACGCCGATGCGCTGCGCGGCCTGTCGGCGCTGTACGTCGACGCGGGTGAACGTGACGAGTACTACCTGGACCTCGGCGCGCAGGGCTTCGTCGACGCTCTGAAGACGATCGGAGTCGAACCGACGTACTTTGAACTCTTCGACGCCGGCCACATGGCGATCGAATACCGCTACCCGATCGCGCTCCGCCACCTCGCCGAGCGGCTCGGCCCATGACGAGTGCCCGGTCCGGATGCTTCCGGGCTAGAGGTCGTCGACGATCTGCTTGCGCTTGATCTCGTACTCGGCATCGGAGACGAGTCCCTGTTGACGAAGCTGCTCGAGTTCGCCGAGACGATGCTGCGCTCCGGATCCTGGTGCGGCGGACGCCGTGGGTGGCGGCAACGTCTGGCGACCGAGTGCTTCGGCGATCGCTGCGGCATCGCGGTTGGAGTCCGACTGTTCGTCGGCCTCCATCTCCTTGAAGATCAACGTGCGGACATTGGCCGGGTCGGGGATGTTCTCGAACACCGAGTCGCCCGTCGCTCCTGCCGACTCGATGGTCACGGTGCCGTTGTTGAGCATCCGGGCGATCATCGACTGTTCGAAGTTGACGTTGTTGATGCGGTTGAGTGGGATCGACACGCCCTTCCGACGGATGACACCGCTCTGGTAGGCGACGCGCTGGTCGGTGACGGCGAATCGGGTGGTACGCCACTGCACGAGTTCGTATCCCGTGTCGATGAGCAGGACCACGAAGGACACGGCTGCGATCGCGCCGAACAGTGTCTCGAGGGCGCCGTTCTCGACCACGGAGAGGAGGACCAGCAGGCCGAGAATTCCGACAGCTGCCGCTACCTGCTTCCAGAAGTACCACCAGTGCGGGTTCTCCGAGAGGATCATTTTCTCTCCCGGCATCAGGTCGAGTTGCGAAGCAGCCATCCGGAGAGAATAGTCCACGCGTCGGCGTTCGGAGCCGATCCCGGTCAGCATCTCGTCGGTCGAATCGTCCGGCGGTCGGCGGCGGGGGAGTTCGGGAGGAGGTGGTCAGCCCAATCCGGTCTCGAGTGCCTCGATCTGGCGGCGGGGTGTCCAGAGGTCGGGGTCGAACAGCGCCTGCAGTGCGATTCCGTCGACGAGCGCGATCAACCGTTCGGCCTCGCGTTCGGCGGCGGGTCCGTCCGGGTCGTCGACGAGCGACGCGACCCGCGATCTGAAGCCTCGATATGCCATGCGCTGGATCTCGGCGAGTTCGGTGTCGCCGGCGGCCTGGGCTGCGAAGGCGAGGGTGACGATCCAGTGCAACCGGTTCTCGTCCGTCGTGGGGAGCGCCTCGAGGAGCGTCGTGCGCAGCGTCTCACACGAGGTCATCGCAGCGCGGACGGCGTGGCGGGATCGGCGTTGGTCGAGCGAGCTCTGCAGGGTGAACGCGAGGAGCTCACGTTTGTTGGCGAAGTAGTGGACGAGTGCACCGGTCGTCCAGCCGGCCTCGGCGGCGACCTCACGCAGCGATGCGCCGTCGATACCGTCGCGGGCGATGACGCGCGCAGCGGCCGTCGCCAGTTCGGAGCGGCGCTGATCGGCATCGACGACCTTCGGCATTGACCGATGATATCACAGCTGTTATACATAACGCTTGTTACGCAATGCCCGATCGAAAGGAACTCCGATGGTGCACATCCCAACCCGCGGCGACGTCCCGGTGCGACTCGGCGGTGACGTCCAGCTTCTGCCCGACTACGGACCCTCGACCATGAGCGCCGACGTCTACGGCGACCCGGTCCGCTTCGAACTCGAACGCGAGCGCGTGCTCGGCGCACACTGGTTGATCGCAGGGCGATCCGAACAGATCCCCGAATCCGGTGACTGGTTGACGTTCGAAGGGCACGGTGAGACCGTCGTCGTCACCCGCCAGCCGGACGGGTCACTCGCGGCGTTCCACAACGTGTGCCAGCACCGTGGCCCCGCAATCGTCGGCGAGTTGGTCGGCTGCGGAGCGCGTCGCTTCACGTGCCCGTACCACGGGTGGGTCTACGACACGACCGGTCTGGTCGTCGGTGTTCCCGAGCGAGAGGACTTCGATCCCGATCACCTCGAGGGTCTGCGTTCACCGGCCGTCGCCGCAGACGAATGGGGAGGATGGGTCTGGATCAACCTCGCCGGACCCGATCGGGCCGAGCCGCTGCTCGACGGGATCGGAACCGAGATCTCGGCCGACCTCGGCCAGTTCAAGATGGAGGACATGATCCTGCACGAGGTCGTCGAATGGGACGTCCCGGTGAGCTACAAGGCGATCGTCGACGGCTTCAACGAGATCTACCACACCAAGCAACTCCACGGCGTCGACGCGGCGTTCGTCAAGGCGGCGCGCGAGACGTCGTTCCACATCGTCGACGACAACTACATGTGCTTCGTTCCCCGTGCGGACAAACTCGAGGAGCTCGCGGTCGATCCCGATCATCATCGCTTCGCGATCTGCCACTACGTGGTCTTTCCGAACACCGTGTTCAACTGCAACCCCGAGCACATCCAGGTGTTCAACCCGATCCCGATCGACGTCGACCGCACCCGTTTCCTGTGCTGGGAGCTGATCTACCCCGGAGATCTCGACGATCCGGAGTACGCCACCTACCACGAGCGCACGATGGCGCACTGGAAGGGCCTCAAGAAGGTCGTCGGCGAGGACATCGAGATCTACGAACAGCTCGAGCGCACCAAGCGGTCGAGCGGCTACACGCAGCACGTCCTCAACGATCGGGAGTGCAAGATCGCCCACTACCACGAGAACATGGACCGCAAGATCCAGGATTGATCTGGTCGCCGTGTCGTTCGCGTGAGGAGTGTGCGCTGTGCGGACGCAGGGTCCTCACGCAAACGGCGAGTGCAGACCCAGGTCAGGTCTTGCCGGCGCGGCAGGCCTCCGACGCAGCCGTCGTGGCGTCGGTCTCGGTCCGGTCGATGACACGGTCGACGTAGCGTTCCGCGAAGCCGCCGAGGATCGCCCACGGGTAGGCGGCGACACCGGCGACGTTGACCAGATTCTGGATGTCGGCCTGCAGGAGCACGACCACGAGCAGCCCCACGACGCCGCCGAAGGTGAGGCGCAACATCAGGATGTACAACGGATTGACCACGTCCGACAGGGCGGTCGCACGTGTCGAGTTCCGGCTGAACAACATGTGCGAGACGGCCGCGCCGGTGATCGCGAGGCCGACGGTGGCCAGGTAGCCCGACAGGCTCCCCAGGGCATCGTCGGACTCGGACGCGGGCGACACGACCAGTACGCCGATCGCGCCCATCACGATGACTCCGAACAGCAGCCACGCTCGATGGGCCAGCCCACGGCCCGCCTCGAACATCCGTCGTTCGACCTCCGCGTCGTAGGTGTTCTTCGTCTGGCGGACCGCCCAGACCCGGGTACGCAGCCGCTCGATGTCGGCGTCGTCGTCGAGCGCGAGATCCCCACCGGTCAGGTTCGACATCTCGACGGCCAACCCACGCCGGTCCATGCCCTCGACGATCTCGAGGCGGGCAGCCCTGAGCAGTTGCCAGCCGTCGGTGATCCGGCCCTGTTCGAGGGCAGCAGCGGCATCGTGCAGCAGCGACATGGCAGCGACCGCCCATGGCTCGTCGGCGGCGTCGTTCGCCTGGATCAGCGATTCGATCTGACGCGCGGAGATCGTCAGTTCGGTGCGCAGGAAACCCTCGGACGCGGACGGCCGAGACAGGTGTCGGCGCACCGTGCGCAAGCCGCTGACCAGTTCGGTGGTCATCACGGCCGCAGTGCTCGGACCGGGTTGCATCGCGTCGGGTGCGAGCACCATCGTGCCGGGAGACGGCGGGGCCAGTTCCTCGCTCACGGTCGGCGGGGGGAGAGTGGGTTCGGACACACCGCGATCTTTGCAGACCGACGTTCCGGTGAAGTCCTCACGCGCGCTGGAAACGGCCGTCATGTGCGAATCTCCACCAGAAGTCGGCGAATGTTGTCGGAATCGACGGTTCGGGAAGGTCGGTTCCGACGTGGGGGTGCGCGATGCGTTACCTTCGGCGCATGGAAGCGACAGTGACCCCGGCCGTTTCGGCCTCGGCACCGGGCCGGACGACCGGCCAGTTCGGCGTCGTGGTGTTCCTCGCGTCCGACATCATGCTGTTCGCAGCATTCTTCGCGGCGTACTTCCTGTTGCGATCCACCGCCGATCAATGGCCGGCCGAGGGAGTCGAACTCGACACCGTCCGTGACGGGTTCTTCACCCTGGTGTTGGTGTCGTCGTCGTTCACCATGATCGCCGCCGATCGCGCGCACGATCGCGGAGATCGTCGACGGATGCGGCATTGGCTCACCGCAACGATCCTGCTGGGTGGGGCGTTCTTCGTCAATCAGATCACCGAGTACGCCACGATCGACTTCCGGTGGGACGAGAGCACGTACGGCTCGGTCTTCTGGGGACTGACCGGGTTGCACGCCATGCACGTGCTCGGCGGGTTGACCGCGCTGGTTCTGCTCTACATCCGTGCCACCCGCACCCGCTCGCTGGACGAGATCACACCGTGGGCGAACGGCATCTCGCTGTTCTGGCATCTGGTCGATGTGATCTGGGTCTGTGTCTTCGTGACGATTTTCGTGATCCGATGAGCGCCGTCCTCCGATCCCCGAAGCTGGCGCTCCTGCCACTGGCCGCGGCGATCGTGTTCGCGCTCGTGATGCTGTTGGCGTCCGGGCCGGCGACCGGCGCGCCCCGGGCCGCCGGAGACGTCGGATCCGAGGAGGCCGACGGTGCGTTGATGTTCAAGACCCAGTGCTCGAGCTGTCACGGTCTGGACGGTCTCGGCGTCGAGAACCGCGGTCCGTCGCTCGAATCCGAGGGGGCGGCCGCGGCCGACTTCGTCCTGCGCACCGGACGGATGCCGCTCGCGGCACCGAATCTGCAGGCCAAGAGCGGTCCCGTGCGGTACTCCGAGGCAGAGATCGTCGCGTTGGTCGATCACGTCGCCACGATCGGGGGCGGTCCCGGCATCCCCGACGTCGACACCACGAACGCCGATGTCACAAACGGCGGGACCCTGTTCCGACTCAACTGCGCTGCCTGCCATGTGGCGTCGGGTGCGGGCGCACCGATCGGCAGCGGCCGGATCGCACCGAATCTCGTCGACGCGACGCCGACGGAGGTCGGAGAGGCGATCATCGTCGGACCGGGCTCGATGCCGATCTTCGGCGAGTTCAGTCCCGAAGACATCAACGACGTCGCGGCATACATCGAGACGGCCCTCACCGATGCCGACACGACGTCGGCGCGCCACTTCGGTGGAGCCGGACCGGTCGCCGAGGGACTGGCGGCCTGGCTGCTGGCGCTGATCCCGCTCGTCGCCCTGACCCGATGGATCGGCCGGCCCAGCGAGGGGCGCCACAACCCCCAGACCGAGGCGGAACGAGCCGAGGCCGAGCGTCCGATGGAGACCGATCAGTCCACGGAGGTGGCATCGACGTGAGTGACGACGCAACATCGACGGACGACACCCCGATCAAGAACTTGCGGGTGTCCGAATGGACCCCGGTGGCCCACGAGGACATGAACCTGCGTGCGTATCGAGCGGCGATCGTCGCGTTCGTCGTCGCGGTGGTCGGCGGCCTGCTGGCTGCGCTGTCGTACTGGAACAGTTGGGCCGACACGTGGCTCGGCGTCGGCCTGGCGTTGGCGCTGGGTGGCATCGGATTCGGTCTGGTGTCCTGGTCGAAGTACCTCGACCTCGACGATCACGTGGTCCAGATGCGCGAACCGTTGCACACCACGGTCCAGGAGCAGCACGATCTCGAGGAAGAGATCGAGATGACGAAGAACACGGTCGGTCGTCGCAAGTTGCTCGTCGGACTCCTCGGTGGATCGTTCGCGAGCCTCGCCGTCGGTTTCGTCGGACCGATCGGGTCGCTCGGTCCGAAGCCGCAGGGTGAGCGGAACTCCACGGGCTGGTCGGCCGGTCGGCGAGTCGTGACGAACGACAGCGTGCCCATCCAGTTGTCCACGGGGCAGTTCGATCAGCTCACGACGGCGTTCCCCGAAGGCTTCGTCGGGCGCGACGATTCCCAGATCGTCCTCCTGCGGATGCACCCCGACATCCTGAGTGAACAGACGGTTGCACAGGGTGCGATCGACGGGTGGGTGGCGTACTCGAAGGTCTGCACCCACGCGGGGTGCTCGGTCGGGCTGTTCGGCATCGACACCCGGGAACCGGACGTCGTGCGCCAACTGGTGTGTCCGTGTCATCAGTCGGTCTTCGACCCGACCGACGCCGCCAGACCGGTCGGCGGTCCTGCACCCCGTCCGCTGCCGCAGCTGTCGCTCGGTGTGGACGACGAGGGATACCTGATCGCCAACGGAGACTTCGAACGACCGGTCGGACCGATCTCGTGGACCGAGGGCTGGACCGGGGGATGGACGGGCCAGGACCAATGAGCGTCGTCCGCCGTCTCCTGCACCGCCCGGACGGACAACCGCGACGCGGGCTCGTCGAGCGCTACGTCGACTCGGTCACCAGCCGGACCGGCGGTGGTTCGTTCCTCACCCGCAACCTGCGCAAGGTGTTCCCGTCGCACTTCTCGTTCCTGTGGGGGGAGATCGCGCTCTACAGCTTCATGGT
>NZ_JBAVYV010000401.1:0-7351 GCF_049588435.1 Ilumatobacter sp.
CACCGAGCCCGAGCAGTTCGATCCACCGCTCGGCCTCCGCGCGGGCCGGACGCGTGCGTGCCCCCGCACTCCGCGGACCGAACGCCACGTTGTCGAGCACGCTGAGATGGTCGAACAGTCGGTGTTCCTGGAAGACGATGCCGACATGGCGCGCCTCGGGCGGAACCCATGTTCCCGCGCTCGTCCGGCTCAGGACGCGATCGCCGAGGCGCACCGACACGTCGGACCCGTCCGGGACGTCGACGAGTCCGGCGATCGAGGACAGGATCGACGACTTGCCCGCACCGTTCGGGCCGAGCAATGCCGCAGTGGTGCCCGCCGCGACCTCGATGTCGACGTCGATGGTGAAGTCCGCGCGCGCCAGACGGATCCGGACCTCCAAGGCACCCGACGAGCCACTCACGACGCCGTCCGTTCCCACCAGCGCCCGCGCAGCGTCACCAGCACCACCACCGACACGACGACCATCAACAGGCTGATCGCGATCGCGGCGTCACGGTTCGCGTCGAGTGAGACGAACACGGTGAGCGGCAGGGTCTGGGTCCGTCCCTGCAGATTCCCGGCGAAGGTGATCGTCGCCCCGAACTCGCCCAGGGCGCGTGCCCACGCGAGGACGATTCCAGCCCGGAGCGAGGGTGCGATCATCGGGAGCGTGACGCGTCGGAAGACGGTCAGCGGCGATGCGCCGAGGCTGGCCGCGGCGGCTTCGTGGCGTCCATCGAGCGACGACAGCGCGCCTTCGACCGTGATCACCAGGAACGGCGTGGCGACGAACGTGTTCGCCACGATGACGCCCCAGATCGAGAACGGCAGCACCAACCCGGTCAGGTCGGCCAATGGCTCGCCGATCACACCTCGTCGGCCGAGCGCGAACAGCAGCGCCGCACCGGCCACGACCGGGGGGAGCACCAACGGCAGGGTCACGATCGCCCGCAGGAGTGAGCGACCGCGGAACTCGACGCGGCTGAGCACCCAGGCCAGCGGCACCCCGATCACCGTTGCGCACACGGCAGCCGCGACCGACGTGATCAACGACAGCTTCAGGGCGTCGACGACCACGTCGTCGGTGAGCAACGACGGGAGCTCGGACCAGGGGGTGACCCCGAGCAGTCCGATCAGCGGGACGACGAAGAGCGCCGCACCGACCGTCGCAAGAACGGTGAGAATCCACGGCGGACGTCGCATCCGGCTCAGACCTCCCCGAAACCGGCATCGGTGAGGATCGCCTGACCGGCCGGCGAGAGGACGAAGTCGACGAAGAGTTCGGCGTCGGAACGGGCGGACGTGCCGTCGACGATCGCGATCGGATAGTCGGCGCGCACGTCGATCCCGTCGGGGAGCTCGATCGCTGTGAGCTCGCCCGGGAACGCGTCGACGTCGGTCGTGTAGATCAGGCCCGCGTCGAGTTCGCCCGCGGCGATCTTCGCGGCGAGCGACCGGACGTCGGGTTCCTCGGTATCGACCGACGCAGCAACCCCCGCCTGCGTCAGCACGTCCTGTGCGTAGCGGCCACACGGAACCTGGGGCGCGCACACCCCGACCAGCAACCCCGGGTCGGTGAGGTCCGCGAGTCCGGACACGTCTCCGGGATTGTCGGCCGGGATCACGAGCGTCATCGAGTTCGTGGCGAACGTCTCCGGCGCTTCGGCGAACCCACCGGCGACGAGCGCATCCATCGGTGCGGTGTCGGCAAAGGCGACGACAGCGGCGGGTGCGCCCTGTTCGACCTGGACCCGCAGCGTGCTGCTGCCGCCGAAACTGAGTTCGACATCGACGTCGTGGGCCGCTTCGAACTCGGCCTCCATCGCCGTGAACGCGTCGGTCAGCGACGAGGCGGCGAGGACGAGCACGGAGCCGTCCTCGTCCGAATCCCCGCACGCGGCCGTCGTCATCACGAGAATGGTCACGGCGGCGAGAGCGGTCGCGATCCGGGGCATGCGGCGACGAACCTACCGCGCAGACTCAGCGCGTCGTCGGGATGATGAAGCATCGATCCGCAAGGGTGCCGAGGGCATAGCTGGCGTAGTCGATGTCGAAGTCGGCGTAGAGCCCTCGACACGATTCGCTCCATGCGAGGGCTTCGGGTGACGACACGCGGTGGACGATCTGCATGATTCCGTCGCCGCACACGCGGTACTCGGCCCAGGTTCCGGGAAAGTCCTTCGTGCATCCGATCTCGACGCTCGGGATCCCCGACGACGTCATCGGGCGGACCCGGTGGCGATGGGTGTGGCCGGACGTGTAGGCGACGATCGAACGGTTGCGTGCGCAGGCCTCGTCGAGTCGATCGCTCGCATCGGGATGGAGACCGAAGTAGTCGTCGCTGCGCTTCGCCTCGGTCGGATCGCTCGCCCCGGCGATCCACTGCTGGTGATGGCCCATCACGATGACCGGTTGGGTGGAAGCGGATGCCAGATCATCGAGCCACTCGACCTGACGCACCGTGACGTCACCGGTCGTCGCCCCGGGGATCACCGTGTCGAGGAGCGCGACGGTCACCCCGGGGAGATCGATGCGTTGGTCACCGGCGTACTCGACCTGGAGTCGGTACCCGTCGTGGTTGCCGCGCACCACGTGCAAACGGTCGCCGAACGGATCCCGGTAGCAGCGCTCGAACGCCGCGAACTCCTCGGGGCGCCCATCGAGGGACAGGTCCCCCTTGACGATCACGGCGACCGGATCGATGGCGGAGATCTCGTGTGCCGCGCCGCGGTTCATCACCTCCGGGTACGGCTCGGCGCCGGGTTCGGCACGGCGGATCGGTCCCATCTCGAGGTCGTCGACCTGGCCGGCCGCCATCTCGCCGAAGTGGACGTCGTTGACTGTGGCGAGGACGGACGCGAGGTCCCCGCCGGGTCGCGGGAGCGTCCGGACTTCGATGGAGGTGACGATTCCTGCGGGCAGCCGGATCTCGAGGCGATGTTCGGTGTCGGGTGTCAGACCGTCGAAGCGGTGCACCTCGACGTCGAACGTGCCGGGGGTCGTGACGTGGACGACGACGGCGGTGTCGGTGACCGTCGTGACGTCGATGATCGGATTCCCGCCGGGATCGGTCATGTCGCGATCATTGCAGGATTGCGGTGCGTCGCGCCGCCGTGAGGGTTCAGCGGAAGGGGCGATCGCGGCGGGCGGGCACCGGCTTGCTCCACCAGCGGCCCGAGAAGCGCCACGACCTCGAACGGGGTAGCTCGTCGGCCACCATGACCACCGGTCGGGGCCACAGCGCCTCGGTCGCTGCCATGATCGCGACGGCTTCCTCATCGGTCGGGGCGGGAGACATCACCATTCCCGACGGTGGAGGGAACTCGTTGAGCGACACGGCGGTGAGGGTATCCGACGACGATGATCCCGGCGAAGCCCTCGAAGATGCACATTGGTGCCTGGCACGAACGTGCATCGTTGTCAGAGGGGGACGTTGCCGTGCTTGCGCTTGGGCAACTCTTCGCGCTTGGTGGCGAGCATGCGCAGTCCGGCGACCAGCTTGCGGCGGGTCTCGGACGGCTCGATCACGTCGTCGACGTAGCCGCGCTCGGCAGCCGCATACGGGTTCGCGTAGCGCTCCGTGTAGTCCTCGACCAGCTCGGCCCGACGTGCAGCCGGGTCGGCGGCCTGCTGAAGCTCGCGGCGGTAGACGATCTCGACCGCACCCTGCGGGCCCATCACGGCGAGTTCGGCCGATGGCCACGCGAACGCGAGGTCGGAGCCGATCGACTTGGAGTCCATCACGACGTAGGCGCCGCCGTACGCCTTGCGGGTGATCACCGAGATGCGCGGAACGGTCGCCTCGCAGTACGCGTAGAGCAGCTTGGCACCGTGACGGATGATCCCGCCGTACTCCTGATCGACGCCGGGCAGGAAGCCGGGGACGTCGACGAAGGTGATCAACGGGATGTTGAACGCGTCGCACGTCCGCACGAAACGGGCGGCCTTCTCGGCGGACTCGATGTCGAGGACGCCGGCAAGGATCTTGGGCTGGTTGCCGACCACGCCGACCGGCTTGCCGTCGATCCGGGCGAAACCGCAGACGATCGACTTCGCCCAGTGGGGGAAGTACTCGAAGAACTCGCCGTCGTCGACGCAGTGGCCGATCAGCTCGACCATGTCGTAGGGCATGTTCGGCGAGTCGGGCAGGATCGTGTTCAGCTCGGGGCACGAACGGTCGGGATCGTCGCCGAGGTCCTCGACCGGCGGTTCCTCCATGTTGTTCGACGGCAGGAATCCGAGCAGGAACCGGACGTCGTCGAGGCAGGCCTTCTCGTCGGCCGACACGAACGTGGCGACGCCGGACTTCGAGGCGTGGCTCATCGCCCCACCGAGTTCTTCGAGCGTGACGTCCTCGCCGGTGACCGTCTTGACGACGTCGGGCCCGGTGATGAACATGTGGCTCGTCTCGCGGACCATGAAGATGAAGTCGGTCATCGCGGGGGAGTAGACCGCTCCACCGGCGCACGGACCGAGGATCACCGAGATCTGCGGAACGACGCCCGACGCCTGCACGTTGCGGCGGAAGATGCCGCCGTAGCTCGCGAGGCTGACGACGCCCTCCTGGATCCGGGCTCCGGCTCCGTCGTTGAGGCCGATGACCGGCGCGCCGACCTTGGCGGCGAGGTCCATCAGCTTGTGGATCTTCTCGGCGAACACCTCGCCGAGCGCTCCGCCGAACACGGTGAAGTCCTGGGAGAACACGAAGACCTTGCGGCCCTCGACCGTCCCCCAGCCGGTGACGACACCGTCGGTGTACGGACGGTCGTCCAGACCCGACGTGTGTGCCCGGTGGCGCGCCAACAGGTCGAGTTCGTGGAATGAACCGTCGTCGAGGAAGTAGTCGAGACGCTCCCGGGCGAGCATCTTGCCCTTCTCGTGCTGGCGGTCGACCGAACGTTCGGATCCGGCGTGGAGCGCCTGCTCCCGTCGGTCGGCGAGGTCGGCGATCTTTTCTTCCATCGTCACGGCACCGAAACTATCGCAGCGGACCCTGACGCCCCCGGTCCGCTGTCGGAGAGAATCGAAGCGGCCGGGCGGGAGGTGCGCCAAACTCTGCACATGGCCGAGACCGACGTCATCCCCTGGAACCTGCCGGTGCAGCCGCCGATTCAGCCGATGCTGGCCAAGCTGGCGCGCTCGATCCCGAACGGCGACGGCGACTGGCTGTTCGAACCGAAATGGGACGGGTTCCGATGCATCGTGTTCCGCGACGGCGATCGCGTCGAACTGTTCTCCCGCAAGCTCAAGCCGCTCGCGCGGTACTTCCCGGAACTGCTCGACCCGCTCCTCCGGTCACTCCCGGAGCGGTGCATCGTCGACGGCGAGATCGTCGTCCCCGACCGTGGTGATCACGGGCTCGATTTCGACGCACTGCTCCAGCGGATCCATCCCGCCGAGTCGCGCATCAACCGGCTCGCCGCAGAGACGCCGTCCGAGTTCGTGGCCTTCGACGTCCTGGCCGTCGGCGACCGGTCGCTGCTCGACGAGCCGATGCTCGACCGACGAACGTGTCTGCTCGACATCGTCGAGCCGAACGAACGTGTGCGGGTGACCCCCGCGTCGACCGACCGCGCCCGGGCCGACAACTGGTTCTCCGCATTCGAGGGGGCAGGGCTCGACGGGGTGATCGCCAAACCCGTCGACGGTCCGTATGCGCCGGGGAAGCGATCGTTGTTGAAGGTCAAGCATGTCCGAACGGCGGACTGTGCGGTGCCGGGATACCGGGTTCACAAGGACGGCAACGGTGTGGGCTCGCTGCTGCTCGGGTTGTACACCGACGACGGAGATCTGCGCTCGGTCGGCGTGGCGGCGTCGTTCAGCGTTGCGCGCCGATCCGAACTGCTGGCGGAACTCGAACCGCGGACCGGAGCCGATGCGCTCATCGACCATCCCTGGGTCGACTGGGCCTCGTGGCAACAGGAGCAGAAGGAACGCGAAGCGGCGAACGACGCAGCGGGAAGGCCGACACCGCCATCAGCGGGAAGCCGATGGAACGCGGGCAAGGACCTGTCGTTCGTTCCGATGCGGATGGGTCTGGTCGCCGAGGTCACCTTCGGTCAACTCGAAGGTGGCCGTTTCCGTCACGGGGTCGGATTCGTGCGCTGGCGCCCCGACCGCACGCCCGAGTCGTGCCGCTTCGATCAGCTCGACGTCGCAGAACCGGTCCGCTTCTCGACCCTTTTCTGACCGCGGGCTCTTCCGACCGAGGGTCAGGATTCGGTGGTCGCCGGCTCGGTGGCGGTGACGGTGTCCGCGGTCGCCGGAACGGTGACTTCGTCGATCGCCACTTCACCGGTCTGATCGGTGACGACGTAGATCTGCGGGGGGCTCTCGACGGGACCGGCAGCGGTGTTGGCCTCGACCTCGATGGTCCAGTCCCCGGCGACACTGATCGGGATGCCGATCGCTTCGTCGCGCACCGCGAAGCCGGACTCGGTCAGCGGAACGGGCTGGCGGATCGCGGCGAGATTCTGATCGTTCGGAGGGGCGGTGAACACGATGTTCAGGCCGCTCAGATTCTCATCCGGCTGGATCACTTCGACCTCGAGGCCGACCAACCCGATCTGGCTGTCGGTCAGTCGGACGATGACCTCGAGATTCCCGGCCTCGTCGGTGTGGGTCTGAGTCACCTCGTAGTCGACCAGCGAGGCGGGATTGATGTTGGGAGGCGGGAGCGCCAACAGCCACGCGCTCAATCCGAGCGTCAGGACGCCGATCGCCGCCTCGGCCCCGAAGGCCCGGCGGAGTCGGTCGGCGAGCGGGACGCTCATCTGCTGGGCGCGATTGAGCCGTTGCGAGACGAACTGGCGCGCGGAGAACGCGACGAAGATCATCGCGGCGACGATCACCGTCTTGAGCACGAGGACCTTGCCGTGGCCGCTCTGGAACAGCGCTCCACCGTCGAGTCGGAACATCTGCACGAGGCCGGTGCCGATCGTGACGACGATCGCCGGCGTCGACACCCTGCTGAATCCGCGTACGGCGTGCACGAGGTCCTCGTCGCCGGGACCGGAGAGCACGACTCGGGCGAGCAGGATGACCCCGCCGACCCACACGGCCATCGCGAGCGCATGGAGGATGCCCATGATCGCGCCGAGCGCAGCCCAGTCACCGCCCGTTCGCGTGATGCCCATCGTCGCCACACACAGGCCCGGGATGCCGAGTGCTGCGAACTGGGTCGTCGGGTCGATGACCCGCTCGGGGCGGAACGCGGGCCACGCGGCGAGGGCGAGCAACACGACCCGGAGCAGTACGGCTCGACCGGGCCAACCGGCATCGAGCAGGTCGAGCCAGGTACCCGGACTGAACGGACCTCCGCCACCCTCGGGTGTGACCGCTGCGGCGGCGAGACCGGTGAAGATGACCG
>NZ_JBAVYV010000402.1:0-4772 GCF_049588435.1 Ilumatobacter sp.
ACGTTCGCCGATGGGGTGTTCGTACTCTCCGCGAATCGGTGCCGGTGGTCCGTGCGGTCGGTGCGGATGGGCCCCCGACGCCCGAATCGGTTGCCCGCGTGCATTGGTGAACCGCATCGAGTCGCGCCGGTCGGCGTTGCCGCTGATCCCGAGCCGGTGTCGGTGATGCATCCGATGGTGTCGCGGACACAAGGTGATCAGGTTGCAGGTGTCGGTCGACCCCCCGTCGGCCCAGTGCTCGATGTGATGGAGGGTCAGCGCGCGGGAAGCGGTACAGCCGGGAACCTGACACCGATGCTCATCACGACGCAGAACGGTGCGACGTGTCCGGTCCGGGATCGTGCGTTGTGAACGTCCGACCGACACCGGGATGCCGGTGCGTGAGAACACCGGATCGATCCGTCCGTCACAGGTGAGCAGACGCGCGATCGAGTCGGGAACGACGTCGCCCCGGTCGGTGCGGACGGTGGCATCGAGATCGAGATGGAGGTTCACCCGATACCGGTTGCGACGTGACGGGTCGGCGACCGCGTCGAGCGATCGCTGGGCCATCTCGACCAATGCATCGACGTCGGACACCACCCGGAGCTCCCGGTCGCTACCGCCGGGTGTCGAGCCGGTGGATGCTCCCCGGTTCTCACGCAGGAAGACGGCTTCGCGCGCTTCGTCGAGCGCCTGTCCGACGAGCTCGCCGAGATCGAGATCGAGGTTCGCGAACAGGTACCAACGTCCGTCGGCCCCGATGCCCGAGGACACGCGGTTCTCGTCGGGCTCGGGGCCGGGGCTCGTGGACGCAGGTTCGCCGTCGGCCACGCCGTTGTCGTTGTGGGCGTTGTTGTCGTTGTGGGCGTTGACCGCATCATCGTCGTTCGTCTCGACCGGTGGAGGGCCAGGCTCCCACTCCCAATCGGTCCGCTTGACCAGCCCGCGGATCTGGGTGACGGTGAGCCGCTTCGCCAACGACGTCACCTGTCCATCAGCCCACGCCGGGATCGTGCGGACGATCGGCATCAACTGGTCGAACGACAACTCGCCGGAACGCATCGCCTCGATCGCGACCGGGAGATCGTCGGCTCGCTCCGCCGCCGCAACCAGATTGGACGCGAACGTCGGCCCGATGCCGCAGCGCCACGCCAGATACTGCTGGGCGGTCCAGAGACCCTCGCCCTGCCAGTTGCGCGTGTCGGCGCGCAGCAACCAGGTCGTCAGATCGAGCAGGCGTCCGGTCTGTGCGTTCAGGTGCCCGGCGACGTCGTCACACAGTTCGTCGAACGAGTCGGCGTCGATCAGGTCCACAGGGCCAGTCGCCGGCTGATTCCCCCTCGGCTCGTCTCCACTCGACGAATTCATACCTCGATCGTACACCTGTTCGATCGATGAGTCAACCCGATCCGCGCGATTCAGCTCCACAACGTGACGTGCACGCGGGGCTTGAAGCGCGCGATGTTCGCGCCGCTCCCGGTGAGCATCGCCTGGATCGCCCGAGGTGTCGACACGAACCGGATGATCTCGTTCGCGAGCGGGCTCGCGTCGTCGCGACGCAGGGCGAAGGTCGCCCACACACCGTCGACCATCGCGCCGGGGACGTCGACGCGGACGAGACGCCCGTCGGCGAGCTCGGCCGTCGCCGAATGCGCTGGGCACAGAGCCACGCCGTGACCCTGACGCGCTTCGGTCAAGGCGGCCGCATGATTCGGGAAGATGCGCTGACGTGCCTCCGGGACACGAAAGTGCCGCAACATCCGACCGACGCTGCTCGTCGCATCGACCGCGGACGGCCCCAACAGCCATGTCGCCTCGGCCATCGCGGCGGGCTTCAACTTGCGTCCCGCGAGGGCGTGCTGCGCACCGACCACGGCAACGAGCTGGTAGCGGAGGAACTGCTTGGTGTGGATTCCGTCGCCGGCCGACTTCGCCTCCGGGCCGATCGCGACGTCGACGATCCGCGCCGTGATCAAGCGGGCGAACTGGTCCGGACTCCACTCGCTCACCTCGACCTGCAGATCGTCGGCGCGCGACGAGAACAACTCGATCAGCCCGGGAGCGGCGATCTCGCCGAACAACGACGACACCGCCACACGCAGCACCCGTTGACCCTCACCCGCGGCGCGGATCTCGTGCAGAGTTCGGTCCTGCAGACCGAGCATCTCCACCGCGCGCGCCGCCAGTCGCAGACCGCCGGGGGTGAAAGCGAGCCCCGAACCCGACCGGTGGAACAGGTCGTCGCCCAACTCCTTGCGCAACGCGGCGACGTGACTCGAGACCGCCGCCTCCGACACACCCAACTCACCGGCCGCACCACGTGAACTGCCGTGTCGAGCGATCGCCGCGAACGTGCGCAGCTGGGTCGGAGTCATCGACCCGGTCGACCCGATCGGAGGTCCACGGTCGTCCGCACGAACGCAACTTAACCATTTGGTTGAGTCGCGTTTGACGTGGGGTCGTCAACGGTGCAGTGTGCAGCCTCGGGGAACATCGTCGAGCACATCGACGTCGACAGACAGGGGTGGCCATGCAAGTACCGGCACCGTTCGAGTACGAACGGGCAACGAGCGTCGATCACGCGATCGCGCTCATGGAGCGACTCGGGGGTGAAGCCCGTCTCGTCGCCGGAGGCCACAGCCTCCTCCCGATGATGAAACTCCGGCTCGCCACACCCGAGTACCTGATCGACATCAACGACCTGGCACCCGAACTCGGGTACATCCGAGTCGAGTCCGGCGAGGTCCGCATCGGCGCGATGACGCGGCACCGCGAACTGCTCGAGAGCGACGAACTCGCCGCGGTGCTCCCGATCTTCCGCGACGCCGAGAAGGTGATCGCCGATCCGGTCGTGCGCAACCGCGGGACGCTCGGCGGATCGCTGTGCCAGGCCGACCCGTCCGAGGACCTCTCGGCCGTGTGCGACGCGATCGGCGCCTCGTGCGTGATCCGCGGAACGTCGGGCGAGCGAGTGGTGTCGATGCACGACTTCCACCGTGGCCCGTACGAGACGGCGGTCGCCGACGGCGAGATGCTGACCGAGGTCCGCATCCCGATCCGCCCGAACTCCGGCAGCGCCTATCACAAGGTCGAACGGCGGGCCGGCGACTGGGCCGTGGCCTCCGCCGGTGCGGCTGTGACGATGGAGGGCCAGAACGGATCGTCGGTGATCGTCGACGGACGGGTCGGACTGTGCGCCGTCGGACCGAACCTGACCAACGTCGAACCGATCTCCGCCGCCCTCCGCGGCAAGGCACCATCCGAAGAGCTCTACGCCGAGGTCGGCCAGATCGCGGCCGACAACGCATCACCATCGACCGACACCCGCGGGACCGCCGCCTACAAGACCCATCTCGCCAAGGAGCTGACGATCCGTTCGCTCCGCAAGGCCGTCGCCCGCGCGACCGGACAGGAGTAAGCCATGGAAGTTTCGATGAACGTCAACGGTGACGATGTCAGCGAGGACATCGAACCGCGCACCCTGCTGGTCCACTTCATCCGCGATCACCTCGGATTGACCGGAACCCACTGGGGATGCGACACCAGCAACTGCGGCACGTGCGTGGTCTGGGTCGACAACGAACCGGTCAAGAGCTGCACGACACTCGCGGTGATGGCCGGCGGGCACGACGTCCGCACCGTCGAGGGGATGGAAGTCGACGGGGTGCTCGACCCGGTCCAGGAGGGCTTCATCCAGTGCCACGGTCTGCAGTGCGGATTCTGCACACCGGGGATGATGCTCACCGCGCGCGCACTGCTCGACCGCAACCCCGACCCGACCGATGCCGAGATCCGCGAGGCGATCAGCGGCCAGATCTGTCGGTGTACGGGCTACGCCACCATCGTCCGCTCGATCCAGTGGGCGGCCGAGAAGGAACGGGAAACCCCCGTGGAAGTGGGTGCGTCATGACCGTCACCGAGAATCCGAGCACACCGCAGAGCGCCGAGGCGAACACGAACGAGGTTCCGACGCCGGACAACAACCTGAACGACCACAAGCCGAACGGCTTCGGGCGAATGCTGCGCAAGGAGGACCCACGCCTCGTGCGCGGACGCGGCCAGTTCTGCGACGACATCCAGATCAAGGGGATGTTGCACCTCGCGATCCTGCGCTCGCCGATGGCCCACGCGCGGATCGTCAGCATCGACAAGTCCGCTGCGGAGGCCCATCCGAAGGTCAAGGCGGTCGTCACCGGCGCCGACCTCGCCGAGCACAACCTGGCGTGGATGCCGACGCTGTCGAACGACGTGCAGGCCGTGCTCGCCACCGACAAGGTCCGCTTCCAGCACCAGGAAGTCGCGTTCGTCGTGGCCGAGGACCGGTACTCGGCGCGCGACGCGCTCGAGTTGATCGACGTCGAGTACGAATGGCTCGACCCGGTGATCGACGTCCGCAAGGCGCTCGAACCCGACGCTCCGATCATCCGCGACGATCTCGACGGCAAGACCGACAACCACTGCTTCGACTGGGAGGCCGGCAGCAAGGACGACACCGAGGCCGTGTTCGCCGATGCCCGCGAGAACGGCATCGTCGTCACCGAGGACATCGTCTACCCGCGTGTCCACCCGGCACCGATGGAGACGTGCGGATGCGTCGCCGACCTCGATCCGGTCTCGGGAAAACTCACGCTGTGGAGCACCACGCAGGCGCCGCACGCACACCGCACGGTGTACGCACTCGTCGCCGGACTGCCCGAACACAAGATCCGGATCATCGCCCCCGACATCGGCGGTGGCTTCGGCAACAAGGTGCCGATCTATCCCGGCTACGTCTGTGCGATCGTCGCGTC
>NZ_JBAVYV010000403.1:0-1668 GCF_049588435.1 Ilumatobacter sp.
GTCCGGCACCGTGTACTTCGAGGGTGGAGCGGAGTTCGAGTACCACAACGACCCCGACAAGACGAAGGGTTCGCGCCACCCCAAGGGCTGGAGCACCCTTGGCGACGTTGGCTACCTCGACGCGGACGGGTTCTTGTTCCTCACCGATCGCAAGGCGTACATGATCATCTCCGGCGGCGTGAACATCTACCCGCAAGAGGCCGAGAACGTGCTGGTGACCCACCCGAAGGTCATCGACGTCGCGGTGTTCGGTGTGCCCAACGACGACTTCGGCGAAGAGGTCAAGGCGGTCGTGCAACCCGTCGAGATGCCCGCCGACGATGTGGAGCACACAGCCGATCGGCGAACCGACCGTGCCGGGATGTGCGAGCCACGCCTCGCTGTCGCAGAAGACGAACCCGTTGCCCTCGCTGCCGGCGTAGTACTCGCGGATGACCGGCCCGAACCACTCGATCATCTGGTGCTTGACCGGTACCGGGCATGGGGCCGCCGCATGGATCACACACTCCAAGGACGAGACGTCGTACTTGGTGCGCGTCTCCTCCGGGAGCTTGAGCATGCGCACGAACATGGTCGGCACGACCTGGCTGTGGGTGATGTGATGCTCCGCGACGAGTTGCAGGTAGCGCTCGGCGTCGAAGTGTTCCATCGCGACGATGGTCCCGCCAATGGCGTGCATGGCCAGACAGAAGCGCAACGGTGCCGCGTGGTAGAACGGCGCCGGCGACAGGTAGACCGTCGAGTCATCGGCGCCGAAGAGCAGCTGCATCAGGCCCATGACGCCGCTCGCCGTCGTCTCCAACTTGGTGTTCGGGAAGGCGCGGGTGATGCCCTTGGGCATACCGGTGGTGCCCGACGAGTAGAGCATGTCGAGTCCCGCGACGCGGGCTTCGTCGAGCGGTTCGGACGACAACCCGTCGACCGCGCGCTCGTAGCTCTCGTAGCCGTCGACCACGCCGTCGAGCATCAGTCGCAGCTCGACGTTCGGTGTCGTGCCGACCACGTCGATGGCCTGATCGGCCTTGTACTTCGAGGTGATGAACGCTCGAGCGCCGCAGTCGTTGATGATGTACTCGAGCTCGTGGCTGGTGAGGCGCGACGACGCGCACGTGTAGACGAGACCTGCGTAGTGACAGCCCCACACGATCTCGAAGTACCGGTCGTGGTTCTCCATGCACATCGCCACGTGATCGCCGGGCTGGAGGCCCGCAGCGCGTAGCAGGTGGCTGACCCGGTTGGCGGCAGCATCGAGTTCCGCGTACGTCTGGGTGTAGCCGGATTCGGCCATGATGAGCGCCGGCTTGTCGCCGTGTTGAGTGAGGTGTGCACCGGGATACATGTCGCGCAACGTAGTGGATCGGTACCTTGGGCACATGGGTCGAGATCGTTTCGCCGCGTTGATGGCTGGCGAGCCGACGTCGGTGGTGCTCGACGAAACCGCGTTGCTGATCTCCCAGACCCTCCAGCCCGACCTCGATCTGATCGAGTGGCTCGCCTCGCTCGACCAGCTGGCCGGAGAATGCGCGACGCCGACCGCCGAGGGCGTGGCGCGACATCTGTTCGAGCGCGAGCACTTCGTCGGCAACCGGCAGGCGTACTACGACTGGCGCAATTCGTGTCTCGATCGGGTGATCGCCACGCGCACCGGCATCCCGATCACCCTCGCGA
>NZ_JBAVYV010000404.1:0-2260 GCF_049588435.1 Ilumatobacter sp.
GTTCAGCGACGAGTTCGTGGCCCGCATCCGCGCCGCGCAGGCCGCACGGATGGAGCGCATCACGAACTGGGTGCGCGAGCGGCTCGCCACCTTGGAAGCCATGTATGGCCCGAATGCCGACGAGGCGTTCATCGTGCATCGCACCAACGCCGACCCGTTTATGTTCGCCGAGACGAGCGATTTCGGAGGCGATGTCGACAAGATTCGCGAGGCCAACGAAGCCGGCAACGGACTCGGTCGCTTCACGAGTCTGCGGTCGTGGCTCAGTCAGTGGGCGACCGATGTCAGCCAGGCCGACGGGCCCGCCGATGTGGCGCGCACAACCATTCCGGTCCTGAGCATTCGTCAGGCCGGCGACCATCGGGCCCACCCGGACTACCTCCGGCAGTGGGAAGAGGCCCTCGGCGATCGGTTTACCGGACACCACGAGTTCGACGCCACGCACTACATGGACCCGAAGGCACAGGCCGAGATGGTCGCCGAGCTTGCCGAGCTCATCCACGACTTCGCCATGGGGTAGGGAACGCGGACTGGCGGTCCTGCGCACCTCCAGTCACAGCTGTGGTTCGAGATCGAGGAGTTGGCGGGTGTCGGCCTGGGCCTGGTGCCAGCCGGTTTCGATCTCGTCGACCAGTGCGGCCACGCTCTGCTGACCATGGACGGCGGACACCGTGTGGCCGGCGCTGCCGGCGTTGTCGCCCAGAACACTCGCCACGACTCCGTTGGGGGCGGTGGCGAGCGAGATGTCGTCCATGGTTCCAGCGACCAGCGCGTCGCGCCACGCGGACGGAGCCGCGCTTTCGTCAGTGGCGATGAAACGGGTACCGAACATGGCCAGGTCGAAGCCTGCGCACTGCGCAGCCCACAGCGACGCTCCGTCGCTCATCCCGCCTGTCAACACCAGCGGACCGGCGAAGAAGGCCCGCACCGCTCGCACGAACGCGAACGGGTTGGCCCATCCGGTGTGGCCGCCGGCGCCAGCGGACAACAACACCAGGCCGTCGGCTCCCGCTTCCAACGCCTTGTGAGCGTGGGCCTCGGACGCCACATCGGCGAACACCAGGCATCCGGCGACCTGCAGCGCGGGAATCACCGGGGCCGGGCTGCCGACACTGGTGATGACCATCGCCGGCCGGTGCCGCACCACGCAGTCGACGTCATCGTCGAGCCGGGTGTTCTGCTTGCCGACGATCAGGTTGGCGGCGATGGGCCCCGGAGTGCGCTCCGCACGAGCTCGTCGGGACTCGATCTGGTCGAACCATTCGTCGAGTTCGGCGACGGAGGACGCATTGCTGGTGGGGAACGAGCCGATGATCCCTGCGGCGCATGCCGCGGCAACCAGCTCGGGCGTGGAGATGAAGGTCATCGGAGCCGCCACCGCCGGCAGTCGGAGCGAGGCGATCACCTCGTCGAACCTGGCGACGTCTCCGGTCACAACGTCAGGCGTCGCCGAGGCCGAGGGCGAGGGCCTGCTCGGCAAGGATCTTCTTGGACATCTTGCCGATGAGTGACTCCGGCATCTCGGCGATCAGGTGTACTCGGCGCGGCACCTTGAAGCCGGCCAGTCGCTCGGTGCAGTGCGCGATGACCTCGGCTTCGAAGGCGGCCAGCGAGTCGGCGTCGTCGGCTACTCCGGCGGCGACCACGAAGCCGACGGCGACCTCGCCGCGGAACTGGTCGGGGTGCCCGACCACGCCCGCTGCGCTCACCGCTGGATGTTCCATCAGCACCCGCTCGATCTCGGCCGCCGCGACGTTCTCGCCACCGACACGCAGCATGTCCTTGTTGCGGCTGACGAACTGCACGTCACCGCTCGGCAGCAGCCGCACGAGGTCACCGGTGCACCACATGCCCCGCTCGTCGAACCCCTCGGCGGTCGCTTCGGGATTGCGGTGATAGCCGGCGAAGAGCGACAGCCCGCGCACGCCGGCCACTCTCAACTCGCCCTCGTCGGCATCCTCGCCCGTGTCCAACGACACGACTCTGATCGAGTACTCGGGGCTGACCCGGCCGATCGATCCCTCGACGCTCGGCGCCGCCGGATCATTGATCAGCACACTGGTGACCACCTCGGTCATGCCCCACGACGACTGGATGCGAACGCCGAACGTCTCCTCGGCGGCCGGGATCTCGAGCCCCGTGATCCAACTGTTGTAGCTGTGTGCCGGAATCGGGTCGGCCGCCAGCGTGGTCATCACCGGCTGGAAGAACGTGTCGGTGCAGCCATGACGCAGGGACACTTCCCAGAACCGAGACACCG
>NZ_JBAVYV010000405.1:0-1543 GCF_049588435.1 Ilumatobacter sp.
CCGAAGTCGTCGGCGCGTCGCCGCCGCTCGTGATCCACCACTTCGGGTCGAAGGCAGGGCTCGTCGCGGAGTGCGATCGGTATGTGCGCGATGTTCTGGAGGAAGCGACCTCGGGGATCGTCGAGGGGGAGGTGGACGCGAGCGTGCAGACGATGCTCGCGACGCCGGATCTCGGCCGGGCCATCGACTACGTCAGTCGCTCACTGCGCGATGGCGGACCGGTCGGTCACTGGTGGTTCGATCAGCTCCTCGATCTCGGCGCGGGCGCTGACCGTCGACTGGTGCTCGCAGGGTCTGCCCGTGAACTTCCCGACGAGGAGATGGGGGTCCTGCTGATGATGGCGATGGAGCTCGGAATGCTCATGTTGCGACCACTCGTCGAAGCCCGACTGGGCAAGAGCCTGACGTCGCCCGAGACGCTCGAACGTTGGGCCCGCGCCGAGGTCGACCTCCTGACCAATGGGTACGTACTCGACAACCCCGCAGCGCGCGACGCCGCTGCCCGAACAGAGGAATGAAGGATGACGACAGCAATCTCACTCGAGGGCATCGTGAAGACGTTCGGTTCGACGGTGGCGCTCGACCACCTCGATCTCGAGGTCGCGGTCGGCGAGGTGCACGGTTATCTCGGCCCGAACGGTGCCGGCAAGTCGGTGACGATCCGCATGTTGCTCGGCCTGTTGCGCGAGGACAGCGGAACGGCGCGGCTGCTCGACGGCGACCCGTGGCACGACGCTGTCGACCTGCATCACCGGATCGCGTACGTGCCGGGCGACGTCAGTCTCTGGCCCAACCTGTCCGGTGGCGAGATCATCGACTACTTCGCCCGACTGCGCGGCGATGTCGACACCAAACGACGCAACGAACTCGTCGAGCGCTTCGAGCTCGACACCCGGAAGAAGGCGAACACGTACTCCAAGGGCAACCGGCAGAAGGTCGCCCTCGTGACGGCGCTCTCCTCGGGTGCGGAGCTGATCCTGCTCGATGAGCCCACGTCCGGGCTGGACCCGCTGATGGAGGAGGTCTTCCAGAGCACCGTCGCCGAGATCGCCGGTGAGGGTCGCACCGTCCTGCTGTCCAGCCACATCCTGGCCGAGGTCGAGAAGCTCTGCGATCGTGTCACGATCATCCGGAACGGTCGGGTGGTGCAGGAAGGCACGCTCGCCGACCTGCGGTCCTCGACTCGCACGAGCATCACCGTGGCGACCGACGAAACCGTCGACGGACTCGACTCGATGGCCGGTGTTCATGCGGTCAGCGTGGACGGTGCCGAGCTCGAGTTCCAGGTCGACACGACCTCGCTCGATGCGGTCATGCGACATCTGTCGTCGTTCGGGATCCGATCGTTGGTCAGTCAGCCTCCCACGCTGGAGGAGCTGTTCCTGAGCGACTACCAGAACTCCGGCACCGAGGTCGAGGACGTTCCGGCATGACGACGATGACCGCGCCCGACGTCGCCCGATCGGCCCAGACCCGGAGTCACGCTCAGCCCCATTCGTACGCTGGTGTCGGCAACGTGCTCGCGTTCGTCGCACGCCGCGAC
>NZ_JBAVYV010000406.1:0-3758 GCF_049588435.1 Ilumatobacter sp.
AGTCGACACGCTGCTGGTCCACGATGACGAGTCGAGCGATTCGGGGACCATCGATCGGGCGATTCGTCGAGCGTTGCTCACCGACGCAAACATCCACGTCGTGCCGAACGTCGCGATCCTCGACGACGGCCTCGCCGCCATCCTCCGCTGGTGACCCCACGCCACCCGCCGATCTCGTGAACTGTTCGCGCACGGAGCGCCGCAGAAGATCACGAGATCGGCCGGGTTGGTACGATCGGTGTCGATGCCATCCCGACTCGTCGTCCTCGCGTCCGGGTCTGGGTCCAACCTCCAGGCCGTCCTCGACCACGGTGTCGGCCACGGCAACGGGTCGATCGACGCGTCGGTGATCGGTGTCGTCAGCAACCGCATCGATGCCTACGCACTCGTCCGCGCCGATGAAGCCGACATCGACACCGAACTGGTCACCCTGCTCGACGGCGAAGACCGTCGCGACTACGACACCCGGCTCGCGGGGGCGGTCGCCTCGTTCGAGCCCGACTGGGTCGTGCTCGCCGGTTGGATGCGATTGCTGACCACGAACTTCCTCGATCACTTCCCCGACCGGGTGATCAATCTGCACCCCGCGCTGCCGCGCCAGCTGCCCGGGATCCGAGCGATCGAACGCGCGTGGTCCGAGGCGCTCGCCGGTGAACGCAGCGAGTCGGGCGTGATGGTGCACCTCGTGCCCGACGAAGGTGTCGACGACGGCCCGGTTCTCGCCTCCCGGGCCGTTCCGATCGATGTTTCTGGCACACTGGAGGCCTTCGCCGCCACCGTCCACGACGCCGAGCACGAGCTCCTCGTCGAGACGCTGACGAAACTCTGCGCATCCGACAGCTCCTGAGATCCGAGGTCCACGACATGACCGATTCCGCCCCCGACTCGAACGTCAACGACGGGTTCTTCGATCGCTACGAGGCTCTGACCTTCGACGATGTCGTGGTCGTGCCCGGGTGGTCCGAGACGCTGCCCGACGCGGTCGACACGACCGCCACCTTCGCGGCGGACATCGAGTTGGCCGTCCCGCTCGTGTCGGCAGCGATGGACAAGGTCACCGAGGCCCGGATGGCGATCGCGATGGCGCGCCACGGCGGGATCGGTGTGATCCACCGCAACATGTCGATCGCCGATCAGTCCAGCGAAGTCCAGAAGGTGAAGCGGTCCCAGTCGGGGATGATCACCGACCCGGTCACGCTTCCGCCGACCGCGTATCTCCACGAGGCCGAAGCGCTGATGAACCGCTTCAAGTTCTCCGGTGTTCCGATCACCGACGAGGACGGTCACCTCGTGGGCATCCTGACCAACCGCGACATCCGTTTCTGTGAGGGGACCGACTTCGATCGCCCGGTCACCGAGTTCATGACCGCCGACGGCCTGGTCGTTGCCGAGGTCGGCACGTCGCTCGACGACGCCCGTGCGATCCTGCAACAACACCGCATCGAGAAGCTTCCCCTCGTCGACGGATCGGGGCGGCTCGCCGGCCTGATCACGGTCAAGGACATCCAGAAGCGTCTCGACTTCCCCAATGCCTCCCGCGACGGCCAGGGCCGACTCCGCGCCGCAGCCGCCGTCGGGGTCGGCGCCGACCTCGAGGAGCGGGTCGCAGCACTCGTCGCGATGAGCGTCGACGCCGTCTCGATCGACACAGCGCACGGTCATTCGGCCAACGTCGTGAAGGCGATCGAGCGGATCAAGGGCTCATGGCCCGATCTTCCGGTCACCGCCGGCAACGTCGTGACCGAAGAGGGCGTCGAGGCCTTGCAGAAGGCGGGCGCCGATGCGATCAAGGTCGGCGTCGGCGCCGGGTCGATCTGCACGACCCGTGTCGTCTCGGGCGCCGGAATGCCGCAGCTGTCGGCGATCTGGCACACGACGCGCCGGGCACGCCAGCTCGGGGTCCCGATCATCGGCGACGGCGGAATCACGTTCTCCGGCGACATCGTCAAGGCGATCGCGGCCGGCGCTCAGACGGTCATGATCGGGTCACTGCTCGCGGGAACCGAGGAATCGCCCGGCGAGATGGAACTGATGGACGGCCGCCGGTACAAGAGCTACCGCGGGATGGGTTCGATGGGGGCGATGACCGGCGACAGCGCCGATCGGTACGCCACGGGCCAATCATCGTCGGGAAAGACCGCAGTGGGCGCCGCCAGCCAGAAGCTCGTCCCGGAGGGGATCGAGGGCCGTGTGCCGTATGCCGGACCGCTCGGCGACGTGCTGTACCAACTGGTCGGAGGCCTGCGCTCCGGGATGGGCTACGCCGGTGCGGCGACACTCGACGCGCTGCGTGGGGCACGCTTCATGCGGGTCACCACGGCCGGACGCGAGGAATCGCACCCGCACGACGTCACGATCACCCAGGAAGCTCCGAACTACCAGCGCGGCACGTAGCGATCGGTCGCACGGGCGGGCGATCATCGACGTTGGCGGGCCAATCGTCTGAGCGTCGTCACGCGCTGCGCCGGGGATTTCGCATGTGCGATGGTGGGGTGTGCGCTCCCGATACGAGTTCCCGTACCCACCCGCCGAGACGCGCGAGCGATATCCGTTCCACCGACTCGAGTTCGAGCGCCGTTCGAACGACGCGATGGCCTCGCGAGCGGTCGATTTCCACGCCGAGATGGACGCTCGGCGCAGCGTGCGGATGTTGAGCGACGAGCCGGTTCCCGTCCGACTGATCGAGCTCGCGGTGACGACGGCATCCACGGCCCCCTCCGGTGCGCACCAGCAGCCGTGGCAGTTCGTCGCGGTCGGCGATCCGGCGGTGAAGGCCGAGATCCGACGCGCCGCCGAGGAGGAGGAACGGATCAATTACGAGGAGGGTCGGATGCCCGAGCGCTGGCAGAACGAGCTGGCTCCGCTCGGCACCGACTGGCACAAGGAGTTCCTCGCGATCGCGCCGTGGATCGTCGTGCTGTTCGAGGAGCGGTACGGGATCCGTGACGACGGGTCGAAGCGCCACCACTACTACGTGAAGGAGAGCTGCGGCATCGCCGCCGGCATGTTCATCACGGCGCTGCACCACATGGGTCTGGCGACGCTCACGCACACGCCGAGTCCGATGGCCTTCCTCTCACGGCTCCTCGGGCGCCCCGAGAACGAGCGTCCGTTCGTGCTCTTCCCCGTCGGGTTTCCGGTCGAGGACTGCGAGGTGCCCACGCTGCACCGCAAACCCCTCGGCGACGTCCTCACGATCCTGTGAGGCGACGGTTCGCGCTCAGGTCCCGGTGAAACCCGCGGGTCTGCGCTCGAGGAATGCGGCCACACCTTCGCGGTGATCGTCGCTCTTGAAGCACGCCGCGAGCGATTCGGTGTGGCGCTCCATGTGCTCGCCGACCGGCGCGGTCAGACCCTGGTGGACGAGTGACTTGATCTGGCGCAGACTGTGCGGTGACCCGGACGCGATCTGTTCTGCGAGGGCCATCGCGGCGGGCAGCAGGTCGTCACTCGCCACCACGTCGAGGACGTAACCGAGCCCGAGTGCCTCGTCGGCGCCGATGATCTCGCCCGTGTACAGCAGCCGGAGCGCGGGTTGCAGCCCGATGATCCGCGGGAGCAGCCAGGTGCCCGCGCCGGTGTCCGGAACCAGCCCGCGGTGCACGAAGTTCCAACCGAACCGGGCGTTCGCACCGGCGAGGCGAAGGTCGCACTGGGAGCTGAACTCGGCCCCCATTCCCACCGCCGGGCCGTCGATCGCACCGATCGTCGGCTTGCTCGCCTCGGCGATCGGCCACCAGGCGTGGCGGTCCGCTGCG
>NZ_JBAVYV010000407.1:0-5306 GCF_049588435.1 Ilumatobacter sp.
CCAGATCGCTGAGCTGCTCGGCGTCGAGGTTCCCGCCGGAACCCCGCGGCCCAAGCCGCTGCGTCCCGGCCCGCGCAACGAGAAGCGCAAGAAGCCGGCGCGTCGCGATGGCGGTGGACCGAAGTCCGACGACCGCTCCGGCAACCGGGACCGTTCGGAATCGAAGCCCGGCGCGGAGTCGGACCGCAAGCCCAAGGCGGAGCGCACACCCGACCCGAAGCGCGAGGCAAAAACCGACTCGGACGCCAAGCCGGAGGCAGCGAACGCTGACCCCGCGCCGGAATCGGTGCCAGCAGCAGAACCGACACCCGCACCGGAACCGACACCCGCGGCCGTGTCGACGCCCGACACACCCTCGTCGGAGCCGACGGTGGAGCCGACGGTCGATTCCGCTCCGGAGCCGGAAGCACAGCCGACCGAGAGTGCCACTCCCCCGGCGTCGACCCCCGAACCGGCGACGACCCCCGAACCGGCGACGACCTCCGAGGCGTCCACCGACGATTGATCTGATTCGCCGGGCCGTCCGGGCGAGACCTACGCTCGGCGGTCATGTCTGACATCGTCACGTACGAAACACGCGGGCGCATCGCGCTCATCACGCTGAACCGACCCGACGCGCGCAACGCCGTCAATGGTGACGTCGCCGAGGCGATGGAAGCGGCGATCGACCAGATGGAGGCCGACGACGACATCTGGATCGGTGTGCTCCAGGCGAACACCGAGGGACAGTCGAAGCCGGTCTTCTGCGCCGGCGCCGACCTCAAGGCGATCAACAGCGGCGACGCAGCCCGACTCAGCACCAAGCGCGGGAACTTCGCGGGCTTCGTCTACCGGGAACGCAAGAAGCCGGTCATCGCCGCCGTCGACGGGCTCGCAACCGCTGGTGGATGTGAGATCGTTCTCGCTGCCGACCTGGTCGTGGCCACCAACCGATCGGCGTTCGGCCTCGCCGAGGTCAAGCGGAATCTGGTCGCCGGTGCCGGTGGACTGTTCCGCCTGCCACGTGCGATCGGTCAGGCCGCAGCGATGGAAGCGATCCTCACCGGCGAGCCGATCCCCGCGAAGCGGGCCTACGAACTCGGATTGGTGTCACGCCTGGTCGAGCCGGGCGAGGCGACCGAGGAGGCGATGCGCCTGGCCGACCAGATCACCGCCAACGCTCCACTCGCAGTCTGGGAGAGCCGCAAGGTCGTGCTCGCCAGCGCCTACGCGGACGACGACGCCCTCAAGAAGATGACGAACTCGGCGATGGGCACCGTGATGTCGTCGGAGGACCTGAAGGAAGGCCTCACGGCGTTCATCGAGAAGCGCGCCCCCGAATGGACCGGCCGCTGACCCGGAGATGACCGCGACTCAGAGTTCGCGGTAGGTCGTGATGAGCCGGGCGACGATTCCGGCGCGCTCATACAGGTTCTTCGTGTGCCGGTCCCCCGGCAGCGACTCGCCCTGCACCGCGAGTGCGCCTGCGTTCCGCGCCCGCTCCATCACGGCAGCGAGCATCGCATCGCCGAAACCGTTCTCGCGAGCGTTGGGCGTCACCCACACCTGATCGACCCGGATGATCCCGTCGGGTCCCAGCGTGGCGGCGAGATATCCGGCGATGGTGTCACCGATGTGGCCGACGACCACGTCCGAGCTGTCCGCGCGGCACAGGTCGGCCCACCCCGGTCCGACCTCGGGATGCTCGATCAGCCACCGCTCTCCGCCGCGCTGGCCGACGAGCGCGGCACGGGCCTCGACCTCGAGGAGTTCGAGCTGTGCCAGGTCGTCACCGTCGTCGGGATCGACCCGACGGACGAGCGGATCGATCACTGCTCGGCCAGCTGAGCGAGCTTGCCCAGCACCGTGCGCCGGCGTCGGTGCGCCGACTCGTACCGTTCGATCGCGGTGCGGTCCTCGACGCCGAGCGTCGCGAGCTTGGCGACGATGTCGATCGCCGGAAGTGTGTCGTAGTCCGGCAGCGCCAGCTCGTCCGACCGGACAAGCTCGTCCGGTTGATCGGGATCGTCGGCCTCAGCCGCGTCGACCCCGCCGCCGGCGGGAGGAACCACGGGGATCGTCACCGCGACATCACGTTGAGGTGCCCGTTGCGGTGTGCCTTGCGGTGCGACCTGAGGTACGCCTTGCGGTGCATCGGAGGTCGCCGCGGTCATCGACCGTGGTGGGTCGTCCGTCGCCGGGGACCCGAGCCTGCTGCGCATCTGGGCCACCCCCTGATCGACGGCGAAACGACCGATGAAGCGAGCATTGGACAGTTCCTGACGGGCACGGTCGACCGCGGCCGAGGAGTCCTCGATCAACAGCGCGCCGAACCCGAGCGGAGCGAAGACCAGCACATCGAACGCAGCCCGTACGGCCGACGAAGCATCGCTTCGTTGGCGTCGGTGCGTCATGCGAGGATCGACCTCAGGAGAAGATCGGACAGTCGTCGTCGCCGACCGGGCAGTTCGGAGCCGACGACTTCACGAGCAGGAAGCACGAGTTGCAGAGTTGCTCGTTCTGCTGCTTCGGCTGCAGCCGCTCGCCACCCTCTCCCCGCGTGTCGCCGGGCGAGGGATCGGTGTCGTCGTCATCGTCGTCGTCGTCGTCTTTGGCGACCAGACGATCTTTCAGGATCTTGTCGAGGTCCTCCTCGACGTCGTCGTCGTCGACGAGGTCGTCGTCATCGTCATCGTCGTCATCGTCCTTGCGCTTCTTGCGCTTGGTTCGAGGCGCCTCGTCCTCGTCGTCTTCGTCGTCATCGTC
This sequence comes from Ilumatobacter sp., assembly GCF_049588435.1. Lineage (GTDB taxonomy): Bacteria > Actinomycetota > Acidimicrobiia > Acidimicrobiales > Ilumatobacteraceae > Ilumatobacter_A. The sequence goes on from NZ_JBAVYV010000407.1 coordinate 2,746, forward strand.
GTCATCGACGGCGTCGTCATCGTCATCGTCGACGACGACAGGGTCGTCATCGTCATCGTCGAGTTCGTCGGCATCGGGGTCGTCAGGGGTCGCCTCCTCGTCGTCACCATCGTCTTTCTCGATGTCGTCGTCCAAGATCTCGTCCTCAGCCATGTTGCTCGTGATCGCTCATTCGTGTCGAAATTGGGGACCGTGCGGTTGCAGGGTCGGTCCGGCGGAGCATACGCAACAGCGTGGCGACCGTCGGATGGCAGGACTGTGACACCCGTCACAGATCGCTGGGTGTGTCCCGCCGCTGCTCTGCTCGCCGTTCGGATTCGAGCCGTTCGAGTTCGGGCGCCTCGGTCGTCATGAAAATCATCGCCGCCGCGAGCGCACGGTGACCGGCCTGTTCAGCGATCAGCCGGTGCATGTCGAGCGCGACCCTCCGATACGACGGATGCCCCTGCGGGGACGAGCGCAACTCGAGCATGTGGAACGCCTCACGCACGTTGAATTGCATGTTGTACCGCATGCGATACGCCATGGCGACCGCGTACGACGCCTGTTCCGGGTACGACTCGAGGAGGTCGTCGTGCAGCGCTGCCGAGCGGTGCATCGTCTCGTCGAACAGTCCTCCGACGCCGGCCTCCTCGACGAGTTCGGGCCGCGTGTAGCCGTGATTCGGCGTCAGGCGCTGCCACTCGATCGTCAGCATGCGGTGGCGCTGCATGTCGCGGAATGCTCCGTAGTCGCTCAGCACGTCGAACCGGTAGAAGCTCCGCTCGAAAGCCCGACCCGGCTTGTGGCGCCGGTTCTGACGCTCGCCGATGTACGCCTGGAGCAGCGAGATCCGTTCGTCGGCACCGAAGGATCGGACCTTCTCGAGGATCTGCGACTCCGGAAGCGATGAATGGGAGTAACAGATCGCAGCGAGGATGTTGTCCTCCGCGTCGGGATCGAAGTCGACGAGGGTCACCTCGGCAGCCGGCGCGACCGGCGTCCCACCGAGGAGTTCGGCCACCACTTCGCCCGAGCGCTCGCGAGTGTCCGCGAGGTACTCGCTCCAGCGACCGCCACGGTCCGAGATGTCGACCCGACGGAGGAAGCTCGGAATCACCTTGCGCAACTCGTGCAACATCAGGTCCGAATAGGCACGCGCCTCGGGCAGCGGGTGCGAACGCATCCGCAACAGGAGCGCCTCGAATGCCTGTCCCGTTCCGTAGATCCCGACGTTCGACGTCGCAGCCGCCGGAAGCATCCCGCGCACGGCATCGAGCGCCTTGGCCCGGGTCGCTGTGCGGTACACGAACTCGCTGTCGTCGGGTCCACGCTGGACCGTCGCTCGGACGTGGTCGGTGACGAACTCCGCGCACTGGCTGTAGGCATCGAAGATGCGGTCGAGGTCGCCGACGTAGCGCGTCCCGAGTGGCGAGGCCAGCACGGCGGGGTCCCGGTGGTACCGGTATCGCCCGCCGAGCCTGCTGTCGTAGGCGATGTAGCGCGTGCTCTGCTCGAGGTAGCTCATCAGCCGACCCCACTCCAGGACCTTGGTGAGCAGATTCGATGCCTGCTCACAGGCGAGATGCACACCGCCGAGCTGAGCGACGGAATCATCGCCGTAGTCGAAGAAGACCCGTTCGTAGAGCTGCTCGGCACGGTCCAGACCGACGGTGGCATCGATCGACTGATCGCCACGGATGTCGAGATCCCCGACGAACTCATCGAGGAAGAGTCGGCGCAGAGACTTCGGGCTCCGGCTGTACCGCGCGAACAATGCCCCCTTGACGACCTCGGGAAGGTTCACGAGGGCGAAAACGGGGCCATCCAGGTTCGTGAAGTACCGACGCAGGACGTCGGCTTCGTCCGAGGTGAACGACTCGGGCACGTACACAGCCACGAGAGGAGACTCTACGGCCCGCCGACGGTTCCGACCGGGATCGCGCGAGCCCGTGAGCAGGGATGCATCGAGATCGTGCCGGAAGCGCACATCATGCGTACAACATCGCAGCGTCGGAGCGAACGTCGATCGCGAGCTCGTGAGCGATCCCGTGATCACGGCCGTCGACCGAGACATGGAGGCCGGGCAGTGCAGCGAACTCGACGTGGCGGATCGAACGCGTGTGGATCTGTGGATGCGGCAGATGGCTGGCATTGCGCATCCGGGTGCGCACGGCGAGACGTTGTCGAAGCGACATCCCGGGGTCGATCTGCAGCGTCTCGGCCCGGCCGTCGTTCGGGTGGCCGCGAGGAGCAACGTCGTAGTCGCGCACGAACTCCGCGTTCATCACGGCGATCACCGGACCCCGCAGCCAGCCGCCGCGTCGCCACGGCAGATGGGCGACCACGTGAGCGACCGCGTGCACGATCGTCCCATCGATGCACACGTCGAGAAGGTCGAGTGGGAGCTCGTTGAGTCGCCGGCGATCACCGATCGGGGCAGCGCCGATCGTGCGCCACATGTCGCCGGACTCCACCGCCGTCGGACGTCCGCTGCCGTCGCTCAACCACTCGGCGAGCTGAGCGTCGTCGGAGGCGATGCGCAGCTCCGGGGGCCGATCGGCAGATGTGCCCCACGGTGC
>NZ_JBAVYV010000408.1:0-2358 GCF_049588435.1 Ilumatobacter sp.
GACCTGATCGGACTGTTCGAGCTCCCACGACGAGGGCGTGGCGGAGAGCAGAATCGCCTGCTTCGTCCGGGCGTACCACTCCTCGAATGTCAGCGGTCGGTTGTCCCGAGCCGACGGCAGTCGGAAACCGTGCTCGACGAGCACATCCTTGCGGCTGCGATCACCGGCGAACTGCCCGTGGATCTGAGGGATGGTGACATGACTCTCGTCGACCACCAGCAGGAAGTCCTCGGGGAAATAGTCGATGAGCGTGTACGGCGGATCGCCGTAGTCGCGGCCGTCGAGGTACACCGAGTAGTTCTCGATGCCCGCACATGTGCCGATCTCCCTCATCATCTCCATGTCGTAGCTCGTTCGCATGCGGAGCCGCTGCGCTTCGAGCAGCTTGCCCTGCTTCTGGAGGTCGTCGAGCCGTTCATGGAGCTCGATCTCGATCTTCCCGATGGCCTCGAGAAGCCGTTCCCGTTCGGTGACGTAGTGCGTGGCCGGCAACACCCAGAGGTCGTTCTGCTCACCGATGACCTCACCCGTCACCGGGTTCATCCGCAGGATGCGCTCCACCTCGTCCCCGAAGTACTCGACGCGGTAGACGGACTCCTCGTAGGAGGGAAAGATCTCGAGTGTGTCGCCACGGAGCCGGAACCGCCCCCGGACCAGGTTGACCTCGTTGCGCTCGTACTGGATGTCCACGAGACGACGGACGGCGAAGTCGAGTGGCAGCTCGACGCCCTTGATGAGCCGGAGGAGCTGGCCCTCGTACTGCTCGGGTGAGCCGAGACCGTAGATGGCGCTCACTGATGCGACGATGATGACATCGCGTCGCGTCAGCAACGCCGCCGTGGCCGAATGGCGGAGGCGATCGATCTCGTCATTGATCGTCGATTCCTTCTCGATGTACGTGTCCGTCTGCGGCAGGTACGCCTCCGGCTGGTAGTAGTCGTAGTACGACACGAAGTACTCGACCCGGTTGTTGGGAAAGAACTGACGGAACTCGTTGGCGAGCTGCGCGGCCAGCGCCTTGTTCGGTGCCAGCACGAGCGTCGGACGCTGGACCTTCTCGACGAGCCACGCAATGGTGGCCGACTTTCCCGAACCGGTGATGCCGAGCAGCGTCTGGAATCGGTCGCCGCGCTGCACGCCTTCGGCGAGACGTGCGATCGCCTCCGGCTGGTCGCCCGCCGGCTCGAAGTCCGAGACGACCTTGAAAGGTTCCATCTCGGCCGACGCGTCGACGTCGCCGTGATCGGTGCGCTGATCGGCTGTGTCCATGGTTCGCAGAGTACCGGTCGGATGTGACGAGAAACACCGGCACCAGCCATCGAACCCGACCGGTCAGTCCGTCGGCACACCCGGAACGCTGCGGGGACCGACGTGCTGGTCCCACCACGCCGTGACCCTCTGTCGGAGTGCGGCGAGGTCCCCGTCGTTGGGGATGGTGCTGTCCGCCCGTGCCAGCCACTCTCCCATCGGAGGTTGGGCGGCGATGCGCCGATCGACGTCAGCGGGGTCCATCCCCCGATCGACCGCACGAGCACGCCGCACGGACACATCTGCCGTCACCACGACCCGGTGCCAACCTGCGCCGAGCAAGTCGACCAGCAGCGGCAGCTCGACGGCGACGACACCCGGCGACGCCGCCTCGGTCGCCTGGACCATTTCTGTGATCCGCCCGGAGATGGCGGGGTGGGTGAACGACTCCAGGATCGCAAGCTCCGCACTGTCGGCGAAGACGATGGCTGCCAGCCTTCCACGATCGACGCGACCGTCGACGACGACATCCGGCCAACGTGCCACCACGGCGTCGAACGCCTCGCCGTCGGGCTCGAGGACGTCGTGTCCCACCGAGTCCGCTTCGATGACGGTGGCACCCAACTCCCCCATGAGAGACCCGACCGTGGACTTCCCACTGCCGATGGGCCCCGAGAGCAGAACCCGGCCCACGGGATCCGCCAGGTCGGCGACGACCTCGGGGACAGCGATCACGGGTGTTCCCGGTGGATCGGAAGGTCGTTCGGGGGAAAGGTCGCCTGCGCTCACCCGGCGACATTACTCTCGCCGCATGGAACGCTCCGATGCCATCGACTGGGAGACGCGTTTCGACTGGACCCTGACCGCCTTCATGCTGGGTTCGTTCGGTCTCGCCATCTTCCTCAGTGGCCTTCAACCGGGAGACCGGAACAAGGCGCTGTGGGCCGCGCTCATCACGGGCGTGTACGTCGTGGTGGTCCAGGCGATTCCGCGCGATGTGCGCGACCGAAAGTTCATCGGGGAGCTGATCGCGGTCATCGGCGTCGTGGCAGCGCTCACGGCCGTGGCGCTCACCGGCGGAGAGAACGTCGGCTACACGCTGATGGTGGC
>NZ_JBAVYV010000409.1:0-2431 GCF_049588435.1 Ilumatobacter sp.
GTCGTGTACCCGCAGGATTCCCCATGCTCCGCCTTCCAGGTCGCGAGCGACCGAGTTGTAGAAGAGGAAGTCACCGGGGAGTCCGGCGGTCCCTCCCGCTCCTCCTTCGAGCACGAGGTCCTCACGCTCGGAGATCCCGATGTTCACCGTGTCGACGAGCGCGCTCCCCTCGAGATAGCGCTCCTGGCGGAAGCGGTGGCCGGACACCCGCAGAGTTCCCTCGCGATCCATCACACCCAGACCGCGGATCACGACCGGGTCGCCGACATACGCACGCAGGATCGCCGTGTCGGGGTCACCGTTGGTCACCGAGGAGAACGGGAACACGGGGTCGCGCAGGACGAGCGGCGCCGTGCGCATGTTCATCAGCGCGATGTCGGGGGTATCCGGTAGTCCGTCGAGGTCCAGCCGGTCGGACATCATGGCGAGCACCTCACGGAAACTCCCGTCCTGGCCGACCCCCTGGGATGTTCCCGGTGGCGCGTGGATGTCCGCGATCGGCCCCGAGCGGATCTCGTCTCCGGTCATCGGGTCGTGCCACGTCGAGCCCTTCGGTTCGATGACGTGAGCACCGAACAGCCCGTCTCGCCAGTTCGCGAACGAGACGTGGTCGTGCCAGAACACGGTGCCCGCGTCGACGTCGGAGTACCAGATGTACTGGGCGAACTCGACCCCCGCGGTCTCACCGACCGCGTGGACATTCTGCAACGGTTCGTCGAAGGTGATCGTGGTGCCGGCGATGCTCTCGATCCGCCGCACCTCGGTGCACGGCCGATCCGCGTTGTCCGGTTCGGCGACCGGCGTGCCGCTGGTCGAGTCGCACATCCCTTCGCCCAGGCCGATCCCGATGTCGATTCCCGCGCGCAGTCGGTTGACTCCGGTGACCTCGATCGTGGTCGCACCGGGGACGGCGGGAGCGGTGAGCGTCCGGTTCTCGTCCGCGTACGGACGCACCCCCTGCTCGTAGGCGTACCCGCTCACCACGCCGTCGGATGCCTGCGGATCGAACTGCACCATGTGGGTGTGCATGTTGACCTTCGCGTTGCCGTCGTGGTTGACGTCGTCCTGGTCGCTCGTCAGGATGATGCGCGAACAGTCACCGACGTTGGAGCGCAACACCAGCGGCTCGACCGGCGCTGTCCCGGCGACGACGTCGTCGACGTCCTCATTCAGGGCATAGATCTTCCCATCGGGATTGACGACACCCTCGGCGATCTCGATCGGAATGTCGAGCGCGGTGATCGGATAGTTCAGCACTCGGCGCCCGGGAACGACGTCGGTCGACGGGCACACCGCGTCCTTGTGCGTCGCGTCACCGTCCTCGCCGAGCCACGGCGCACCGCCGTGACCGTTCGGAGAAAATGGCGGTCTGGTCCCGAGGTGAGGTCGGAACTGGGGCCACGCGAGGCGCGCGTTGTCGAGGTTGAACCTGATCGGGGGACGCTCCCCCGGGGTCTCCGACGCGTAGTTCGGCCACGCCCGGGTGTCGTCCGGCTCACCGAGGACGAGCGGTTGGGACGGATCGTCGTCGACGTAGTCGATCTGCCAGTCCCACACCGTCGCGTCGTCGCGATCGATTCGCACGCCCTGCGCGGGAAGGATCCCGGCGACATGGTCCTCGAGCGCCACTTCGGTGCTCGCGTCGTCGAGGTCGGCTGCGGCGACGATCGTCTTCCCGTCGACCTGGGTGCCGAGCAGGTCGAGCGATGTCCCGCCCTGCGCGACCGATGGAGGCTCGTAGTGCGCGTTCCAGTCCGGCGGCATCTCGGGGAAGTCGTCCTGCACCGTGTCGAACACTCGCCAGAACGCCCACATGCCCGAGATGTAGTGGTCGCCGATGTGGCAGTGGAACAAGAAGTCACCGGCAGCCTGTTGGCATCCACCGGCGCCGCATTCGTGTTCGAGGGTGAACGCCTCACCGGGTCCGATCGCCTGCGAGTCCATCCGGGTGGACTCGGCATTCTCGGTCGGGATCTTCTTCAGCCCACCGAACGGCTCGTCGGGTTCGACCTTCGGATTGCGTCGCCAACGATTGCCACCACCGTGGAGATGGTAGACGTGGAACATCTCGCTGCCCGGGTGGGAGATGCGCGTCTTGGTCGCCTCACCCAGGTACGAGTACGGGGTCGGTGTCGGTGGGTCGCCGAACGCGTACGAGCTGTATCCGAGCGACTTGTCGTTCTCCAACTCCAACCGGTTCATGAACGGTTCCGAGCGGAAGTTCAATGCTCGTGACGCGGGGCGGTACACATCGGTGAACGGGTCGAGCAGCGGCACCTCCGACCCGTTTGCGCGCCGCACGATGAAGTCTTCGTTGCCGATCTCGTGGAACAAGATGTTGAACTCTCGGAAGTCGGCGCCGTTCGGGTCGGCGATGATCGCCTCCCACCCGGACTCGAGTTCGGTGCTCGGATCGGCGGGATCGAGATAG
>NZ_JBAVYV010000410.1:0-19935 GCF_049588435.1 Ilumatobacter sp.
ATGGCATCGGATCCGGGCTTCTTGCGCAACTCGGCAAGCATCGGCTCGGAGATGTCCATCCCCGACACCGACACGCCACGTGCCGTCAGCGGGAGAGCGACACGACCGGTGCCGATTGCGAACTCGACTGCCGTGCCGCTGTCGGCAAGCTCGGCGAGTGCATCGGCAGTTCGGTCGACCTCATCCGCTGAGAACTTGGCTCCAGCGCTCCCGTCGTACCCAGCTGCGATGGCCGGATCGAGGTGCTGATCAGGTGCCGCGAGCTGCTCGGACCGAGATTCGTTGTGAGTCACGTCACCACGGTGGCACACGAGTCAATTGTCGCAACGACGGGTTTCGGCAGAGCGAAGGTGTCGACGTCTGCCGAGTGGACGCGCGGCGAGTGTCATCGCCCCGGCTGCGTTGCGGTCTTTCTGAAAGGCAACTCCCCGGGTCGGGGACGTCACCGTGAGCCAATCCGCCGCCGCCTCGGCGCGGACCGCGTCACCGAGCACCGTGGCGTTGCGGGGTTGGCGAGGTCTCACGGTCATGTGGTGGAACGGTAGGTGGGCAGGTGTGCCGATGCTTCTCGGATCCTGCTCGGTTGTGGCTGCATGAGTCCCGTGCTGCGATGTGAAGGTGATCGTCGGTCGGTGGGAGCGGTTTTCCGTCGATGGTGAACGGGACGCCAGCTGCGATCCATGGGCTTGCCTTGTCCATGACCTGGATGTGGAGGTGTGGTTCGGTTGAGTTGCCCGAGTTGCCACATCGCGCGACGAGATCGCCTTTCGCTACCCGGTCTCCGCTTCTGACGGTGAGCGAGCGGCGCTGCAGGTGGGCCATTGCCACATAGACGTCGCGTTCGCCGTCGCTGCGGATCACGAGGTAGTTGCCGAGGATTCCGATCGGACCGAAGAGTTCGCGCACCATCTCGACGATGAGGTAGAGAATGCCGAGGGGTGAGGTCCGGCTCCAGTGGTCGCGCATCGCGTCGATCGAGCGGACGACGACACCGTCGACGGGGGATCGCAGTTCGGCGCCGAATCCGGGGTAGTCGTCGGGTCGGCGGGCGAGCGGCCACCACCCCGCGGGCGGTCGGTCATCAGAGTCGGGTTCGGCGACGAGGTCGCAGGCGTGGGTTTGTGCCCAGCCGTGGATGCCGTGGCTCGGCACCCTCGTGGAGGGACTGTTCACGGTGAGCCAGCGCCCGTGTACCGGTGAGCTGATGTCGACGCTGCGACCTCGTGGGGTCCCGACGCGGACGTACAGGGCGATCGCGCACATGTACAGCGCCACGGCGCCGGCGTACCACCATCCGCCGGGGCTTGCGATCGCAACGACGACGAATCCGATCACGCTGATCGCGACCAATGGCATCCGAAGGCGGGCCGCCACGAGCGCTGGTTTCGGCAGCGAAGGGTCGCGCCGTGACGCTACGACTTGTCGGTAGTGACGGTGGCGGGAGGCTTCGTCCTCCCGCTCTCGTTGGTGGAGTCTGATGGTGTCGAGATCTGGGGGGATCATGTCGGTCCTTTTGGTGTCATTGCTCCGGCGACGAACGGTCGATATGGATCTCAAGCGCTGGTCACGAGTCGGGGCAGGCGTTGGTCGAGTAGTGGACTGTTTCGAGGTCACACCGAGGTCAGCTCCTCGTCGCGCTCGGCTTCACCAGGTCGCGGTGGCGCCGAGAGTTCGGGTTCGCCGTGTCCTTCGACGTCGATGTCGGGCAGAAGTCGATCGAGCCATCTCGGAATCCACCAGTTGCGGTCGTCGAGAAGCTCCATGGTTGCTGGCACGAGCAGCATGCGCACGATGGTGGCGTCGATCAACACGGCGATCGCGAGGCCGAATCCGAACAGTTTGAGTGAGCGGTCGTCGCCGAGCACAAAGGCACTGAAGACACAGAACATGATCAGCGCGGCGGCGGTGATGACCCGGGCGGTCGCGGCGAGGCCGTCGGCGACGGCGACGGCGTTGACTTTCGTGCGGTCGTATTCCTCCTTGATTCTTGAGAGGAGGAAGACCTCGTAGTCCATCGACAGCCCGAACACGATCGCGAACAGGAACATCGGGATCCAGGCGTCGATCGGGCCGGGTTTGGCGACGCCGATCAGGTCGCTGGCCCATCCCCATTGGAAGATCGCGACGATCACGCCGTACGCGGCGCCGATCGACAACAGGTTCATGACCACGGCCTTGAGGGGGACGAGGATGCTCCGGAACACTGCCATCAACAGCACGAAGCTCAACAGGAGCACGACACCAATGAGCCAGGGCATGCGTCCGCCGAGGAACGACGAGAAGTCGCTTGCGGCGGCGGTGAATCCGCCGACCTGCGCGTCGACCCCGGACGCCGGGATCACGTCGGTGCGCAGGTCGTCCACGAGCGCCGAGGTCTCGGCGTCCTGTGGTGCGCTGTCGGGGTAGACGGTGACGAGCGCGAGTTGATCGGTGATCGGCGTCGCTGCGGTGAATGCAATGTTGTCGGTCTGTTCGAGCGCGTTCACGAAGTTGTCGAGTTCGTTCGGGTCAGCAGCTGCAGTGCCCTCGACGGTCAAGAACAGTGGGCCGTTGCTGCCGGGCCCGAAGCCGTCGGCGATGAGGTCGTACGCACGCCGGACCGTGGTGTCTTCGGGAAAGTTGCCGTAGTCGCCGAAGCCGAGTCGGATCGACGTGAGCGGGATCGCCAGCACGACGAGGACCGCGACCGCGCCGAGTGCGCTCGGCCATGGCCGATGCTGGATGAATCGGCTCCAGCGGTACGCGAGTTGCTCCTGGCGGGGGCGCTGGGCGCGGTGGGGTACGAGCCGTCGGAGCGGTTTGATCGCGAAACTCAGGGCGAACAACCCCGCAGCTGTGAGGAGGCCACCGAAGAAGACCGCATTCTGTCCCGTGATGACGCCGACGAACACGCCGAGTACCAAGAGCGCGACTGAGCCGAGTGCAGCCCAGGTGGTGCGCTCGATCCGGGTGCCGATCAACCCGAGTAGGGCAGGCAGCAGCGTCAATGATCCGAAGATCATCATCAGGACACCGATCGAAGCGGCGACGGCGATGCCCGACACGAACGACAGACCCATCAAGAACAGCCCCATCAGCGAGATGATCACCGTGACACCGGCGAAGAGCACCGCACGGCCACTGGTCTCGACCGCTTGGACCACGGAGTCGCTCACCGACGCCCCGGCGTGCAGGTTTTCGCGGTAGCGGGTGACGATGAACAGGGCGTAGTCGATGCCGACGCCGATTCCGATCATGGCGACCATCGCCGTGGTGAAGTCGGGCATCGCCACGATGTTGCTGCCGAGCGTGACAAGCGCTGACGCGATTCCGAGACCGAACAGAGCAGTCCCGATCGGCAGCCCCATCGCGAGCACCGACCCGAACGCGACGATCAGGATGATCACCGCAGCGATGAGGCCGAAGATCTCACTTTCGGGCATCTCGAACTCGGCGAACAGGTCGCCGCCGTACTCGACGTCGAGACCGTCGACGGATGGCAACGACTCGCCGTACTCGACGATCTCAGTGCCCACATCCTGGAGTTCGGGGAAGGTTCTGCTGTCACGGATGTCGAGCTGCGCGAACGCGATCGTGCCGTCGTCGCTGATCTGCTGCGGATTCTCGTATGGGCTCGTGACGGTGATGTCACCCTGGGATTCGACGAACGCGACGAGCTCCTCGAACCTCGACCGAATCGCGGGCGTGTCGACGCCCTGTTCGCTCTGGACGACGATCTGTGCGGTGAAACCGGCACGATCGGGTGCCGCGGCTTCGAGCGTCTCTTGGACTTCTTTCGACTCGCTGTCAGGAAACGAGAAGTCGGTGCGGTAGTCGGGTCCAACTGCGCCTGACACCGCATTCACGGCGACGAGCAGTGAAAGCCAGATGCCCACGACGATCCAGCGGTGTCGGACGCAGGTCCGCGCGGTTCGACCGAGCAGACCGGTCTGCCGGTTGCCGCTCGCTTCGATGCTGGGAGTGCTTTTCATGATCCGTTCCTCCGGGTTTTGCTGCGGTTCGAACGCTGCGCCGACTGGGCGCTGATGGCGTTCGACAGGGGTGAGACTGCGAAGCTCGAAGAAAACGGTAGAGATCACACGTCTCGGTGGGTTCCCCCGCGCGGCGGAACGTCAGTCCGCCCTCTGGGGGAGCGACGCAGCCCGCCGGATGGATACCGTTGTTCACATGGCGACGAGCAACTCGACGTCGATGCCCGATCGCGTGAGGGCATGGTGGTCCCGGCGACTCCTGGTCGCCGACTCGATCCTGGCCATGTCGCTGCTGGCGTTTCAGCTGTTCTCGCTCACAGTCAACGAACGAACTGCTGTGGCGAGCGGTGAAGCTGTCGCGCCGGCCACGGTGGTCTCGGTCGTGCTCACCGTGTTGATGTGTGCGCCGCTCGCGCTTCGCCGGGTTCGTCCGGCCGTCGCGTTCGTCGCCACGACATGCGCGTTCGCTGCGTTCCGGTGGGTCGACGTCGATGAGTTCACCGGTTCGGGGATCGTGTTGTTCGTGTCGTTCGCGTCGGCGGGAATCCACCTTGTTCCCCCGCTACGGCGCAACCTGCGAGCGGGCGCGTTGGCGGTGATGTTGATCGTCTACATCCACACGCTGGCCATACTCGACCCACCCGACAACCTCGAACACCTCACCACCTTGACGGTCGCTTCAGGGTTGGTGTACAACGTCGCGTTCTTCGCTGCGGCGTGGCTGCTCGGCGACATGATCCAGACCCGGCTCCAGCGCGAACAGGATCTGACCGCCCGAGCGCAGCAGCTCGCTCTCGACCGCCAACAACGGGCGCGGCGAGCTGTCGCGAGCGAACGGCTCCGAATCGCGCGCGACCTGCACGACATCGTCGCCCACCACGTGAGCGCGATGGGCGTTCAAGCGGGTGCGGCCCGTCGAGTCGTCGACCGGGATCGTTCCGCGGCCATCGGCGCCCTCGGCAACATCGAGCGTTCGAGCCGGCATGCGGTCGAGGAACTCGATCGTCTGCTCGGTTTCCTGCGCAGCAACGACGACGTCCGCCTCGACCCGATCACCGCACGACCGAGTCTGCAACGGGTCGGAGAACTCGTCGACGAAGCCGAACGCCTCGGCCTCGACGTCCACACCGAGATCTGCGGCGACACCGCAGCGCTCGCTCCGAGCATCGACGTCGCCGCCTATCGCATTGTGCAAGAAGCGCTCACCAACACCCGTAAACATGCCGAGGCGAGCACCGCCGACGTCACGATTCGTGTTGACGATCGGGCGTTGTGTATCGAGGTCGTCGACGACGGAACCGCCATGCCAGACGACACGAACACCGCTGTTCGTGTCGGCCACGGTCTCATCGGCATGCGCGAACGAGCCGCCTTGCACGGCGGCGAGTTGAGCGCAGGACCTCTCGATGGCGGGGGCTATCGCGTGTGTGCGGACATCCCAGTGATGAGCTCATGACTTCGTCGGAGCGTCGGGTGCGCGTGCTCATCGTGGACGACGAGCAACTCGTCCGCAGCGGCTTTCGGCTGATTCTCGAGGGCGAGTCCGACATCACCGTCGTCGGCGAAGCACAGGACGGACGCGAAGCAATCGACCACGCGACGAGTGCGCGGCCCGACGTCGTGTTGATGGACGTCCAGATGCCGAACCTCGACGGCATCGAGGCAACCCGCCAGATCACCGCCGGTGACGCCGCGCCTGCCGTGCTGGTGGTGACCACGTTCGATCGCGACGATTACCTGTTCGAGGCGCTGCGGGCAGGGGCAGCTGGATTCATCCTTAAGAACGCACCGCCCGAAGAATTGATCGATGCCGTCCATCGGCTCGCTGCGGGCGACGGACTGATCTCCCCGTCGGTGACGCGGCGCGTCGTCGCCGAGTTCGCACGGACTCGGCGGGTCCGACCGGCTGCTGACGAACTCGAAGTCTTCAGCGAGCGCGAACTCGAGGTGCTCCGACAGATCGCCGCCGGACGAAGTAACGCCGAGATCGCCGAACAACTGATCCTCGGCGAGGCCACGATCAAGACCCACGTGTCCAACATCCTCACCAAGCTGAACCTACGCGACCGAGTGCAAGCAGTCGTGTGGGCATACGAACACGGCATCGTCACGCCCTCGGGGTGAGTCGCACTTGCGGGCGCGGTGTGATCGGGCGCCACGGCGGGTATTGGTGGAGGTATGCCGATCGGCTACCTGATCACGGCGGTGTTGTGGGCGGCGTTGGCGCTCGTCGCTATGTCTCCACCGATGCCGTCGTCGACGCGCCCGTGGAGTTGGTCGTTCATTCTCACGATGACGGTCATCGAGTTGCCGTTCTTCGCGATGTACGTGTTGATCTGGTCGACGGCGAGCACCGCCTTGAGCCGCGATCTGTCCAACCCGGTCGGGTTCGCTGCACTGGTCGCCGCGGCCATCGGGATGGGTGCACTGGTCGTGATCGCACGGCGTGGGCTGGCTTCGAGAACTCATCTCGCCGCCGCGCTCGACACCAGCTTGTCGGCAGGCGACGCGTTGCCGAGGCGGCACCCGTGGTGGCGGGTCCTCGTTGCCCCGCTGTCCTTCCACGGCCGCCAGGTACGACGCGAAGCAAACATCGCGTACGGCGATGCCGGTCGCCGCAATCTGCTCGACGTGTACCACCAGCGCACCAACCAGGGCGGGCCGGTGCTGGTCTACTTCCACGGCGGGGGGTTCCGATCGGGGCACAAGAACCGGGAAGGCAAACCGCTCCTGCACCGCCTCGCTCGACACGGCTGGGTGTGCATCAGCGCCAACTACCGCCTCGCCCCCAAGGCCCGGTTCCCCGACTACCTCATCGACGCCAAGCAGGCAATCGCGTGGGCCCGCCGCAACGCCGACCGCTACGGCGGCGACCCGACGAGGATCTACGTCGCCGGCAGCTCGGCCGGCGGACACCTCGCCGTCACCGCCGCGCTCACCCCCAACGACCCCAGCTTCCAGCCGGACTTCGGCGACGTAGATACCGCGGTCGCAGGGGCGATCAGCCTGTACGGCTTCTACGGATCCCCCGACTCCCAACCCGGTGTCGCCTCGACGCCGCACGCCTACATCAACGCCGACGCACCCCCAACGTTCATCGCCCACGGCGACAACGACACCTGCGTCCTCGTCGACGACGCCCGCGCCTTCGCCCACGAACTCGACGCGGTGTCCACGAACCCGGTCGTGTACGCCGAACTGCCGGGAGCCCAGCACGGTTTCGACGTTTTCCGCTCCGCCCGATTCGAAGCCGTCGTCGACGCAATCGAGATCTTCACTGACCGCACCGGATGTGGACGACCCACTTGACTTCCCAGGCTGGAACCATGGCAACGGATCTCACAAATACGACGGTCTGGCCGATCCTGCACTACCGAGACATCGACGCCGCGCTGGCGTGCCTGGTGGGCGTCTTCGGCTTTCACGAAGCCCTCTTGGCACGCGACGACAGCAACCAGGTTGTGCACGCCGAGCTGTCCTGGCCGACGGGCGGCACGGTCCTGGTCGGTTCGACCCGCCACACCGGCGGGGTCCACGGCCACTTGCAGCCTGGCACCAGCGCAATGTATGTCCCGACCAGCGACGTGGACGCCATCCATCAGCGCGCGGTCGCAGCAGGATTGTCGGTCATCCAGCATCCACACACGACCCGGTTCGGAAACGGTGCCGATGCCCATGCGTTCAGCGTGCGCGACACCGAAGGGTACGCCTGGACGTTCGGCGACTACGCGGGAGCATGACACGGGCAAAGAAATCCACGATCGTTGGTGACGTCGACACCCGCCATGACTCCCGGCCGTCTACCAAATACCGGGGACCAGTCGCTTGCGGGTGCGTTCGAAGTCGCGGTACTTCACGCCCATCCGCGCTTCGAGAACCTTCTCCTCGGCGTGGATGCGGACGACCTGCGCTGCACTGCAGCCGATGGCCATGATCGCGAAGCTCGCCCAGTTCCACAGCGTCACCCCAAGCCCGAGCAGCGACCACAGCAACCCCGCATAGCTCGGATGACGGACGAACCGGTACGGGCCGGTGGTGACAAGCCGGTCGGGAGCAGCAACGCTGCGAGTGAAGTCCGAGCCGAGTGTCCGTGCCGCCCAGTGTCGACCGGCGAGGCCGACGGCCACCACGCCGGTACCCACGAACAGACCGAACCACGCCGCACCGGAAAGGTCGGCGCTGGGGAGCCAGATGGCCGTCACGGCTGCGCCCGTCATCGACGCAACGGTCACGGCGTCGGCACGTTGGGACACGCGTGTCGCCGCCACGTCGATCCGGTCGCGAGACTCGGTCTGGGAGTACCCGGTTCCGACGACCAGAACGGCCCACGTCAACCACACCGCGACGGTCAGCGACACCGTCATCGAGACCCGACTTCCGCGCACATCGACGTAGTCAACTCGGCCCGGTCACATTTCCTGAAGGGCCCAAGGATTGCCGTCAGGGTCGCTGAAGAACGCGAACCGTGAGCCGGGCGCGCCGACCGGACCGAGTTGTTGAACGTCGGTGATGTCGACACCGCGCTGCGCCAAGCCATTGCGTACGGCGTTTATGTCGGACACGACGAGTTGCGGGACAGCTGTAGAGGGCGGCTCGCCGAGAGGCATACCGTGTCCGATGACGACCGAGCACACTGACCCGGGTGGCGTCATCTGCACGACGCGCATCCCCTCGGCCGGGGTGATGTCGTGATCGAGGTCGAAGCCGACCTGGTCGACGTAGAACTTCTTGGCGGTGTCCACGTCCGAGACGGGGACTCCGACGACGGCGAGTCTCATGTCCATGAGCGTGCATCCTTTCGTTGGATTCCTAGTGCGCCCGTCACAGGTACGGCCACATGTCGATCACCGTACGACGACCCGCTTGTTGTGGCATCCACCATCTGGCGGAAGCTCTCTCCGTCATTTGGAGGAACGACGGGCGACAACTGCACCCGGTACTCGTGTCATGGGCGAGGCGATCCCCCCGCTCTCTCCGGCAACTCGATCGCTGTCCCCTGGCCCGGCTTGAGGCCGAGAACGCTCCGGTGCACGTGCCGATTTGGCGCACGGGGTGGGCTTTGAGTTCCGCTGATGTTCTGCGCTGTTCGGTCAGGTGCAGACTGACCGATGTGGACGCTCGCAGCGAGATGATTGCCAAGTGGGTCGCCGTTGGTGTCGGCATGACCAATTCTGCGGTGACCGCGTACTGGCTCGTCGGAGGTTCCGCACTGCTCTCGACGGTCGGGGGCGAGATCGAAAGGTGGGGCCGCCAGCGAACTCCCGGCGTTCTCGGCGTGCTTGCGATCGTGTTGATGGTGAAGCTGACGATCGCCGCAGTTCCCGTGATCATCACCTTGCTTCCCGGGGCGCGTGTCCAGCGTGTCGGTCGCGTCGCCGGTTGGGTCGCCGCCATTGTCTTGATGCTGTATGGCGGGTTGCTCACTGTGGTGGGTCTACTGATTCAGGCCGGCGTGGTAGAGGCGTCTGCCGATGCCGACGAGAGGGCGCTGGCCTGGCATGCATATCTTTGGGATCCGTGGTTCCTAACTTGGGGGCTTGCTCTTGGCGCTTGGCTCCGGCTCTCGATCCCTCTCGTCGGCCGGCAGGCTTCGATTCGACCAAGCGCACCTTCGTGAGCAGAACGGTCTCGCTCAGGAGAGCACTCGCATCGGTGCCGAACTCGGACGGGGTGTCCTCGGGTGTTGTGGTGTCAATATCGATGAGCGGGTCGTCGCCCGGAAAAGCGCAGGGTTGTAATGCGTTGTCTTCAACGGCATATCAGCCGCGGTTTTCGGCGTGCTGGGCGGCGCCATGAGTACATCGATCGACGTGCGGGCTCGGTCCACGTGATGCCCCACCGGCACCATGAAATCGGCCTGCTACTGGGCGTGGACCGCGAGAACCTCCGCGGGACTGA
Source organism: Ilumatobacter sp. (assembly GCF_049588435.1). Lineage (GTDB taxonomy): Bacteria > Actinomycetota > Acidimicrobiia > Acidimicrobiales > Ilumatobacteraceae > Ilumatobacter_A. The sequence goes on from NZ_JBAVYV010000410.1 coordinate 9,870, forward strand.
GTACGAGCCATCCGGATCCCGGAAGGGTCGGAAGCCATCGAGAACGGCATGACGGGTTGCCTCGCGTTCATCGGTGGGCAGCCGTTCGATGATCACGGCCAGCGGGCCGTTCAGATCGACGATCGCGTTTCAGGCATCTTCGTCGTCGGCGTAGTGGAACACAAAGTCGACATGGTCGATCATCAGCGTGGAGAACCCGGCACTCGTGGCGAGCGGACGCACCCGCTTCGGGTCCCCCAGCGAGAAGACCCCCGGAGCTCCGGGCTGGGGTGGCGTGAGATGCCCGCGCTGCGCCAACACCGCTGCCGGAACTGCCCACCAGGGGTTCTGTTCCGGTGTCGTGAACGCTGTCAAGGGCAGCGACCCTCCCGGCCGAAGCACCCGTCGTGCCTCACGCAACGCCGCGGCAGGGTCTGCAAGCAGCATGTAGACCGAACGGCTCACCACTGCATCGACGCTTCCATCGTCGAGATCCATGGCTTCGGCATTGAGCTGTCGGTACTCGACGTTGCTCAAGCCCTGTGTCGTTCCGAGTCGTTGTGCGACCTCCACCATCTCGGAGGAGAAGTCGGTCGAGATCACCCGGCCTTGGGGTCCGACGAGCGATGCGATCTGATGACCGAGATCTCCCGGTCCGGCCCCGACCTCGAGGACCACCTGCCCCGATGCTGGAGTCGTCTGTTCGATAATCCAGTCGTTGAGGTGACCCATGTTCCGCTGGAGGAACGCGTGGCGAGCTTCGCAACCAGCAGCCATCGAATCCCAGGTCCGAAGACTCTGCTTGCGAAACGCATCCGCATCCGTGACCCGACCCCCGGCGATCACCTTCGGACTCCAGCGTACGCCCGGAGGTCAAGACCGCCGATCCAGCTGCGCCCCGTCGCTGGCGCGAGGCGCGGCGTGGAGACCCCAGATCGCCGATCCGTGGAGCGCACGCCTACGGCCGCGAATCGAGGACGAGGCGGCCCTCGGTACCTGCCGCAGTGCAGTCTTCGGAGCTCACGTCGCCGAGAAGCCGCCGCTCCCGGGCTCGGGATCCGGCAGCACGGCCTGATTCCGGTGACCGGCATCGCGGCCAGCTACCTCGCCGCACATTCCCGAGCAGGCAGCCAAGCGCTCACGTGCCTGATTGACTGCCGGGGTTTAGGCATCGGGGAATATGCGTGCTCGCACGGGGCATGCGATCGGCATTCCTGATCGTCGTCGAGTCGACAAACCGATGGCCTCCACTGGAAGTCCGGCTTGGTACCTTGGCGAGCGTGATGATGTTCACGGTCTCCCTGCAGTACTGAGCTTCCAGCCCAGTTCACCTACCGAGTGGCTTGCGCGCAGTACCTGCGTGTCGCTCGGTCCTTTCGCAGGAGACACCACACCATGACCGATCAGATCTCACAGGGCGCGGATGCGCCCGACTCACTCATCGAGCGTTTCGTTGCCGACGGTTACGTCCGCATCGACGGCGCCTTCCCACGCTCGATCGCTGACGACTGCCGCACGATGCTCTGGCAGGCATCGGGGTGCTCGCCAGAGGACCCGGGTACATGGACCCATCCCGTGGTCCGCCTACCCGGCAGTGCCGAGCCTCCGTTTCGAGCCGCTGCAGCTTCACCGTCGCTCACCGCCGCATACGACACACTCGTCGGCCCAGGAGCGTGGCATCCGATGGCGGGCCTCGGCACGTTCCCGATCCGTTTCCCGTCGGATCAGGATCCGGGCGACGACGGTTGGCACATCGATGCGGGCTTCGGCTGGGAGACCGAGCCCGACTTCATGCAATGGCGTGTCAACGCCGCCTCGCGCGGTCGAGCGCTTCTCGCGCTCTTCTTGTTCTCCGATGTCGGCGACCACGACGCCCCCACCCGGATCCGCATCGGGTCGCACACGACGATTGCACAATTCCTCACGCCGTTCGGTGAACCGGGAGCCACCATCGCCGAACTCGCCGCCGACGGGTTTGCCGAGACAGCACATCACACGGAGGCGTTCGCGACCGGCAACGCAGGCACCGTCTACCTGTGCCACCCGTTCCTCGTTCACGCCGCACAGCGCCACCGAGGAACAACACCGAAGTTCATGGCACAACCGCCACTCATCCCGACGTTTCCGGCCGGGCCCCCGACCGACTCGATCGTCATGCGCTCTGTGGCAAACGGGCCGGGTTGAAGCGCAGAGCCGCACGCATCGCGCGCTTGAGTTGCTGCAACTCGGCGAGCGTCGCTCTCACCGCAGCGCGGAGCATGAGGGACCCGACGCCAAGCAGAAAATTTGACCGAGCGCGCACGATCTGGAGTGGGCCCGCCCGATCAAAGGTGCCTGATTGAGTCGGGGGTGCGTTGCGGCGGTTGTCGTAGCGTCGATGGTGCCGGTCGGTTGACTCTCTAAGTGCCTGCCGCCTTCCGGGTTGGCTTTGTATCGAACTGCCAGCCGGCCGGTGTCCATCGGCTGGGGTGTGGCTCGAAAGAGGCGCGATCAGATCGACTCGAATCAGGAGTGCCCACCTCGGTCCCCATCACCGAGAGAAAGGCATTTCTGCCATGTCCATCACCATCGGGATCGACCCTCACAAGGCGTCCCACACCGCAGTCGCCGTCGACGACTTCGAAACCGTCATCGACGAGATCTGTATCCGTTCCTGCCCGACCCAAGCCGTGCTGTTGCGCGACTGGGCCGACGGTTTCCGCGACGATCGAACGTGGGCGGTCGAGTCCGCCCAAGGGCTCGGCTACCTGCTCGCTCAGCAACTCATCGCAGCCGGCGAAACCGTTGTCGATGTGCCGGCGGTGCGTGCGTCGCGGGTGCGCACATTGAGCACCGGACGGTCTCAGAAGAACGACCCCAACGACGCCCGATCGGTCGCAATCGCAGCACTCCGCGCGAACGATCTGGCTGCAGTGTTGCCCGACGATCACACGCGCATCTTGCGGTTGTTGGGCAAGCGGCACCGTGATCTCGGGCGTCAGAAGAACCTCGAGTGCAACCGGCTTCATGCCCTGTTGTTGGAGATGTTCCCTGGCGGCGCGGACTTCAAGATGTCATCGATGACCAGGGTTGACGTACTCCTCGACCGGTTCATCGCGACCGATTCAATGGGACGCCAACGTCTCGACCTCGCCGGTCGGCGCAGATGAAGACGTCGAAACGGCGCATCACTGCTGCGGTGAAGGCGTCAGGAACATCGTTGACCGACATCGTCGGCTTGGGGCCGATCACCGCAGCGTTGATCATCGGCCACACCGGCAACATCGACCGGTTCGCCAGCCGACACCACTACGCCAGCCACAACGCGACCGCTCCGATCGAGGCGTCGTCGGGCGACAAGGTTCGACACCGGTTGAACCCTCGCGGCAACCGACAGCTGAACTGGGCAATCCAAGTGATCGCGATCAGCCAACTCCGCCACGACACCATCGGCCGCCGCTACTACGACCGCAAGATCGAGCAAGGCAAGACCTCCAAAGAAGCACTGCGCGCGTTGAAGCGTCGCATCTCCGACACCGTCTACCGGCACCTCGTCAACGACGCCCAACAACTCCGTAGCTGACGCGTTCAAGTGGGCCCGGGAGGACACCCAGGAACGACTCTGTCTCTAGCGTGACCGGCCTCGCGTCCTGAACAGCCGGCTCTTCGGACAAGTCACTTCCCGGACCCGACCACGACCCTACGACCGGCCCCAGCCGCCAGGCAAGGGGCCTCGACCAACGCGCCCAGACACCGACGAAGACCCCCTTGACAACCAAAGAGGCTTCGATACAGCGCAGTCTGACGCCTGATTGTGCTTGCGCTATATGGAGTGGGGTGCAAACCCGGATCGTGCAAGTTCAAGCTGTCAGCTCTGAGCGGATGTGGTGAGAAATTCTTCGACCGTTGGCTGGGAGCCGGCTATTGATGGGCAGACCCGATTCTCCTCGATGCAGGTCGGGGTCTCCCCAACCGTGCTGCGCGACGCGCGGTCGGTTCGTTTGGTAAGCGCTGGACGCGTTGGCCATCATCCCCGGTTCGTCCAGTCCGGATTTCAGTGCTCATGCAAGCGCGGCGAGGAGCGCTTCGTTGTAGAGGTGCGTGTGTGCGTGGTACATGCCGTGGCCTGCGCCATCGATCTCGACGAGTCGTGCGCCAGGGACGATGTCGGCTGTGGGTCGTCCGGTGGCGTCGATGGGCGCTGAGGTGTCGAGTGTTCCGTGGATCACGGTGGTGGGAACGTTCAGTCGGGCGAGGTCGGCTCGCAGGTCGGCGCGTGTGAGGGTCCGGTGCGTTTCGAGGACGATGGGGAGCGGTGTGTCCATGAGCATCCGAACGGTCTGGTCGAGCAGCGGGGCAGAGATCGTCGTGTCGCCGAAGTAGCTGTCGGTGTTGTCGTGGACCCATGCCCCGAAGTCGTCGAGCCAGCCGGAACGGATTGTTTCGAAGTCGGCCTCGGGAATGCCGAGGGGAAAGTCGTCGCGTTGAAGAACGCACGGGGTCATCGGTGCGCTGAGCACGGCGCATCGGACGCGGTGCTCGCCGTGGAGTGCGAGGTACCTGACGACTTCTTGTGCGCCGGCGGAGTGCCCGACGAGTGCGAGATCGTCGAGGCCGAAATGATCGATGACAGTCGCGAGGTCGTTCGCGAGGGTGTCGAGGTCGTAGCCGGTCGTGGCCAGACCGGAGCGTCCGTGCCCGCGCCGGTCCGAAACGATGCAGGAATGTCCGGCGTCAACGAGTGCGGGGATCTGGTGGTCCCACATCTGGCCGGACAGCGCCCAGGCGTGTACGAGGAGGACGGGCTTGCCGTGGCCCCAGCGCGTGACGTGGAGATCGACTCCGTCATCGGTGCGAACGGGTGTCGTTGTCGTGTCCGTCATTGGTCGATCGTGGGGATCGGGCCGAAGAATCCGACGACGCTGGCGAGCTTGCCGTCGGATCCGAAGCGGACGAAATCGTTGCCGATGACCGCCACGGTCCCGTCGGGCCCGGCGAGCGACCATTCGTAACGGGCTGCCCCGTGATGTTCGTCGACGGCGCTCGTGCGCATGAATGTGTGGCCGGGGAACTGGGACTGCACGGCGGCGAACATGGCGGACAAGCCGTCGTGGCCGGCGGCGTCGAGTGGCGGGTCGGCGAGTGTTGCGTCGGGGGTGAACGACTCCGAGATGAGTTGGAGTCTTCGGTCGGCGTCGGTCTCGCCGTAGGCGTCGAGGTAGCGGTCGATGGTCGAGGTGGGGTCCATGTCTGGTTCCTTGGTGTCGGGCCGACCGGAGGGTCCGGCGGGTCGTGGATCACTCTGACGGCTCGGTCGGCGGCACTGCTACTACCTCTTGGGTAGTGCGTGGTGCGGGAGTGCGTGACTACCTGGCAGGTAGTGGACCCGGTCCCGACGGACGGGCATCGTGAAAGACATGGACAAAGACGACCAGGACAAGGCAAAGAGCTATGCGGTGGGGATCCTCACCGACGTGGTGATGAGCGCTGAGCTCGTGGGCTACGTGGAGCTGATCGATTCGACACTCGAGCCGTTCGGTGGTTCGTTCCTCGTGCACGGCGACGAACCGGTTGTGCACGAAGGAACATCGCCTGGCTCGGTCGTCATCATCGAGTTCCCGAACGCAACGGGTGCCGTCGACTGGTACCGGTCCGAGAACTATCAGACGCTGATCCCACTGCGCGCCGACAACTCGACCAGCACCATCTTCACCCTCGTCGGCGTCTCCCCAGGTCACCGGGCAACGGACATCCTGTCGCGGTGACCGTCACGGTCGGGTTCTGTTGCGTGACCGCAGACGATCCTTTACCTCACGGGTAGTAGCGGCGCGTATGGATCGTTCGTACTGTCGTCGTATGACCCAGACCGCCGTCGGAACACTTGTACGCGACTGGCGCCACCGACGATCACGCAGCCAACTCGACGTCGCCTACGACATCGGTGTCTCCCCGAAACACCTCAGCTTCGTGGAGACCGGCCGTTCGAGGCCGAGCCCGGAGCTGATCGACGCCATCGGGATCCATCTCGACATTCCGCTGCGCGAGCGCAACACACTGCTGCTCGCAGCCGGCTTCGCTCCCCGATATCAGAACACGTCGCTCGACGATCCGGAAATGGCCGGCATCGTCGACTCGCTTCGACGCCTGCTCGACGCGCACGAGCCGTATCCCGGCGTCGTACTCGACCGACACTGGAACGTCGTGCTCTCCAATCGGGCCGCCCTGCAGCTCGTGTCGTTGCTTCCTCCACATCTGGCGGGCCCGCCGATGAACGTGTTCCGTGCGAGTCTGCACCCCGACGGCCTCGCCCGCCACACCCTCGGATTCGACGAGTGGGCCACGTACCTCCTGACCCAACTCCACCGGCAGGTCACGCTGACCACCGACCCCAACCTGATCCGGATCGAGGACGAAGTGACGAGCTACCCGAACATCATCGAGTTGCGCGAGCGGATCGGCTGGTCTACGAGCTTCGCGACGCCGGATCTCCTCGTCCCGTTCCGACTCGACCTCGCCGGTGTCGAACTGTCCATGTTCACCACGCTCACAACGTTCGGAACGCCTCGCGACATCACACTCGACGAGCTCGCGATCGAACTGTTCTTCCCGAACGACACGGCGACAACCGAACACTTCCGCACCTTCGCCACGACCATGGAACCCACATGACCGACACCGATCCGACCGCCTTCATACGGACCGCGATGCCGCTGTGCGCCACGCTCGGCGTCACCGCCCGCACGCTGACCGCCGAACGTGTCGAGCTGAACATGGTGTGGACCGAAGCACTGTGTACGAGCAACCGCATCCTCCACGGCGGAGCGCTCATGGCACTCGCCGACTCCGCAGGCGCAGCAGTCGCATACCTGAACCTCCCCGACCGGACCACCCGCACGTCGACGATCGAGTCGAAGACGAACTTCCTCGGAGCGGTCACCGAAGGCACCGTGACCGCCACCGCCATCCCACTCCATGTGGGAACCACGACGATCGTCGTCGAGACCGAGATCCGCCACCGCGACCGACTCGTCGCCAAGGTCACCCAGACCCAAAACGTTCTCAATCGAAACACCTGAACCAGGCCCACACGCGACCGAGATCCAATCTGGGTTCATCATCAGGTGGACCCGGCCCCATCGAGCACCCGCGCTCGGCCACCGGGCAATGGAGGACTCTGCCACGGACCCCGGGTCTCACGATCACCCGACTTCTACCTCCCCACCCTCCGATGCACAGGGCATGTCGCCGCGGCTACCATCACTACAGAGCGAAGAATCAGCACCACGATCGGTGTCGACGAAGGTCGGCGGGCGGCGATGGCGCCACCCGATATCGAGTGCCGGGCCGATTGCGTGGCCGTGATCCGTCGGCTCTGACCCCGTTGTCGAGGTGTGCTTATGCGCTATCCGAAGGGAGAGCAGGGGAGGTCGTCGAGTGTGATGGTTCGGTTGATGCCGACTCGCTCGATGAGAGGCTGGTCGTGGGTAGCGACGATGAGCGCACCGCGGTAGGCGTTGAGGGCCTCGACGAGGGTGTCGACCGACGCGAAGTCGAGGTTGTTGGTGGGTTCGTCAAGGAGGAGGAGTTGCGGTGAAGGCTCGGTGAGGAGGATGGCGCTGAGCGCGGCTCTGAATCGTTCGCCTCCGGACAGCGTTCGGACGGACTGGTGCGGGAGTTCGCCGGTGAATGACAGGTGGGCGAGTGCGGATCTGATGTGCTGAGGGTTCGTGGTCGGCGCTCGTCGCTGCACGTTGTCGAGGACGCTGAGCTGTTCGTCGAGGTGTTCGTGTCGCTGGGTGAGGTAACCGATGGGCACGCGCACGGTGCAGGTTCCGGCGACGGGTTCGATGTCGCCGGCAATGGTGCGGAGCAGAGTGGTCTTTCCGGCTCCGTTGGCGCCGGTCAGGGCGATGCGCTCGGGTCCGTGGATCGATGCGGTGATGGGTGTGCCGTTGGCGAGAGTGAGGTCGTCGAGGACCAGGACGACCTTGTTGGTGGCAACGGTCGTGTCGGGCAGTTCGATCTGAATCCGATCAACGGTGGAAGCGAGGTCGGCTGCGGTGTCGCGGCGTTGGCGTGCGTAGTCGAGGTCGTCTTGGTGGCGGTATCGGAGACGGGCGCTGGTCACCTGTGAGCGTCGTTTGAGTTCGTTCATGATGACCTTCGGTCGGCGCTTCTGCTCGGTCATCTTCTTGCCGAATCGTTCCCGTCGATCGACCTTGATGAGTGCTTCTTGGAACTCTCGTTGTTGGCGGCGCACGTCGCGTTCGGCGTCTTTGACACGCTGGTCGGCGATGTCTCGTTCGTGTTCTCGCACGGCCTCGTACTGTTCGAGGTTGCCGGCCAGTACCCGGATCTGGTGCCGGTCGATCTCGGTGACATGGTCGACGTGTTCGAGCAGGCCACGATCGTGGGAGACGACGATCGTGGGGCCACTGAACGTTCGGAGGAGGTCGAGGACGGTGGTGCGGTGTCGGGTGTCGAGGTTGTTGGTGGGTTCGTCGAGGATCAAGACGTCGGGTGACTCGAACAGCAGCCCAGCGAGTCCGACGAGCATCACTTCGCCGCCCGACAACGTTCCGAGCGGGCGGTCCACGTCGACGCCTGGGAGATCGAGGCGGTCGAGCATTGACACGGCTCGGTTCTCGACGAGCCAGTCGTCGTCGGCGATGCTGGCAACGTCCGCGTCGGGGTCGCCGGCTTCGACCGCTCTGATCTGGTCGACGAGGTGGCGGATGCCGATGGCGTCGGCGACGGTCGCGGACGGTTCGAACACCAGGTCTTGAGGGAGGTAGCCGACTCGGCCGGTCACGGTGACGTGGCCGGCTGTGGGTTGGAGGTCGCCGACGATGAGACGTAGCAGCGTGGTCTTGCCGATCCCGTTGTCGCCGACGAGTCCTGTCACCCCGTCGGAAAAGACGGCATCGACGTGGTCGAAGATGACCCGCCCAGACGGCCAGTGGAACGAAAGATCAGTGATGCGAACGGACACGAACAGCTCCTTTCTCTGGCAACTCGGCGGCGCGGATCGGCTGCTCAGGTCGAGCGTTCGTCGACGTTTGGTCGGTGAGGGTGGTGTTGTTCGGCGATGCGCGCAAGCTGGTCGGGTGTTCCTGCCATCAACGTGGTGGCGTGTTCGGTGATGGCATCGATGGGCCAGTCCCACCAGCGGCTCGCCAGCAGACTGGCGATCTGGTCGTCGTCGAAACGTCGACGGATCTTCTTTGCCGGGTTCCCGGCCACGATCGCGTACGGCTCGACGTCTCGTGACACGACACTGTTCGCGCCGATCACCGCTCCCGTGCCGATCGTGACACCGGGCAGCACGGTGGCGTTGCGGCCGATCCACACGTCGTTGCCGACGACGGTGTCGCCGGGCTGCTCGATCGACATGAACGTGTCGAGCGTGTTGTCGGTCCAGTCGCCTCCGAACATGGTGAACGGGAACGTCGAGGGTCCGACCATCGGGTGGTTGCCGGCGGGCATCAGGAACTCTGTGCCGGGACCGATCGCGCAGAACCGGCCAATCACCAGTCGCTGAGGTCCGTAGAGGTATTTGACGTTTGTCGTCTCGAACAGGTCGCCCCGGCCCTCGTCGTCGTAGTACGTGAAGTCGCCGACGTCGATCAGGTTCGAGGTGATCTGGTAAGCGAGGAACACGACGTTCGTCAGATCGGGGCGGGTTGTGGGATGGAGTTCGGTCGGGTCAGGAGCGGCCATTGCTGGTTCCTTTCGACGGGCGGAGGCTGGTGGTGGCGGTCGGCGCCGTTGCGGCGTGGGCTGCGAATCGTGCGTAGTGGTCGGCGTCGTCGACGGTGAGGGTGTGACCGAGGAGCAATCGGTGGTGATAGAGCGGGCCAGTCGAAGCAACCAGGAGCGCGTGTGCATCGACGTCGTCGGGTGCCTCGCCGCGTGCAATGGCTCGATCGATCACCACCTCCGAGCGCAGGTACCGGTCGTCCCAGAACCGACGCAAGGCCGCGGCTGCGTCGGGATCGCGAAACGCTGCGGCGATCACCGCGACGACGAGTGACGAGTCATCGGACAGGGTCGACTGGATCGAACGGTTGAGTTCGATCAGATCGCCTTCGAGTCCACCGGTGTCGGG
>NZ_JBAVYV010000411.1:0-2811 GCF_049588435.1 Ilumatobacter sp.
TGGCAGCGATCTGCGCACAGTTCGGGATCCAGGTGCTCGGCCCACCGCCCGAGCCGTTCGTCGCCTGAACGCGAAGATGTTCGCCGGTGCCAGGCACCGACGAACATCTTCTGCGGGGATCAGCCGATCGGTTCGGACGCGACCTGAGCGGCGTCGCTGGAGTACGTGCCGTGGAGGCCCGCCAGGAACGCTGCGGGGTCCTCTTCGCCTTCGACACCGTCGGAGGTGAAGTACGACATCGGCTCGTAATCGGGCGCTTCGATCCCGAACTCGCGGTACTTGGCCATGCCGGTGCCCGCAGGGATCAGCTTGCCGAGAATGATGTTCTCCTTCAGGCCGATCAGGTCGTCACCGCGTCCGTCGATGGCAGCCTCGGTCAGGACACGGGTCGTCTCCTGGAACGATGCGGCCGACAGCCACGACTCGGTGGCGAGCGAGGCCTTGGTGATGCCCATCAGCTCGGGGCGACCCTCGGCGGGGCGCTGACCGTCCTCGACCATGCGACGGTTCGTGTCACGGAACCGCTTCGAGTCGACCCGCTCGCCGGGCAGGAAGCCGGTGCCACCGGGCTCCTGCACGCCGATCCGGCGCGTCATCTGACGCACGATCAACTCGATGTGCTTGTCGTGGATCGACACGCCCTGGTCGCGGTAGACCCGCTGGACCTCTTCGACCAGGTACAGCTGCGTTTCGCGGATGCCCTTGATCTCCATGATCTCCTTCGGGTCGAAGGGACCATCGACCAGCGGATCGCCGGCCTTGACGTCCTGACCGTCGGTGACGATCGGGCGGGCACCGAGGGGCAGCAGTGTCTCGTGCTCCTCGCCGGCGTCGTCGGTCACCACGACCGGGATGCCCTTGCCCTCGTCGTCGCGCAGGTGCAACACGCCGGTCGCCTTCGCGAGACGGGCCGAGCCCTTCGGCGTACGAGCCTCGAAGAGTTCGACGACGCGAGGCAGACCGCCGGCGATGTCCTTGCCGGCCACACCACCGGTGTGGAAGGTTCGCATCGTCAGCTGCGTGCCGGGCTCGCCGATCGACTGGGCGGCGATGACGCCGACCGCTTCACCGAGTTCGATCATCTGACCGGTGGCGAGCGAGCGACCGTGGCAGATCGCGCAGACGCCGAGTTCGGCGTCGCAGGTGAGCACGGAGCGGACACGGATGCGCTCGATGTTCGGATCGTCGCGCAGCGCTTCCATCTCCTCGTCGCCGACGATGGTGTTGCGCGGCAGCATCGAGGTCGACTCGCCGTCCTTCTCCATCGGGCTGGCGAGCTCGGTGTCGTTGAGCAGCGCCCGGCCGTACAGCTTGGTCTCGAGGTACGAGCGCCGGTTCGCCGTGTCGGGCGAGACGTTCTCGATCCACACGCCGAGCGTCGAACCGCAGTCCACCTCGCGGACGATGAGCTCCTGGGCGACGTCGACGAGACGGCGGGTCAGGTAGCCCGAGTCGGCGGTGCGCAGCGCCGTGTCGACGAGGCCCTTACGGGCACCCGGCGTGGCGATGAAGTACTCGAGGGTTTCGAGGCCCTCACGGAAGTTCGACTTGATCGGGCGCGGGATCATGTCACCACGAGGGTTGGCGACCAGGCCGCGCATGCCGGCGATCTGGCGCATCTGGGTCATGTTCCCTCGTGCGCCGGAACCGACCATCATGTCGATCGGGTTGAACTGGACCTTCTTGAACTCGAGCTCCATCGCCGCCTGCACGTCGGCGGTCGCGTCGGTCCAGATGCGGACCTCCTGCTGGCGCCGTTCGCCGTCGGTGATGATGCCGCGCTTGAACTGGTTCTCGACCTTCTCGGCCTGGGCCTCGTAGTCGTCGAGCATGCCGCGCTTGGCAGCGGGCGTGCGCACGTCGTCGATCGACACCGTGATGCCGGACTGCGTCGCGAACCGGTAGCAGAGGTTCTTGATGTTGTCGAGCGCCTGGGCGACGGTCGCCTTGTCGAAGTTGTCCGACAGCCGCTCGACGATGACACCCATCTCCTTCTTGGTGATGAGGGTGTCGATGTGACCGAACAGCTCGGTGTACTCGGCGGGCAGTGCTTCCTCGAAGAGGGCGCGTCCCGGTGTCGTGGCGAACTTCTCGCCCGGTCCCTTGCGGACCTCGATCGTGGCGTGCAGGTCGAGGGTTCCCTCGTCGTAGGCACGCAGCACCTCCCACAGGTGGCGGAAGACGCGGCCGGAGCCCTCTGCGTCCTCGATGCCCTCGGTGAGGTAGTAGCCACCGATGATCATGTCCTGGCTGGGAACCGTGATCGGACGACCCGACGCCGGCGACAGGATGTTGTTGGCGCTGAGCATGAGGACGCGGGCCTCGGCCTGCGCCTCGGCGGACAACGGCACGTGGATGGCCATCTGGTCACCGTCGAAGTCGGCGTTGAACGCTGTGCACACCAGCGGGTGGATCTGGAGCGCCTTGCCCTCGACGAGCACGGGCTCGAACGCCTGGATGCCGAGGCGGTGCAGCGTGGGCGCACGGTTCAGCATGACCGGGTGTTCCTTGATGACGTCCTCGAGGACGTCCCACACCTGCGGACGACGACGTTCGACCATGCGCTTCGCGGTCTTGATGTTCTGCGCGAGTTCGAGATCGACGAGGCGCTTCATGACGAACGGCTTGAACAGTTCGAGTGCCATCAGCTTCGGCAGGCCACACTGGTGCAGACGCAGCGTCGGTCCGACCACGATGACCGAACGGCCCGAGTAGTCGACGCGCTTACCGAGCAGGTTCTGCCGGAAGCGGCCCTGCTTGCCCTTGAGCATGTCGGACAGCGACTTCAGCGGACGGTTGCCCGGCCCGGTG
>NZ_JBAVYV010000412.1:0-1746 GCF_049588435.1 Ilumatobacter sp.
AGCGGGCCCTGTCGAGATCGGCGAACCATGGACTCGTCCACTGCTGGAAGTGCATGAACCCGTCTCGCCACGCGTCGAAGTCGAGATCGCCGACGTCGGTCGCGGCTGAGGGCACGGGTGTGCCAAAACAGTCGCTTGCCCAGTACACACCCGTCCGGGTGTCGAGCAGGCCACGGGTGGTCGGCGAGTCGTAGAGCGGCGGCCTGATCGCCATCATCGTGCGGTTGCCGATGTCGAAGGATTCGCCGTCGGCGACCCACCTCGTGCGATCGGGCCGGATGTCCAGCCCGCAGCACGCCAGTCGTTCCATGGCGAACCACGTGGTCACAAGGGTCGCCCGTGGGCAGCGATCCATCAAAGCTTGCAGGTTCCCGAAGTGGTCGATGTCGTCGTGAGAAAGAAACACCCACCGCACATCATCGGGTTCCACCAGAGAGAACAGGTCCTCGATGAAGCGGTCGGCGTTGTTGGGTGCCCCGGTATCGACGACGATCGGTTCGCGTCCGCGAATCACCATCGAGTTGATGTGGACCGTGGCCGGTGCGACGCCTTCGCCTTGGGTGTCCTGGATGACGAAGGTGTCGTCCGCGATCTGATCGGGTTGGTGCCGAGGCTTGTCGCCGAGGTGCTGGACGGGTGTGCTCATGCGAGTGCGCTTTCTTTGCTGCGAGCCCCCTGAATCGGGGTACGAACAGCGTCGAGCGACGCGCTTGGAGCGAACTGGCGAGCGACTTGGAGGCCCGAACCGACCGTCAGATGTCGAGCGAGCGCAACCGCCGAGCCAGCGCCGGCATACCGACTTCGACGCATTGGGCGAGCGCCCGTGAGGCGACGTCGGCGGCCGCCAAACGCCCGGATGCGCCGCCGTATGTGACCTGGAGGTCTGCAAGATGGAACGCGACTCGAGCCTCGATCACTGGAGCGTCGAGCGAGCGCGCAGTCTCCATGGCGTGACGGAGATGCTCGGTCCCGGCCGCGTGGTCACCGAGCGACGCCTTCAAGCGACCCACGAACTGGTGCATCGGCCCGAGACAGGCGACGAGGGTGCCAGCGACGACGATCGTGTCAACGAGTGGCGTGATCATGTCGAGGATCGGTTCGCGATGGTCAGATTCGAGTTCGACTGCCACGTCGGCCCACTGCGCGGCGACAACGTCGAACGCCCAGTCTCTGCGGATCGTGAGGGGAACGGCGTCCGCCATCGCACGAGCTTCATCCAGTCGACCTACTTCGATCTGTGCCAGGAGTGCGAGCGGCCGAGCGACGTCGAGATCGGCTCGACGTGAGAGCATCAGGATCTGATCGATGATGCCCTCGACGTCGCCTCGTTCGCGTCTGGTCATGAATTGCTGGAGGGCGTAGACCCATTCGGTTCCCCAGGTGCTCGATGCCTGAACTCGCGCCCATGCCTCCTCGGAACGGCGAGATGCTTCATCGAGTCTTCCGTCGATGAAGCTGAGCGTTGCTGCCTGAACCTCGAACTGGCCGAGCCGTTCGGGGCTCCGCGTACGTGCGGCGATGGCCGCTCGGTCGGTCCAGTCGGTCGATGTGCGGTCGAATCGACCCTCCTTTATCAGGAGCGGTCCCCGATGGAGCACTGCGGTCGCTTCGACGTCTTGACTGACGTTGTTGAGCGAGAGGAGTTCTTCGGTGATCGCCAGCAGTTCGTCGGTGTTGTCCGGTCGCCAGATCGAGATGTACAGGTTGTTCAACGTGCGCGCCAGGAGTTCAGCATCGTCGAGGCCC
>NZ_JBAVYV010000413.1:0-2502 GCF_049588435.1 Ilumatobacter sp.
GATCGAGCGACGTGTGCTGTGGCTTGCGACGCGCATCATCGACCATGCCAACCGACGCGGCGAGACCGATGTGAAGGTCGGGGGTCACCAGGCGTCGTGTGCGTCGATGGTCTCGATCATGACGGCGTTGTGGTTCGACCACATCGGCGGCGACGACAAGGTCGCCGTCAAGCCCCACGCGTCACCGGTGTACCACGCGATCAAGTACCTGACCGGTGAGCTCGATCGGTCGTACCTGACGACGCTGCGCCAGCGGGGCGGCCTCCAGGCGTACCCGTCGCGGACGAAGGACCCCGACGTGTCCGACTTCTCGACCGGCTCGGTCGGCCTCGGCGCGGTGGCACCGCTCTTCGCCGCGCTCACGCGCCGCTACACCGACTCCCATTTCGGTGAGCAGGATCCGGCACGCTTCATCGCGCTCGTCGGCGATGCCGAACTCGACGAGGGCAACGTGTGGGAGGCCATCGCCGATCCCGCCACGCAGGGGCTCGGCAACTTCACGATGGTCATCGACCTCAACCGACAGTCGCTCGACCGGGTGATTCCCGACATCGCCGCGATCCGTCTCAAGCGGTTCTTCGCCGATGCCGGCTGGCATGTCGCCGAAGCCAAGTACGGGCAGCGTCTCGGCGCGGCATTCGGCGAAGCCGGCGGTGATGCCCTGGAAGCGCACATCGACTCGATGCCGAACGAGGCCTACCAGGAGCTGTTCGGCCTGGCGCCTGCCGACATGCGCCGGACGTTCCTCGCCGACGCCGATCCGGCCGTCGTGCGATTCGCAGATCGGTTCGCCGACGACGAACTCAAGTCGCTCATCACCGACCTCGGTGGGCACGACCTCGCTCTGCTGGCCGACACGTTCCGATCCTGTGATGCCGAGGTGGACCGTCCGTCGGTGGTCTTCGCCTACACGATCAAGGGCCATGGCCTCGCGATGGCGGGCGACCCGATGAACCATGCCGCGCTGTTGAGCCCGGAACAGATCGACGCATTCCGATCCTCGATCGGCCTCGATCTCGACACCGAGTGGGACCGTTTCGATCCCGACTCCGACGCCGGGCGCGTCTGTCGGAGCGTCGGAGGGGACATCAACAATGCGCCGCTCCCGCCGCGCCCCGTGCTTCCGATCCCCACCGCTGCCCGATCGATCTCGACCAGCGGATCGACATCGACACAGGAGGCCTTCGGTCGTGTTCTCGCCAGTCTCGCCGACGTCGAGGGCGTCGGTGATCGGCTCGTGACGACCGCGCCGGACGTGTCGATCTCCACGAACCTCGGCGGGTTCATCAACAAACGCGGCGTGTACTCCCACACCGAACGCGCCGACCACGGTGGCGCCGACCGAATCCTCAAGTGGGCGCCCGGTCCGAACGGTCAGCACATCGAACTCGGCATCAGTGAGATGAACCTGTTCATGCTGCTCGGTCAGCTCGGGTTGAGTCACGACCATCACGGACAGCACCTCCTCCCCGTCGGGACCGTCTACGACCCGTTCGTGCTGCGCGGTCTCGACGCCTTCATCTACGGCCTGTACAACGACGCCAAGTTCGTCGTCGCCGGCACCCCCGCCGGGGTGACACTCGCCCCCGAAGGCGGAGCGCACCAATCGACCGTCACCGCATCGGTCGGCGCCGAACTGCCCAACGTCACGTATCACGAGCCGGCGTTCGCCACCGAGGTCGACTGGATCCTCTGCGACGCGCTCGACCAACTCGGACGCCCCGACGGCACGAGCTCCTACCTCCGCCTGTCCACTCGGCCCATCGACCAGCAACCGTTCGCCGACTCGGTCGAGCGGCTCGGCGAAGCCCGCCTCCGAACCCACGTGCTCGACGGCGGCTACCGACTCGTCGATGCCCCGCCGGACGGTCGACCCGGCGTCACGATCGTCACGACCGGGGCGATGGCACCCGAAGCGCTGGAGGCGGCCATCGAACTCGACGGTGAAGGGGTGCGCGCCAGCGTCGTCCACCTCACGAGCCCGGATCGCGTGTACCGAAGCTGGCGCGCCGGCTTCACGAAGTCGACCGCAACCGCTCGGGTCGTGCGTGCTCCGAGCCACCTTCACCGTCTCATCCCGCACGATGAACGGAATCGACCGGTCGTCAGCGTCCACGACGCTTCCAGCCACAGTCTCGCCTGGCTCGGCTCCGCGATCGGCACCCATCAGTACACACTGGGTGTCGACCGGTTCGGCGAATCCGGCACCATCGCCGATCTCCATGAACTCACGGGCATCGACGCCGGCAGCATCGTCAATGCGGCCCTCATCGCACTCACGGAACACCAGGTCCACCCCGAGGACTGAGACGACGATCGCTGGACGGGACTTCACCCCAGGACGAAATGGGACCGCTACGTCCCCGGCGACGAGCCGCATCGATCCGCCCGTTGACTCCCGGAGTCGACCCCTTCGCGGCCTCGATCAGTGGTTGATCGCTGCGGAGCGGCGTGACAGGCTTCGATCGAGGAGGAGTTGCCGTGGGAGTCAGTGTCAGATAC
>NZ_JBAVYV010000414.1:0-2405 GCF_049588435.1 Ilumatobacter sp.
GGGCCGTCCCGCGCCGCGAGCGATGTCGATGGCGGCGGTGGCGATGGCGATGGCGTGGCCGAAGATGGCGTTGCCGACGGCGAGCCGGGCGACACCGGGGTGGCTCTGTACGACGCCGCCGGTGAGCCGACCGACCAGGTCGAGGCGCAGGTCAGCCCATCGGCTGCCGAGACCGAGGTGCTCGAGATCGTCGAGGCGACACCGGTCGGGTGGCCGACCTCCGGTGCTTACGAATCCACCGGCGAAATGCCCGCCGCATCGGGAGTGGCCCACGAACCGACGACCACGATGTCGGTGATCGGTCGGGCCGCGGGCGCAGGTCCCGCCGTGACCGACCAGCTGCCGGCCACGGGTGCGCCGTTGTTCGACGGCGTCGATGACGTCCACGAGTACACGGTGGAGTCGCACGGATTCCGCCTCCGCGCCTCGTTCCTGCTGGCGATCCTCGCGCTCGGCGCGTCGTTGATGGCGGGCGCGGCGGACACGATCGACATCCGGACCAGCCGACCCGTCGGCGGGATCGAGGTCGGGATCCGCATGTTGGAGGACTTCGGCTCCAACCTTCCGATCGCCGGTTTGATCGGGGTCGGGGTGATGCTGGTCGGCGGGTTCCTGAGCTGTTTCGGCTTGCGCTGGGGAGCCGGACTCGCCGGCGGGGCCGGACTCGCGGTGACCGGGTGGGCAGCGATGACGATCGGCCTCATCGAGATTCCCATTCACACGGCCGAGGGCATCACGCAGAGCGCCGGAGCGAACACCAACGGGTTCGACCTGGAGATCACCCGGGACCTCGGGTGGTTCCTGATCGCCGTGGTCGGGGTCCTCGGTGTGCTCGTGTTCCTCACGACCCTCCGAATGGCCGGAACCGGCGGCCGCCCGGGACTCAATCCGTGGATCGCTGCGATCGGCGCCGTCGGCGCGGTGATCTTCGCGGCCGGTCCACTGATCCCGCTCGGTGAGTCGACGTTCGATCTGAACCTCGGTTTCGTCGGCCTGCCACGGGCCTTCTTCGCCGGCCGACTGGTGGCGCTGGGTTTGATCGCCTTGACCGGGATCGTGGGGTTCCTGTCGGTCCGCACGTACGGCCTCGGCCTGGTCGCGGGCGGGATCAGCATCGCGACGTGGCTCTGGGCGACATCGCTCGCCGAGTTCGGCGACACACCCGTCGGCGTGGCCGTCGGCAACCTGGGCACGACCGAGACGGTTCCGCACGCGGTCACCTCCGTCGGCCTCGCCGTGTCGCTCGTGATGCTCGCCGTCGCCGCGGCGCTTGCCTCCGCCACCAGACCCTGAACGCGAAAGAACCCCCTGCAATTGCAAGGGGTTCATCGTGCGCGAGGGGGGACTTGAACCCCCACGCCCTTTCGGACACCAGCACCTGAAGCTGGCGCGTCTGCCATTCCGCCACTCGCGCAAAGTGGACACGGGAACGCTAGCGCCCGCGCGCTGCGATGCCCACCGGCTTTCACTCCCTCGTTTCACTCGTGCCCCGGATCAACTCCACCC
Organism: Ilumatobacter sp.; assembly: GCF_049588435.1. Classification (GTDB taxonomy): domain Bacteria; phylum Actinomycetota; class Acidimicrobiia; order Acidimicrobiales; family Ilumatobacteraceae; genus Ilumatobacter_A. The sequence continues at coordinate 1,507 of NZ_JBAVYV010000414.1, forward strand.
GACCCACCACGGGGAGCCTTCCCGTTTGTGGAACTGACGACCCCGTGACGAGATGTGCTCACCAGCCAACAGAGCCGTCGACGTCGCGACCGCCTCGCGACGAACACCTACCATCGGCCCATGACACGCGCCGCCCCGCTGTTGTTGTCCTGTGTTCTGTTTGCGGCGGCGTGCTCCGGCGGATCGGACGACGAAGCGGCTCCGACATCGGCAGCGCCCGTCACCGCGGACCCGTCCATGACCACCGAGACCGCCCCGGCGAGCACACCCGCGGAGACCACGACAACGACCACCACCACGCTCGCACCGACCACCACCGTGGACGAGCAGGCCATCCTCGATGAAGCCGAAGCCGCCTACCTCGAAGCCTTCGAAGTCGGTAAGGAAGTACTCCGCAACCCCGACGACCCTGAGAACGTCAAACACCTCGAGAATCACTTCATCGGCGCGAACCTCGATGTGGCTCTCGAGAACCTTCGTCGGACCACCGAAGGTCAATTCATAGCCCGGGAGAATGACAGCAACCCCTCCGTCGCAACGATCGTGGAGCCGGCTGAGTTCGTGGACGGTGACCCGACGCTCGCTCGCCTCACCGTGTGTGAGTTCAACAGCGACCGCATCTTTGAAGTCGGCACGGCACCGGATGGTGGCGATGCCCTTCGCAGAGACGATCCAGTTTCGATTCTGCTCACCGTCAGAATGGAGTTCGTCGACGGCAAGTGGAGATCGCAGTCCGGCACGCGGGGTGAAGAAATCCGCGATGAGACGAACCGATGCGCAGAGGCCTGATCCTCGTAGCGGTCGCGCTCCTGGCGGCCTGGATACCGACGGCGCCCGCATTCGCCCAGCCGGAATCAACACCACTCCCTGGAGACACCGACAACGGGGGAGGCTCTGGT
>NZ_JBAVYV010000415.1:0-2683 GCF_049588435.1 Ilumatobacter sp.
CGTGTCGGTCGGGGCGGGTGCATCGTCGGCGGTGGGTACCGATGGAGGATCGGCGTGGACGACGGAGGGAATCGTCGTGATCGCGCCGGCAGCGAACGCCCCGAACGCAGCGGTCCGCCATCGGCGAACGAGATTGTGTTTCGACATGACGACGAAGGTTACGATTGTGTGTCGAAAAGGTTGCGACAGCGTGGCGAAGGTCACGACGGCTGAGATCGGTCCACGCGCTCGAGCCACGACCGCCCGATCGGCGATCTCGTGAACTGTTCGCGCAGGGAGCGCTGGAAGAGTTCACGAGACCGGCCGGTGGGTGGCGACGGGTGGGCGGCGATGGGCGGGAACCGCGGTCGTGTGCCCACCGGGGTGCTCGTGCGCGAGTACGGTCGAATCCAGATCAGAGCGGGGGGTTCCGACATGGGGTACGAAGAGTCGACGGTGAACGCCGAACCGGTGGTCGACTGGGTGAACGATTGGGACTGGCTCGATCCGCAGTGGGGAACCGACGCCATCGACATCTGGAACGCGGTCCGCGACATCACACCGATGGCGATGACCGAACGGTACGGCCGCGCGTTCATGCCCGTGACGATGGAGGCGGTCTCCGAGATCGCGAAGGACACGGAGAACTTCTCGTCGCAATGGGTGTCGGTCGCGCAACCCGACGCGGTCCGTCGACCCGCCCCGCCGATCACCTCCGACCCACCGCATCACCAGGGTCATCGCCGACTGCTTCTGCCGTCGTTCAGCCCGAAGCAGATCCAGCCGATGGAAGACGAGCTCCGGAGCTACTGCCGAGGCCTCATCGCCGAACTCGACGGACGGGACACCGCCGACGCTGCGGCCGAGTACACGCAGCACATCCCCGTGCACGGCATCGCCCAGATGATCGGGGTCCCCGATTCCGACGCCGACATCTTCCGTGATTGGATCTACCGGAACTTCCAGTTGGCGCCGCGGGACAACCGGGTGCGCGAGGCGGTGACGGCCGAGATGCGCGCGTACTTCCTCGAGTTGCTCGAAGCGCGCGAGAAGGTGCCCGAGGACGACCTCGCGACGCTGGTCGCTCAGGCGGAGATGGACGGGGAGCCGATCGACCGCGAGCTGCAGTTCGGCTACCTGCTCTTGTTGATCCTCGCCGGGATCGACACGACGTGGAGCGCGATCGGCTCGGGACTCTGGCACCTCGGGACCCACCCCGACGATCTCGCCAGACTGAACGGCACGCCCTTCGGCGATCCGTTGTGGCTGACGATGAGCGAGGAGGTGCTGCGGTACTACGCGCCGGTCACGATGGGCCGGCGGGTGATCGGTGACACGACCGTGTCGGGCTGTCCCGTGCACGCCGGCGATCAGGTGCTCGTCACGTTCCCTGCGGCCAACCACGATCCCGCATCGTTCGACCGGGCCGACGAGTTCGTCATCGATCGGGAGGTGAACCGGCACGTCGCCTTCGGCCTCGGGATCCATCGGTGTCTGGGCTCCAACCTGGCACGTCTCGAGATGAAGGTCGCGTTCCAGGAATGGTGTGCCGCGTTCCCCGAGTACCGGGTCGATCCGTCGCAGACGACGACCTGGACCAGCGGACAGATCCGCGGTCCACGCAACATCCCGGTCCGCCTCCGGTGAGGCCCGTCCATCGAAAATGCGCGTCGGTGCCTGGCACCGACGCGCAGTTTGGCGACGACCTGTCGGACACGTCCGCGACGCCTCGTCGCGGAGCACGAAGTGGGAGAAGCAATGAGTGACGTGACGTTCGAGAAGATCTGGGAGACGGACAACCCGCCGAGCTCCCATTGGCCGTTGTACACGCGCGGCAATGTGGGCGAGGTCTTTCCCGAAGTCGTGCTGCCGTTCAGCTGGGACCTCATCGGCCAGGCCGCCGAGGACGGCTGGCGTCAAGCGTTCGTCCGGATGGGGCTCACCGCCGACGGCGACCTTGCGGACGGCGAGAGGATGGTCATCCTCAGCGTGTTCGGCGGGTACTGCTACATCAATGCGAGCTACGTCCGACTCCTCGGCGTTCGCGCTCCGGGTGGGAAGGTCGAGAACATCGACTCGATGTTCTTCGGTGAATCCGATGCGCCGGCATACTCGGCGAGCGACGGCGACAAGAACCTCAAGTCCACCCTTCGTCTCGGCAAGACGGTGCTGCGTCTGCTGCGGACCAAGAACCTGCCCGACCTGGAACACGACAAGGCGAAGGTCGACCGCTTCGTCGCCGGCTATCCGGGTGACGAGGCCGGCAACGCCGAACTCATGGCCTACTGCCGCGGCTTCGCTCCGTTCTTCGAGCACCTCTTCTTCCGCCACATCGACAACACCTTCTCCAACGCTCTCGTGTCGGGAGCGCTGATCGACCTGGTCGTCAAGACCGGCAAGCCCGAACTGCTCGTCTCGCTCCTCGCGGGCATCGGTGACATCGAATCGGCCGCGCCGTCGGCAACGATGTGGGAGCTGTCCCGGCTGGATGCCGACTCCGACGAGTACGCGACCGGGTTCGCTCGTTTCCTGCGGGACTTCGGCACTCGCGGACCCAACGAGTGGGACATCGGATCCGACCCGTGGCACTTCCGTCCCGAGATGGCGACCGCGGCGATCGACGCGATGCGTGCGGCCGACCCGAGCCACGCACCCGGAGCACAGGCTGCTCGGCTCGCGGCCGATCGTGAGGCTGCGGTCGCAA
>NZ_JBAVYV010000416.1:0-1533 GCF_049588435.1 Ilumatobacter sp.
CTCGAGGACGCACAGACCGCAGCCGAGGAAGCGTCGTCGCGACTCGCGATCGCCGACGTCGCGGTCGCAGCGACGACCGACGCGTTGGCCCTGGCGCGGCGCAGCGAATCCGAACTGAGTCGTCGGCTCGACGACAACGACGCCAAGCTCTCGGCGGCGTCGGAAGGCCTCGCCCGTGCTCAGGGTGAGCAACGTGGTGTGCAGGCCGAACTCGAGTCACTGGCACGATCGATCGGCGAACTCACCAGCAACAGTGAGCGCGAGCGGCAGCGGGTCGATGAACTCGAAGCCCTGCTCCCGGCGCTCGAGTCGGATGAACAGGCCGAGGCCGATGCGGCACGTGCGCGCGGCGAGCTGCGTGCGCATCTCGAACAGCGCGCGGCAGCGCTCGCGTCCAAGCGCAAGGATCTCGAAGTCCGCAACGCGGGCCTGATCGAGCGACATCAGATCCTCGAACGCCGGATCGCCGAGACCGAACGACGCCTCGAAGCCGATGCCGAGGCTCGCGCCGCAGCTGAGGACCGGCGCGTCGTGATCGAGCGGTCGATGGGAGTGATCGACCGGCTGTCGGCGATCGTCGCCGACCGTCACGCGATCGTCGAAGCCCACCACAGCGAACTCGCGGAGACCCGACGCCAGCAGAGCGATGAGGTGCGCGGCCTCACGTCCGAACTGGATGCACTGCGACGCGAGCGTGCGGACAAGGAACGCGAGCTCGACGTGACGCGCGAGAGGGCGCGCAAGGCCGAGATCGAGGAAGCCGAGGCGAAGCTGCGGCTCGAGACCTCGATCGAGACGCTCCGTCGCGATCTCGATCTCGAACCCGCCGTCGCCGAAGCCGCCGAGATGCCCGAGATTCCCGAGGGCGCAACGCCCGCAGGTCGCGTGCGCGAGCTCGACCGTGAACTGAGGTTGCTCGGACCGATCAACCCGCTCGCACTCGAGGAGTTCAACGAACTCGAGATCCGCCACGCGTTCCTCGACGAACAGCTGAACGACGTCCGCAGTACCCGCCGCGAGTTGGCACGCGTGATCGCCGCTGTCGATGCCGAGATCCAGAACGTGTTCGCCGCTGCCTTCGCCGACGTGAGCGCCAACTTCACCGAGTTGTTCGGGCTGCTGTTCCCGGGCGGCCAGGGCAAGCTGAAGCTCACCCATCCCGATGACCTCCTCCAGACCGGGATCGAGGTCGAGGCGAAGCCGAGCGGCAAGAACGTCAAGAAGCTGTCGCTCCTGTCCGGTGGCGAGCGCAGCCTCACCGCGCTGGCCTACCTGTTCGCGGTGTTCCGCTCGCGCCCGTCCCCGTTCTACGTGATGGACGAGGTCGAGGCTGCCCTCGATGATGTGAACCTGCACCGGTTCCTGGGCTTGATCCAGGAGTTCCGTAAGGACGCGCAGCTGATCATCGTGTCGCACCAGAAGCGCACGATGGAGGCCGGCGACTGTCTCCTCGGCGTGACCATGCAGCCGGGCGGTTCGTCGAAGGTGATCACGGAGCGCACCGACTCCGCCCGCACCTCGGCCGACACCTGA
>NZ_JBAVYV010000417.1:0-3273 GCF_049588435.1 Ilumatobacter sp.
TGCCTCGACTGTGCCACGATCCTCGTAGAAGCCCACGCCGCGCTCGAACACTGATCCGCCACGGTGGACGACTGCGGTTCCAGCGAATCGGTAGCCCCGTCGGATGAGCGGGTCGACGACATTGATCTCCACCGACGGATTCCTTTCCAGGTTCGCCGACGTGTTCGGCGACGCGATGTCGACGAATACCAGGTGGTCGTCGTCCCATGTCGCAAGGGTTCCCTTCGGCGACAGATTCGGAGTGCCGTCGGCGTTGATCGTGGCGACGAAGCCGAGTCCAGCGTCGACCATTTGGCGCATCTCGTCAGTGAGCACGACGACCGCCCACACGTCGACCGTATGATGCGTCGTTCCGAAACGTCCGGAAAGGGCGCATTGAGCCCCGAGCCCGGATGGTGTCGTCGCCCATCGAGGCCGAGAAAGAGCGGATGTCGGCTTCCACATTCTCATCATCGCGCTCATCGCCGGCAGCGGGAGCGGCTCGCCCAGCGCATCTCGGATCCGACCGAACGTCTGCATGATCTGATCGGGTCTGCTCGATCGGATGTGCCGATCTTTCGCTGCTGGATGTGCGAAACCGACCGAGCGATCTCGAGCGAGTGGCTCCACCACTGGGCTGTGTTCCTCCTTGGACTTGCTATTGCTCGATCTCTGAGCGCGTAAAGGCAGCCTTCAACTCGATCGACTCGGTAGCGAGGTTCTCCCGGCCGCCTTGTTCTCGGTCGATGACGCAAAGTGCTGTGGTTACGACTGCGCCGCGCTCGCGAAGATCCTGGGTCGTCAGAACGACTTGACCGCCGGTCGTGACCACGTCTTCGACCACAAGAAGGCGGCGGCCGTCGACCTCCGGTCCTTCGGCCAGCTTCGCAGTTCCGTACTCCTTGGCCTTCTTCCGAACGAACACGGCGGGCAAGCCCGAGGCAAGTGACAGCGCCGTGCAGATCGGCACCCCACCCAACTCGAGGCCAGCCAACAGCTCGGTGCCGTCGGGAATCAGCGGGACAAGTTCCGCGGCGATTGCGCTCAGAAGTTCAGGGTCGGGTTCGAACTGGTACTTGTCGAAGTACGTGCCCGTCATCGCGCCCGACCGGAGCCGGAACTCGCCATCGAGCTGGGCCACTGATGAAGCCGACGGGCAAGCGAGTCTGAAGCCATTGGGTTGAGTCTGTCTGATCTCGTTGACGTTGACGTCAACGCCTGGCCGAGTGCAGCGCATTCCCGAGCGGATAGCCGAGAGCGGACGTGCCGAACCGTGCGGTCTACCGGCCGTCGTCGTTGTGTTGTTGTGCGCTCTCGACTGCCAGCGGGTGAATGCTTCGCGGAGTTCGGGTCGCGAATGGTTGATCTGGCTGCGCAGACTCAACCACTACCTCTCGACGAACTCGCGACCTGATCGGCACTCGCAAGGTCTGCGTCCCACCTACGTCTGTCGACGATGCGACGACTACTCCGGGAGCCCGGGGGTCGGTCGCCGACCATAGGGTTCTCGATGGTGGATGAGGTTGGACAGGCATACGACGACATGGCCGAGCCGTACATCGATCTCGTCCGCACGACCGAGGTACACGCCCGCGACCTCGCCCTGATCGAGCGGCACCTGACGATCCGACCCGGCACAGTGCTCGACGCTGGCTGCGGGCCCGGTCACCTCACCGCGCATCTGCGGTCACTTGAGGTTGATGCAATCGGGCTCGACGTGGCTCCCAGGTTGATCGATCACGCGCGAGCCACCCATCCAGTCGGCCGGTACGAACTCGCGTCGATCCGTCAACTCCCCCACCCCGACCGCTCCGTCGCCGCCATCCTGGCGTGGTACTCCCTGATACATGTGCCCCCGGACGAACTCGACGCCGTGCTCGTCGAACTACGGCGTGTCATGAATCCGGGAGGCACTCTCGTCGCCGGGTTCTTCGACGGTGACGCAATCGCGCCTTTCGACCACAAGGTCACGACGGCCTACTTCTGGCCTGTCGCCGAATTCTCTGCACGGCTCCTGCGCGCCGGGTTCACCGAGATCGAGCGCGACCAGCGCCCACTCAACTCAGGAACCGGTAACCGCCGACACGCCGCCATCGCGGCAAGGACCACAGGACGGGGCGCCCCCGGCCGCCCCGCCCTAGAGGGTCCGACGAGGATCGGGACCGGCCGAAGCGAACCGCAGTCGTCGAACTCCGATGGAACGAGTGTCGATGTCGTTGTCGCTGCTCGTCAGACGCAACCGGCACCAGCCGACGTGCACCGGACACAGCGAGGACGGTGTTCGGGGCCGCGTTTGGTCTGGGGATGATCTTCTTGGACCGGGACGATCGGCAAGGTCGCGCTGCCAGAGGCTTAGATGGGTTTCGGAGTCGGCGAGAGCAGGGTGTCATGGCTCGTTGCCGCATACGACCGGTATGGCGGCACTGATCATGACGAGCGCAACGGCTGCTGATCGTTGGGGTCGCCGACGGGTCTACATGATCGGATTGTTGAACTTCGGTGTTGCCTCGTGCGTGTGCGTACTGGCCCCGTCTCTCGGTGTGCTGAACATCGCCCGAGGCGTCCAGGGTCTCGCAAGCGGCCGCGGTCAGCGTCACGTCGCTCTCACTCGTGAGCGCCGCGTTCAGCAACTCTGATGAAGGACGCGCGCGATCGGCATCGAGACTTGGGATTCCATCTGGGCTTGACGGCAGCCGGGCCCACTAGCGACGTCGTCGATCAACCACACGAGAGAGCCGCGCCGATCCAGACCACCAGCATCACAGTCCGGCGGCCAGCGGACAGCACCTCTGGTGTCCTGTTGGCTTGATCCGTTGTCGAACTCTGTGCTGGTGCCGGTGGCGCGGTGGCGGCCGACCCCGTTTGCCACTGGGTGATTGAGGTGTTCAAAGGGTCAGATAGTTGTGGACGAGGTGGACGGAGACTGCTCCTTCCCCGACCGCAGACGCCACGCGCTTGAGCGACAGCGCGCGGACGTCGCCGACAGCGAACACCCCGGGCATGCTGGTTTCGTAGATCATCGGGCTGCGTTCCTGCCCCCAACGGTCGGCGTCTTCGAGGGCGGCACCGGTGATGATGAACCCGCGTTCGTCGCGGGCGATCACGGTGTCGAGCCACTCCGTGCGCGGGCGAGCACCGATGAACACGAAGATCGCATCGGCAGCGATCTCGACCTTGCCGCTCGGAGTCTCCAGACCGACCTGTTCGAGCCGGTCGGAGCCATCGACGTGGGTGACCTGGGTTTCGGTCCGCACCGAAATGTTGTCGATGGTGGCGATCTGGTCGACCAGGTAC
>NZ_JBAVYV010000418.1:0-4103 GCF_049588435.1 Ilumatobacter sp.
ACCCTGCGATCTCGTGAACTCTTCGCGCACGGAGCGCGGGAAGAGTTCACGAGATGCCCGGATTCGGAAATGCGTGAGCCGTAGGTTGACAGCTGTACACCGATCGTGTTGGATGGACTTCATGACCGACACGCTCGACCCCGACACGACGACCGATCTCCCGATCCGCCGCCCGCACGACAACCCCTACCTCGCCGGGAACCTCGCACCCGTCACCGAGGAACTCACCGCCTTCGACCTCCCGACCACCGGTGAGATCCCGGCCGATCTGGAGGGTCGCTGGTTGCGCAACGGTCCGAACCCCGAGAGCGTGGACGACCCCGCGAAGCACCACTGGTTCCTCGGGACCGGCATGGTCCACGGAGTCCGACTCCGCGGCGGGCGCGCCGAGTGGTACCGCAACCGCTTCGTGCTCGACGCCGCTGACCGCGCCGCCGGGCTGTTCGGGGCCAACACGAATGTCGGCGGGTTCGCCGGCACGACGTGGGCGATGGTCGAGGGCGGACAGCCCCCCGTCGAACTCGGCTACGAACTCGAGCCGAAGGGGTTCAACCCGTTCCACGGAACGCTCGACGGTCCGTTCACGGCTCACCCGAAGTACGACCCCTCGACCCGCGAGCTGCACTCGGTGAACTACCACTGGCCGGACCTGATCGACCACGTCAACTACACGGTGGTCGGCGGCGACGGGCGGGTCACCAAGAACCTGGCGATCCCGGTCTCCGACATGCCGATGATCCACGACATGTCACTGACCGACAAGTACGCGGTGATCTACGACCTGTCGGTCACGGTCAATCTCGACGTCCTGACCGCCGGCTACGCATTCCCGTTCAAGTGGGATCCCGACCGCCCCTGCCGAGTCGGATTGCTGCCGCGCGACGGAGGCGCCGACGACATCATCTGGTGCGACGTCGACCCCTGCTACGTGTTTCATCCCCTCAACGCGTACGACGCGGCCGACGGAACGGTCGTGGTCGACGTCTGCCGGTACGACGCGATCATGATCGACGAGCGACACGGACCGTTCGGTGAGAACCTCTCGACGCTCGACCGCTGGGTGATCGACCCCGTCGCGAGGAAGGTCAGCGAGACCCGCATCGACGATCGTCCGCAGGAGTTCCCGCGACACAACCCGCGCTACGGGCTCAAGCAGCACCGCTACGGCTACACGTCCGAGTTCACGACCGGCGATGCCTACAACCGCAACATCCACGGGGCGATCCTCAAGATCGACACCGAGACCGGTTCGAGTTCGGCTCACGAGTTCGGCCACGGTCGTGGCGGCGCCGAGCCGGTGTTCGTCCCCAAAGCCGACGGCACGACCGAGGACGCCGGCTGGATCCTCACCGTCGTCTACGACGCGATTACCGACTCGAGCGAACTGCAGATCCTCGACGCGGAGGACATCGCCGGACCGGAGGTCGCCTCGATCCAACTCCCGCAGCGGGTCCCCTTCGGGTTCCACGGAAACTGGGTCCCCGACTCGAGCGTCGCCCCGAGCTGAAGCCGGGACCGGCGAGGATCGGCGGGTCTCGACCGCGTCACAGCCCTCCACGGAGGGCGTGTCTCGGCTCGATCCGGTGGTCGAACCATTCGAGCACCTCGTCGCGAACCTCGTCGACGCGTCGACGATCGCGTTCGTGATCCATCGCGATGGACGAGTCGCCGCAGTCGACGACGAGGCGCCGGAGGACTCGATGGTGTTCTGCCGGCACCGCGGTTGCCACGTCGCGCAACATCATCATCAGGCGACTCCGGACCGCAGCGTCTCGCCCTCCGTACGCGCGCAGCTGATCGCATGCGAGCTCGGCGAACTCCGAGAAGCTCGCGACCGGAACGACGACGCGGAACGGGCCGTTCGGGGGCCACGCGTGATCATCGAGTTGGACCCTGCCGAGCCGCACGAGAATCGTCGCGAGGTGATCGACGGCCTGCATGGACGTGTACGGGTCGTTCACGGCCGGCGACATCGCCTTGATCGACATGTCGACGAGCTGGCGCAGTCCGAGTCCGACGTCGTGGTGCATCGTGCGCTCGTAGCCGACCTCGAAGGCCCCTCTGATCTCGGAGGCGACCGAGTTCGCGACCTCCGGGGACAGCGTTTGCGCCTCCCCCGCTGCCGGCCACGTCCATGCGAACGGCACGCCTGTCGTCACCGCCTGGCCGAGCTGCGGGACGACGTGCACGTCGACCCCGTAATCGACAGCGATCCGACCGAGCAGCGCCGAGTCGATCTGTTGCACGTAGCCGGAACGGCTCGCGGTCACCGGCCCCGCCGCAGGAGGGATCCGATCGGCGTCATCGGCGCACGGCACTCCCGTCGCCAACCAGTGATCGAGGCGCTCGACCGCTTCACACGCCTCGGACATCACGGTGTGCATGATCGACTCGACCCGGATCGACTGACTGACGTGGTTGAAGAAGTACGCGATGACGACCACGCTGAGCAGGACCGCGACGAACGCGACCGTGACCGCCACCCGCGCCGTGTCGTCGTCGGCCTCGATCGTCAACGTCACGAGGAGCCCGCTGGTCCCGACGAAGTAGGCCAACACGAACTGGGTACTGCCATCGCGGATGAAGTTGCGCAGGAGGCGCGGTGAGAACTGCGTCGACGCGGTCTGCAGCGCGACGATCGTCAGCGACGCCACGACGCTCGAGGCCGTCACCATCGCCGCGAGCAGGGTGGCGAGCAACGAGCGGACCGAACCGGCGGACACGTCGACGAGCAACGGGTCGACCGGCGTGTCGTCCAACGGCCCGACCTGCGCCAGCAGATAGGCGAGGCCGACCGACACGATCGCGGTCACGACGGGCCAGAACCACAGGTTCTCCCGGATGCGTTCGATGAACGCCTGCTTGCGCAACATCGGAACAGTCAAATCGACAGGCGCCCTCCGTGCGCGCATGCGGACTGCGTTCAGCCGCGGAACGTCATGCCGCGATAGCCGTCGGCGAACCCCGCTGTGCGGAGGAGCTCGACGAAACCGTCGGGCGCATCGGCCCCGGTCACGGTGTCGCCGTTCACCTTGCGGATCTCGATCGCCTTGGCCCGGCCCTGCGACACGAGCGACATGAGCGCTCCCGCCCACGACGTGTCGACGAGGGAATCGGGGAAGGTGACCGCGTGGTGACCACGACGATCGAACCAGGCGAGCAGTCGGCCCGCCCGCAGCACGACGAGCGACGACGCGCTGCGCGCCGGTCGTCCGGGTGTCTCGGGCCACGGCAACGTGCCACCGTAGGGATTGGCCGGATCGGTCGACGCGAGGACGATCGGGTCGGGGACGTCCTCGGGATGCAGGTGCGGATCAGGCGTCTCACGCGCGGCGCGCAGTCGGTCGACCGCACCCGGCACGGCGAACTGGGCGGCACCGAGACCGTCGACGAAGTACCCGCGACGCACCTGACCTCGCTCCTCGAGCACCTTCAGCACCCCGTAGACGCTGGTGAATCCACCCGTGATTCCCTCTGCGAGCACCGCCTCGCGGGTGACCACTCCGTAGCGCTCCACCATCTGCAACGCCTGCGCGTGCGATGCCTCGGTCGGGTGTGGCACCGGTGTGAGCAGCGGGGCGACGAGGCTCCACCGCCCCTGCCCCGCCGGTGGACCGATGCGGTTCAAGCGTCCGGGCCGGGGACGCCCGCCGACGCGCGACGAACGCGCCTTCCTCGACGACACTCGCGCGCCGTCGATCACCGCGCGGAGCGGAGCGAGTGAATCGTTGGTGACCTCTCCGGCCCAGACCAGGTCCCAGAGCGCTGCCAGGATCTCGTCGTCGGTCGACGCCGGCGCGGCCCCGCGCAGTTGGTTCCAGAAACTCGCTCCCTGCTCGGCGAGGAGCACCCGAATCGACTCGTGGATCGGGCCGTCGGGGCGATCGCGCTGTTCCCAACCGGGGGCGAGGAGCGGCAACTGATCGGCGAACGTGAGGCGGATGCGTCCGTCACGGGCCCCGACCGCTCCCGCGCCGATCCACACCACCTCGCCCGCCGTGCACAACTCGTCGAGCATCGTCGGGCGGTACGCAGCGACTCGCGACGGGAGGACGTCGGCCTCGATCGTCGACGCGACCAGCGCCGCTCCCGACAGCACGGTC
>NZ_JBAVYV010000419.1:0-5591 GCF_049588435.1 Ilumatobacter sp.
ACGCGAGGATCGCCAGAGCCGCACCGATCGCGTAGGCCCACTGCCAGCCGACGGTGAGCGCGATCGCCGGAACCGCCCCGCCGCCGAGGAGCGCGGCTGCGGGCATCCCGGACTGTTTCACCGCGAGCGCGAATCCCATCCGGGTGGGGCCGACGTGTGTCGCGAGCATCAGGTTCGCCGCCGGTTGGTTCAGCGCGTTGCCGGCTCCGGCGATGCCGAGCAATACGCAGAATTGCCAGAAGCTGCGACCCGCGACCGCGATCGACACCATCGCGACGGCGGAGACGGCGAGCCCACAGCGGAACCCCCACTGCGGACCGAGACGCTGCGCCACCCGACCCATCGGCGCCGACAGCAACGCCGCGACCGTGAACGACGCGCCCATCGCCACACCGATCTGGGTCGCCGACAGCCCGAGGTCGTCGCGCAACTGGACACCGAGCGCTCCGGTCGCGAACGCCGGGAAGGCGCTGCACATCGTCGCGAAGGCGACCGTGATCCATGCCCGTCGCTCGTGCGTCCGATCGGGGAACGTGTCGGTCGCGACGGCCATGGCACGACGACCGTACCGACAGCGTTACGGAACGGGTCTGACCCGTTACGTAACGTTCGAGCGGACGGTCGGGGTGAAACGAACGGGGAGATGCTTGATCCCGCCGACGAGCGGGATCCCCGCCACATCGAGCGGCACCGGGTCGCCGACCACTTCGATGTCGGGCAGCCGCGTCAGCAGTTGACGGAACACGACCGACAGTTCGCGTCGCGCCAGGTTCGCACCGAGACAGAAGTGCGGGCCGGGGCCACCGAAACCGAGGTGCGGGTTTGGGCTGCGGAGCACGTCGAAGCTCTCCGGGTCGGCGAACGCTCGCGGGTCGCGGTTCGCCGCGCCGTACAGCATCACGACCTTGTCGCCCTGGACGAAGTCGTGGCCCGACATCGTCAGGCTCGTGGTCAGGGTGCGACGCATGAATGTGACCGGCGACGAATACCGGACGATCTCCTCGACCGCGGTCGGCGTCACCCCGTCGAGATCGTTCTGCCAGATCGCCCGCTGCTCGGGATGCTGCGTGAGCAGGTTCATCCCGTGACTGATCGCGGTCCGGGTCGTGTCGTTGCCGGCGACGGCCAGCAGGATGAAGAACGGAGCAACCTCCTCCGGGGCGAGCATCTCACCGTCGAGATCGTGGTGGACGAGCTTCGACGTGAGATCGTCGGTCGGGTTCTTGCGGCGCTCGTCGGCAAGTTCGTTCATCAACTCGGTGAGCTGCATCCCGGCGCCGAACATCGCCATCAGGGGATCGCCGTCGCCGATGAACTCGGGATCGCCGCCGCTGAGGATCACGTTCGTGGCGTTCAGGACGGTGTCGAACTCGCTGCGCGGGATGCCCATCATGTCGCAGATCACGAGCAACGGGAACGGTTGCGACAGTGCGGCGACCAGGTCGACCTCACCCTTCTCACAGAAGTCGTCGATGACCTCGCGCGAGATCGTCTCGACCGACTCCAACACGTTCGCGAGGTCGGTCGGCGTGAACGTCTTCGCGACGATCGCCCGTTGCCGCTGGTGGCGCGGGTTGTCCATGTTGATGAACGAACCGAAGAACTCGAGTGCTTCGGGTGGCAGGTCGGCGATCGAGATCGCTCCCTGTGCCGAGCTGAAGTCCTTCGCGTTCTTGCTGATCGCCACGACCTCGTCGAAGCGGGTGACCGCGTAGAAGCGCTCGGTCTCCCCGATCATCTCGTTGAAGAACTCGACCTCGGCGAAGGGTCCGGCTTCGCGGATGTCGATCATCTCGTGCATCCGATCGTCGAGCGGCTGCTTCCAGAAGGACGGTTCGACCAGGCGGGGGCTCATGGCGACGAGCGTAGGACCAACCGTGGTCCCCCGCCTCGTTCACACGCGACCGACGGTGTGGTTGAGCGCCTGCGTCCCGGACGGCTCAGGTGTCCACGCCGCACGTCGACAGTGCCGCCTGTGCCGATTCGATTGCGTCGGCAGCGGCATCGGAATCTCCGTCCTCGGCAGCGATGAGTTGCTTCGTGACGGCCGGGTCGAGTTCGTCCTCCAGGCACGCGAGTTGCCCTTCATCGATCGCACCCTCCGCGACGCCGATCGCGAGGAAGAGCTGTTTGGAGCAGTCGTCGGACAATCCGAGCACGACGTCCTCACCGAACGCCTCACCCACCGCGCCGGAATCGCCTCCGTCGAGCAGCGATGATGCGAGCAGCGCCGAGAACTTCTCGACATCGAACTCCTCGGTGACACAATCGAGCGAACCGTCGGTCACGCCGAGGTCGGCGGTGACTCCCGCGACGATCACGTCAGCGAGGCCGTCACATTCGGAGATGCGCTCGGTCAGTCGCGCCTCGATGTCGGAGCCGAGGTCGGCGTCGAGGTCGGCGAGGGCCGGGGCCTGGGCGAGTTCCTCCGGAGAGACGTCGGCCGACTCCAGCGATTCGACCCCGATCGCTTGGACCGCGCCGCGGGCGATGCACTCGGCCTCGGCCTCTCCGATGGGAAACTCGGGATCCGTTTCGAGGTCATCGAGCAGTGCATCGACATAGGGATCCTCGGCCGCGCTGGCGTCCGACGTCGAATCACCACCCGAGCACGCGGCAAGGGCGACACTGGCGACGGTGACGAGAATGAGTTGGGCGCGGGGCATCGGAAAATCCTTCGACATCGGGGATCTCGCTCCGGAGAGCGTGTGGGACGTGTCGATTCTGGCACGTCGACCACATAGAGGACCCGGCCTTTCGCGCTCGCCCGCGATCGACGAATCCGAGCGCCATCGGACGAGGGTTCGGTCGGCCGACATCCGCCTCAACCTCGCACTACTGTCTGGCATCGACGAGAGGATTCGATGGCACCACAGGGCAACGAGGCCGAGACGCCGCTGAGACTGCGGATCCCCGAGCCGGCGCGCGGTCAACATCCGCCGGATCGGGTCCGCTACATCAGCCGTGCCGGTGAGATGCAGAAACCCGCGCTCGACGAGAAGGTCGAGCGGGTCGCCCTGATGCGCAAACAGATGGTTCGGGTGATCGACGACGACGGCCAGGCGGTCGGGGAATGGGTCCCCGAGATGTCCGTCGAGCAGAAGCTGCTCGGCTTGCGCAACATGATGCTCGTGCGCAGCTTCGACGCCCGTCTGCTGAAAGCACACCGTCAGGGCAAGATCTCGTTCTACATGCAGTCGCTCGGCGAGGAGGCGATCGCGTGCGGTCAACAGCAGGCGCTGCGTCCCGGCGACATGCACTTCCCGACCTATCGCCAGCAGGGCCTCCTGATCTCTGCCGGGTATCCGCTCGTCACGATGATGAACCAGGTGCTGTCGAACGAGCACGACCCCCTGCACGGTCGGCAACTACCGGTCATGTACTCGTCGAAGTCCTTCGGCTTCTTCACGATCTCGGGGAACCTCGCGACGCAGTACATCCAGGCGGTCGGCTGGGCGATGGCGTCGGCGCTGAGTGGCGGCACCGAGATCGCGTCGGCCTGGATCGGCGAGGGCGCCACCGCCGAGTCCGACTTCCACGCAGCACTCGTGTTCGCGTCCACGTATCAGGCACCGATCATCTTGAACATCGTCAACAATCACTGGGCGATCTCGACGCCCGAGGACTTCGCCCGCGGTGCGTCCGCGACGTTCGCCGACCGCGGATACGGATTCAGCATCCCGGCACTGCGTGTGGACGGCAACGACTACCTCGCGGTGTACGCCGCGTCGCAGTGGGCGGCCGAACGCGCTCGAACCAATCTCGGACCGACCCTGATCGAGTGGGTCACGTTGCGCCTCGGCGCGCACTCCACATCCGACGACCCGTCGGTCTACCGTCCCCCGGACGAGGTCGAGAAGTTCCCGCTGGGCGACCCGGTCCGGCGGCTCCGGCAACATCTCGAGTTCATCGGCGAGTGGGACGACGACCGCCACGACGCGCTCCAGAGCGAGGTCGACACGCAGGTGAGCGAGGCGTTCGCCGAGGCCGACTCACACGGCTCGGTCAAGACGGGCGACGTCGGCAACGCGCGCACGATGTTCGACGACGTCTACGCCGACCTGCCCCGTCACCTCCGTGAACAGCGCGACTCGATGGGAGAACCGTCGTGACGGCGATGACGATGATCGAAGCGATCCGCGACGCGCACGTCGTCGCGATGGAGCGTGACGACAACGTCGTCGTGTTCGGCGAGGACGTCGGCTACTTCGGCGGCGTGTTCCGCTGCACCCAGGGTCTGCAGGAGCGGTTCGGGGAACATCGCTGTTTCGACTCGCCGATCAGCGAGGCAGGCATCGTCGGCGCCGCCGTCGGGATGGCCGCCTACGGCTTGCGTCCGTGCGTCGAGATCCAGTTCGCGGACTACGTGTACCCCGCGTACGACCAGATCGTGTCCGAGGCCGCCCGGCTCCGACACCGGTCGGCGGGCGATTTCTCCGCTCCGCTGGTGGTCCGCATGCCGACCGGCGGCGGGATCTACGGCGGGCAGACGCACTCGCAGAGTCCCGAGGCACTGTTCACCCACGTCTCGGGGTTGAAGACCATCGTGGTGTCGAACCCCTACGACGCGAAGGGCCTGCTGATCGCGGCGATCGAGGACGACGATCCCGTCGTGTTCCTCGAACCCAAACGGGTCTACAACGGCCCGTTCGACGGTCACCACGAGCGGGCGATCGTGCCGTGGTCGAAGCATCCACTCGGGGATGTCCCCGACGGTCACTACTCGATCGACATCGGGACCGCCCGCGTTCATCGAGCCGGTGATGATCTGACCGTGCTCGCGTACGGGACGCTCGTCCATGTCGCGCAGACAGCAGCCGAGGAGCAGGGCATCGACGCCGAGATCATCGATCTGCGCACGCTCGTCCCACTCGACGTCGACACGATCGTCGAGTCGGTGTGCAAGACCGGACGATGCCTCGTCGTGCACGAGGCGACGTTCACGTCGGGCTTCGGCGCTGAGCTCAGCGCCACCGTCCAGGAGCGGTGCCTGTTCCATCTCGAGGCGCCGATCGTGCGGGTCTGCGGGTGGGACACGCCGTACCCGCACGCGCACGAGTGGTCGTACTTCCCGGGTCCGGACCGGGTCGGTCGGGCGATGCGCGAGTTGGTCGACTCATGAGCGTCTTCGAGATGAAGCTGCCCGATGTCGGCGAAGGTGTCGCCGAGGCGGAGTTGGTCGAGTGGCTCGTCGACGTGGGCGATCGGGTCACCACCGACACGGTGATCGCCGAGGTGCTCACCGACAAGGCCACCGTCGAGGTGTCCGCCCCGGTCGACGGCGAGGTGGTGGCGCTCCACGGTGAACCCGGTGATGTGCTCGCCGTCGGCGGGCTGCTGATCGGCATCGAGACGGGTGACAAGACGGTCGTGGATCCCGACGCGGACCTCGACGTGGCGACCGAAGCCGTTCCGAGCGACGAGTCCACGGACAAGCCGTCGTCGCCCCCTGCCGTCGACGAGCCCGATTCGGCGACGCCGACCAGCGAACCCGACTCACCGACCGTCGACCCGTCCGAAAAGCCCGATCGACCGGCACGCTCGCACGCCACCGCGTCGCCGGCGGTGCGCGCCCGCGCGCGGGACCTGGG